>CAINDH010000084.1 GCA_903847285.1 uncultured Verrucomicrobia subdivision 3 bacterium | reverse complement strand
GGCACGGGCGAGTTGCGCAAAATCCATTCGCGCGTGGCGTGGATGTTCTTGCCGGTGGACAAATCCATGACGGTGTCCGCGCCCCACTTGGTGGCCCAGCGCATCTTCTCGACTTCCTCCTCGATGGACGAGGCCACGGCGGAATTGCCGATGTTGGCGTTGATTTTCACCAGAAAGTTGCGCCCGATGATCATCGGCTCGTTTTCCGGGTGATTGATGTTCACCGGAATGATCGCGCGCCCAGCGGCGACTTCGCTGCGGACGAATTCAGGCGTGATCTCGGCGGGAATGCGCTGCGGAAATTTGCGGAAGACGGACGGCGTGAATTCGCTGCTGTCGAGCTGCTGGGAGCCGGCGTGCTGCTTGTCGAGCTGGTTGCGGATGATGTCTTGCGACATCTCCGAGATGCGGGCGCGGCCCATGTTCTCACGGATGGCGATGAATTCCATCTCGGGCGTGATGACGCCATCGCGGGCGTATTGCAATTGAGTGACAACTTTGCCGGCCTTGGCGCGGAGCGGCTTGCGGCGTTGACCGAGCAGACCGGGAAATTCCACGAGCCGATTTTTCTCGGCGTTGCTGGCGAACTCGGCGTGTTTGCCGGAAAGATAACCGTTGTCCATCGGCTTCACTTCGCGACCGTCGTATTCCTCCACATCGCCGCGTTTCAAAATCCAATCGCGGCGCAGCGCGGGCAAGCCTTCGTCGGACGTGCCGGTGAACGCGGGATCACCCCACGGCCCGGAGCAGTCATAGACGCGCACGGGCGCGTTCTTCTCGATCGCGCCGGTGTAAGACTTGGTGTCGCTGACGGTGATCTCACGCATCGGCACGCGGAGGTCGGCGTGGATGGTGCCAGCCACGAAAACTTTTTTGGAGGCGGGCAATTGTTCGCTGCTGTGCGGTTCGAATGAGTCTTTGGTCGCGATCATAAATTTTTGCGTTGGGAAGCCAAAGAGAGTGGGAAATCCCTGCGCCGGCATTATCCGGTTCAAGTTCACGGGTCATTGGCGCTCACGCGTCAAACTCTCAGCGTCACCCACGAGGTGATTTGGCTCCCCGAACACTGCAAGGCTAGAACGATTGTCCGGCAGCGTCAAGCGCAGCACTTGGCACCGCCGATTTCTGCAGCGAGGTCTTCAATCGTCCAGTTCGTCCGGCGCGACTGCAATTCATCCGCCGCCGCGCCGTGCTGCCAGACCGCGTAACGCAAAACCTTTTCCACGTCCACCGACAACGCCGGTTGCGCCAGCAGTCCGGCGATGAAACCGGTGAGCAAATCGCCGCTGCCACCTTGCGCCAGATGCGGATTGCCAGACGGGTTCACAAATATTTCCCCCTCCGCGCGGCCAACCAAAGTTTGATGCCCCTTCAGCAACACCCACGCGCCACAATATTTTTTGGAGAGCTCGCGCAACGCTTTCACACGCTCGTTCTGAATTTTTGTAGCCGGCCAGTTCAGCAGCCGCGCGGCTTCGCCAGGATGCGGTGTCAGCACACGGACATATTTTTTTGGGAACGGTTCGGCGGACAACAGGTCGAGCGCGCTCGCATCCACGATGAGCGGATGCTCAAAATCGCGCCACAAATGGCGAAGTAAATGGCGCAAATCCGCCGGCACATCGCTCCCGGCCAATCCGGGGCCGACGGCCAGCGAATCGAAACCCGTGGACATTTTCTTAGTGTCCGCTGGCCATAGGCTCACCATCGCCGCTGACAACTGCGAGGCGACGGGATAATAAACATCCTGTTGTGTGAACACGGTGACCAGCCCCGGCTGCGCGCGTTGCGCCCCGCGCGCCGCCAGCACCGCCGCTCCATAAAAACCAAGACTGCCCGCAAGAATTGATACGTGACCGAACGCGCCTTTATGACCAGCGACGGGACGCGGCGGCGGATAATTTTTGAAATCACTCGGCAGCGTCCAGTTCAATTCCGATTTCAGCGGACACGGAATCAGGCCCACCTCCTCTGCCACTTCCAGCCGCCCGACGAACGGCCACGCTGCCGCCGCGAGCATACCCATTTTCGGTGCGCCGACGGTAAGTGTGACAGTGGCTTGGATGGCCGCGCCAAAAATTTCTCCCGTGTCCGCGTTCAGACCGGAGGGGACATCCACCGCCAGCACGCAAAGTTTCGCTGCGTTCACGGCGGCAATTATTTTCTGCCACGACTCATCAAGCAGACGGTTCAAGCCGATTCCGAAAATCCCATCCACCACCAGCGCCGGATTTTCCGTGAGCGCATTTTTCAGTGCGGGCAAATCCGTTTCCGGCGCGAGCAGTTCAAGGAGTTTCACTTTCCGGTCGATGAGAAATTCCTTGGCCGCGCGTGCGTCATCGCCGTTGTGGCCTTTGCCCGCGAGGAGGAGAATGAAGTCGCCGTCCGCCGTCAACTTGCGAGCGCAGCCAGCGAGACGTCCGCCCACGCGGCGGATGACTTCCGCCTCCGTCTGACCGGCGGCCCAGGTGGCAGCCTCCCACTCGCGCATTTGATCAACGCTGATGACTGGAAGTGGCATGCCTGAAGCGTGGCAGAAAATATTTTTAGTGAAAGCTGATTGTCGCGGCGTTGCGCCCGCGAGTCGGCTTGTGTAGCGTTTGGCCATGCTGAATTACATTTGGCTCGGTCTTGTTCTTTGCGCCGTGCTCATCGGTGGCTGGAACGGGCAACTCAAAGAGGTGGCGGACGCGGCGCTGGACATGGCCAATACGGCCGTTGTTAAAATTTCCTTCGCACTCATTGGCGTGATGGCGTTGTGGCTCGGAGTCATGCGGCTGGCGGAACGCGCCGGACTTGTCGCGTTGCTCGCGCGGGCGCTGCGTCCGCTCATGCGCCGCATTTTTCCCGAAGTTCCGCCGGAACATCCGGCGATGGGTTCGATGCTGATGAACATCGCCGCGAATATGCTCGGCCTCGGCAACGCCGCCACACCACTTGGCCTGCGCGCGATGAAGGATCTGGAATCGCTCAACCCGCGTCCCGGCACAGCCACTAACGCGATGTGCACGTTCCTCGCAATCAACACGAGCGGCATCCAGCTTATTCCCGTCACGGCCATCGCGATTCTTGCCGCGAACAAATCCGTGAATCCCACTTCCATCGTCGGCACGAGCATCATCTGCACAGCGTGCGCGGCGGTGAGCGGCGTGTTGATGGCGAAATTTTTGAGCAAGCTGCCGATGTTTGCAGTGAAGGCTGAAACCGGAGACCTGAAACCTGAAATCAAATCTGCAGCTCCCGCCAAATCGGAAAATGAAAAACCCGCTGTGAAAGAAGCTGCCACGCTTCAGCCGATTCAGTGGTGGGGCAATTTGATCTTCGGCGTATTCTTGTTGTGCTTCGCGTTTTTCTTTGTGCGGATGGTTTCCCCGGAAACATTCGGCCTCGCGCTTTCAGAAGCAGATGCGAAGAAAAATTTGTTTATCCGTATTGTCGGCGCGGTGTCGCTGCTCTCGATTCCATTTCTGCTGTCGGCCATTCCGCTGTTCGCCACGCTGCGGCGCGTGAAGGTTTATGAAGAATTCGTGGACGGCGCGAAGGAAGGCTTCGATGTGGCCATCCGTATCATCCCGTATCTCGTGGCGATGCTTGTGGCGGTGGGGATGTTCCGCGCCGCGGGCGGCATCGACATGTTGAGCCATGTGCTGTCGCCGGTGCTGAACAAGCTCGGCTTCCCGACTGATCTGCTGCCGATGGTTTTGGTGCGCCCGTTGAGCGGCAGCGGCTCGCTCGGTTTTTTCACGGAACTAGTGCAACGGTTCGGCGCAGACAGCCTCATCGCACGGACAGCGGGAACGATCTACGGCAGCACGGAAACGACGTTCTATGTGCTCGCGGTTTATTTCGGCTCCGTCGCCATCAAGCGCACGCGGCACGCGCTGCTGGCGGGATTGACGGCGGATTTCGTCAGCGTAGTTGTTGCAGTGACGGTCTGCAAAATCATGTTCGGCTAAAACATCGCCGCAGATTTTGCAAAACCGTGACAAATCCGGCAGGGCTTTGGGGCAGGCTGGAAAATATGAATTTGCCGCAACAGCGTTCGTTTACCATATCAAACCATGCGTGACCAAACTTACATCTGGCTTCTGGTGTATGGTTTGATGGCTCTAGTGTTCATTCTGGCAGTTCTGCTCGGTCGCCGGTTCCGTGTGACCCACGCCCCAGATTTGCGAACGCGTTATTTTCGGATGCGCGGCTTTTGCATTCTCTATGGCTTTTTGTTCGGATTGCAGTCAGCTCTAGCCCTAAACAGCAAAGAAACTGAGGTGTGGAAGCAATATCTCGCGCCGGCGTTGATGCTTCTCTGCTTCGTAATATTTTTAATTCAGTGTTTGCGAGAACGGAAAAAATGGATGGCCTCGCCAGAATTCAAGGCAATGCCGGCAAGAAGGCCCTCACCTTTTTTATGGCAAGCAATCTTCATCCTGCTCCCGGTCGTGTTGCTCGCTGGTTTTGGATTGTATTCGCTGCGACAGGACCGACTGCTTGCCGAACAGGAGGCAAAAGAATCCGGTGAGTTGTTGGCGCAACGGATCGCAAAAGTCGTCGCTACTGAGGCGGTGAGCGGCTTGCGCGACTATTTGAATGTCAGCTTCAGTTTGGAAGCGAACCGTTCCGCTGACTTGGGATTATCGAGTTGGGCGGGCGGGGCCGTCACTGAAAGCAACGAGTGGCAGCGCATTGAAAATTGGCGTCAGGCTAACCCTGAAATTGATTTGTTTGCACAGCCTTTTGCCCATCGCAGCTCGGATAATGGTGGTCGGCACTTATCGATGCCGCCACTGCCGCCGGAATGGCAGGCGCAACTAGATTCCAAGCAAAGAGAGCTTTGGCAAACGTTGCAGCAATTGACGAGCGCCAATCATGATACATCTAGCATCAGCAATCTGGTGCAAACGTTTATAGCCACTAAACCACCCAAGGGCGCGCGCGCAAACGTCCGCTACCTATTGCTCCTGGCGCAGACTCGAAACCTTCCAACAGATCAAGCCGTCGAAAAAATTGCGGAATATTCCCGAGCGCAGTGGGGTAATTCCGGCGAACTCTCCGATGCCGGCTTGCCGCTGGGACAAATGATTTGTTATCAGGCGCTGAAACTTTTGCCCGATGGTGCGGGGTTGCCCGAGAATTTTATCCGTAACAACACCGTCAGCTGGATGATCAATTATGAACCTTCGGTATTTTCGCCAGCGTTGATTTCTGAGACGAAACGGGTCGCACGCGGAGCATCGCAAGAAAAATTCGCCGCTACGCTGCAGACTTGGTGGGATGGACTCGCAATCACGCGACTAGTTAGAGATGACTTTCGCGAACAATATCCCACAAATACTTGGAAGGCGGGCGCGTTCTGGGTGGCTTCGCGCAGTGGATCGTATCTGATGTTGATGGGTGATCGCCGGGCATATCGAACGAATGCTCTATCACCCGAGGCACTCGAATCTGATGGAATATTGATCCCCAAGTGCGTGCTGGAAAAGGTCGTAAGGAACACCATTAAGAAATCAAAAATTACGGTGCCGAATTACACCTTGGTTCAATTTGAAATTGCCGGTCAAATCATCAGACTCGCAAATAGCTTTGGCAATACCAACGAAACCAACAAACTTCCCCTGCTGGGACAGGCCAAAGAATTCCTTGAGAGTTTTTATTATCCGGAATCACCGCCGGAATTTCGAATAATCGTCTTGCTGGCGGACCAAAAATCCCTTTACGCCCGTCAAAGTTTACGGCGATGGTTTTTTGGTGGATTGATTGTGTTGTCATTTGCCGCAGCCGTGGCGGCATTGGTTGCGGCGAGACGGGCTTTCGTTCGCCAACTCGCGCTTAATGAGCAGAAATCCAACTTCGTTTCCAGCGTGTCGCACGAGTTGCGTGCGCCCATCGCCTCGGTGCGGTTGATGGCGGAAAATCTGGAGCGCGGAAAAATTTCCGGGGTGGAAAAACAGAATGAGTATTTCCGGTTCATCGTGCAGGAATGTCGGCGGCTGTCGTCGCTGATCGAGAACGTGCTGGATTTTTCGCGAATCGAACAAGGCCGCAAGCAATACGAATTTGAGCCGACGGATCTCGTCGCGCTGACGCAGACAACGGTGAAATTGATGGAGCCGTATGCGGCCGAGCGCGGCGTCAAATTGGAAACATTCAACACCCAACATCCAACATCCAACATCGAACTCTGCGTGGATGGACGCGCGATCCAGCAGGCTCTGGTTAACTTGATCGACAATGCGGTCAAACATTCGCCCAAGGGCGAAACTGTGACGGTGGGAATCAAAAGCGAAAACGGATTGGTTGAATTATCCGTCGCCGATTGTGGGCCCGGCATTCCGGCGGCGGAGCGGGAGAAAATTTTTGAGCGGTTCTACCGGCTGGGTTCTGAGTTGCGCCGCGAGACGCAGGGCGTGGGCATCGGTTTGAGCGTGGTAAAACACATTGTCGAGGCGCACGGCGGGAAAATTTTGGTGCAAAGCGAAGTTGGCAAAGGCAGCCAGTTCACCATTGAATTGACGGTGAAAAAATAATCATGCAACGCATCTTGATCATCGAAGACGAAGCGCCGATGCGGACGGCGCTGGCCGACTTGCTTGCAGGCGAAGGCTATCGGGCGTTGACCGCCGCCGATGGCGAGAGCGGTCTCGAACGCGCACTCGCCGAGAAGCCAGACCTCATCCTCCTAGATGTGATGATGCCGAAGCTCGATGGCTTTGCTGTGTGCGCGGAGTTGCGCCGTGTTTCCATCGCCGTGCCGGTGCTGCTGCTGACTGCCAAGGGGCAGATTGAGGATCGCGTCAACGGCCTTGATGCGGGCGCGGATGATTATCTCGTCAAACCGTTCAGCACTGAGGAACTGCTTGCCCGCGTTCGCGCATTATTGCGCCGGGTGGAGCGAAACTCCCGTTTGCCGCTGAAGATGAAGCTTGGCGAAGTGGATATTGACCTGGCGCGGCAGACTGCCGTGCGCGGCAAAAAGGAAATTCACCTGACTGCAAAGGAATTTGCGATGCTGCGGTTGCTGGCTGCCGCCGAGGGCGAGCCGGTGTCGCGCGAAAAGTTTTTGGACGTGGTCTGGGGCGTCACGGCGTTTCCGACGACGCGCACGGTGGATAACCACATCGCCAGCCTGCGCGCCAAGTTGGAGAAAAATCCCGACTCGCCGCGCTGGCTCAAGACCGTGCATGGCGTGGGCTATAAACTTGAATTGTAGTAGCCGACGTGAGGAGGCTCTGATTAAAAAGCGGAACGCAAGAAAGCGGAAACAGTTAGAGCCTCCTTACGTCGGCTACTACGAAATAAAAAAAATTTTGCAAAAGCGTGACAACTGAAACATTGAATCAAACCATGATGCCAACCATGAAAACTAGATCCACCTTTGCGGCTCTGCTCCTTTGCGCCTTGGCGTTAGTGCCTTTGGTGAGCCGCGCAGCTACGACGAATCTTACCGCGCTCTTGCAACAGGGATTGTTCGAGGAACAGGCCAATCGCGATCTGGATGCGGCGATCGCGAATTACGCGACGCTGGCGAAGCAGTTCGACAAAGACCGGCAACTCGCGGCGACGGCGGTGTTCCGGCTGGGCGAATGCTATCGCGCCCAAGGCAAGACCAACGAAGCCGCTGCACACTATCAACGCATCCTGAGCGATTTTTCCGATCAGACAACGCTGGCGACGTTGAGCCGGCAGAATCTGGCGGGCATGGGTGCGGGGAAAACAGAAGCGCCAGCAACGATGTCAGTGGAAAACCTTGATACGTTGCTTTTGAAGAAACTTGAAGACAGACCGATGGGTGAATTGATCAGAATTTTACCCACTCTGCTGCCAGATAGCGCGCTCGATGAATTATTGAAACAGCGGAATGACGCTCTGTCTAAACGCGCTTCGTTGATTACGGATTACCCGAAAAACAATCCCGCGGTTGTGCGGGTGGATGCGACGCTGGCGGAACTGGACAAACAGATCGAAGAGAAAATCAGCGGCATGATGGCGGGTTTGAAATTGCGCGCGGAACTTTCCCAGCCGCGATTTCAGCAACGCTTGCAGGCTGTGAACGCCAAAAATCCGCAAGGCGCAGAGGCCGCGACGGCGGATGACGAGGAGCGCGAAATCACCCGCATCCAAAAGATGATTCAGAACAGCCCGGACTTGATCAATAGCGAGGACGAACGCTCCGCCGCAAAAACGCCGCTCATTCTGGCGGCTGGCATTGGCTGGCTGAAGGTAGCGGCGTATTTGCTCGATCACGGCGCGGATGTGAACCGATCCGCTGACGGCATGGCACAGAATGCAGATTTGCAGCAGGCCGGGCGCGTCTCGCCTTTGTTTGCCGCCGTCGCTTCCGGCAACAAGGCCATGACGGCGTTTCTCATCGAGCGGGGTGCGGATGTGAATTTCAAAGCCTCAACTTTGGAAACGACGCCACTGCATCTGGCTGCGCGCAAAGGGTATCAATCCGTGGTGGAAGTGCTGCTGGCCAACCATGCGGATATCAATGCTAAGAACAAGGCCGGACAGACGCCGTTGTTTTTCGCCGTGCAAAGTGGGCAAATTAAAATTGTCCAGATGCTCATCGCAGCTGGGGCCGATCCAAATTTGAGAGATGTTCAAGACAACACGGTGCTGAACTTTGTCATTAAAACATCGCCGGAAATGTTTAAGACATTGCTCGCAGCGGGTGCCGATCCGAACACGGTGGCCAGCAGCGGACGCACGCCGTTGAGTTATGCGGTCGAAAGCGACTCGGCGGCGGTGAAAATGTTACTAGATGCGAAGGCCGACCCGAACGGCGGCAAGCGAGACGCACCGTTGTTAATTTCTATTTTCAATAAGAATCTCGCGGCAGTGGAATTTTTACTGCGAGCGGGCGCAAATCCAAACTCACTGGGCAAAGTGCATTGGCAGGGTGACAGTTGGCAATATCACTACGAGGGAGCTCTTGGCACAGGTTCAGCAACCCCACTGTGGCTGGCAGTAAAGATGAACCAGCTTTCGATGGTGCAACTGCTCTTGAAATACAAGGCCGACCCGAACGACGCACAGACCGACGGGCAGCCGGTCATTTTTAGGACGTTGGACAAGCCAGAATTGCTCGCCGCCCTACTGGACTCCGGGGCGAATGTTGATGTGCGAGACATGACGGAAAGATCTGACGGCGGCACTCGTGTGTCCGAATGGACGCCACTGATGAAAGCGTGCCAGTTCATTGGTGGAACCAACGTGGTCGAACTGCTGCTCAGACACGGTGCAAATCCGAAAGCGGTGGACACTGAAGGCAACACGCCGCTGCATCTGGCGGCGAGCAATCTAGCTTTTGAGGAGACGTTCGCTTGGCTGCTGGAGCAAAAGGCTAATCCGAATGTGCGAAATCAGTCCGGGCAGACGCCGCTGGATTTGGTGAAGTCGGCGATGACCTCGGCGCGCTGGCGGTTTTCTCAAAACAGCGGAGTCGTCACTTCGGAGCAGAAGGCGTTTGCGGAAAAAATCGCGGCGCTGCTGCGGGCGCACGGGGCGCTGGACAAATTGCCGGACTGGGATCGTATCTCGGTAAGCCGCCCGGCGGCGAATTTTTCACAGCCAGTTTTTAAGCGCGGCACGAATGACTGGAACAGGTTCACGCTGCTGGAGCTGCTGTGGAAAAGCAGTCAGCTTAACGCCTCGTCGCTCAATTTTGCGAACCTTGCCCGCGTTGTCGTGGCAAGGCCATCCGTAAACGGAGCGGAAATCAAACGCATTACCGTCAACCTTCTTGATGGCACGAACGGGCTGGATGTGACCCGTGACGTGCCGCTGGAGTTTGGCGATGTGGTGGAGCTTCCTGAGCGCGAACATACTTTGTCCGAAAGTGCGGGGTTATTTAATCAGGCAGAATCTTACGTGCTGTGGACTCACCTCACTGAGCGGGCAGGCGAAGTCAAATTGACGGTGAATGGCAGCAAGACCGTGCCAGTGAAGCTAAAATGGTTCGAGAGAAATCTTTCGTGGTTGCTTGGCCAAGCGCAATCGGTGCTGACTTCCAGTTCCGATTTGTCGCGGGTGAAGGTTACGCGGCGCGATGCGCGGACAGGAAAGACGCAGGAGTGGATTGTGGATTGTGCGCCCGAAAAAAGACCAAACAACTCCGGGGCGCTTCCCGGCGGAGGGGTTTCCTTTGCTCAGCGGTTGAGCAGGATAACGTCTGGTGCTTCCGCCGAAAACGCGAACGACCTCTGGCTGCGCGACGGCGATGTGATTGAAGTGCCCGAGAAACGGTGAACACTCGTGGTGAGTCCGGTCGCGCAGCGGCCGGACTTGACCGCGCAGCGGTAGCTTTGAGGTGTGAATGTTTCCGGGCACACGAACGCTTCCGTCGCCTGACGCTCCGCTCGGCGACGGGGTTTTCGCAGCGCGAAAAAAATCGCCAGGCCACCTTTGGTTTGAATCAACCCGCGATGGTTTCCAGGGGCAGCGAGACGCGGACGAGGCCGGTGGGCGAGGGGATAATCTCCAGTTTGCCATGGTGGTTCTGGATGATTTTTTGGGAGACGGTCAGACCGAGGCCGAGGCCGACATTGCGCGTGGTATGGAACGGAGCAGGAACTTTCTTTGCGGCATCAGCAGTGAAGCCGGTGCCGTTGTCCTGAACCTCGATGGTGACAGCGCGATCACCGCTGGGTGAAAAGTTCACGCCAATCTTCGCGGCCTTGGGATTCGCTTGGATGGCGTTGAGCAAAATTTCCGAGAAGGCGTGTTTCAGCGCGGCGCGGTCGCCGGTGACGACGTAGGGGAGTCCGCTATTTTCCAATTTCAACTGTGCGCCTTCAGCGGGCAGTTGCCGCATGGCTTCTTGAAACGCGTCTTGCACCAGCTTCTCAACGGGGCAGGCGTCTTTGGTGATGTGACCTTCGCGGGCGAGAAAACGCATCTGGCTTACGAGGCGGGAAACGCGCTTCACGCCTTCGCCCATCGCAATGCCAAGCGATTCGCGGAATTCGGTGTCGTCAAATTTTTCTGCGAGCAACTGTTGGTGTGTGGAGAGTGGAACCATGGCGTTGCCGATTTCGTGCGCCATGCGGTCGGCCATCGAGCGGACGAGGCGCAGGTTGGCGGCCTCGACTTCTAGATTGCGGAGTTGCTCGCTTTGCGTGAGGTCATCGGCGGTAAGCAACGCGCAGGCGGGCAGGGCGGAATTGCCGCGCTGAAACGGCACGATGCTAACTTTGTAAATCGTGCCGGGTGAATTTTCCGGTTCGTAGCGAAACGGTTCGAGCGCGGAGCCGGTCTTGAGCACCTGATAGATTTTTGCGCCGAGCGACTGCGGCAAGTCACTGAAGTCCAAACCGCCGGTGCGTTCGTTCTTGCGTCCGAAGTGACGGCGCGCGGCCTTGTTCGCGTGCAACACTTTAAGGTCGCGCCCGACGACGATGCATGCGCTGCTCAATTCTTTCAGCACGTCGGACATCAGCGTGTGGTTGCCGGACAACTGGTCGTGCAACGAAATATTACGGAGGCCGAGGCCAACCTGTTCCAGCAGGCGGAAAATCAATTCCAACTCCACGTTCACCAGCGGTTCGCCGGTGATGCGACCATCGAACACGGCCACGCCGATGACGGTATCGCGATCCAAGATTGGCACGGCCACTTGCGCGCCGAGCAGTTCGAATTCTTTCTGCGTCTCGCTGTCGAAGCGGACTTCGTCGCTGTCGCGCCGGAGAATTCTGCCGAGCCGCGCAACCTGTGCGCCGATGCCGGAGTCGAGCGAAAGTTCGATGTGTTCCAGCAATCCCGCCGCGATGCCCGTGGCCGAAGCCGCGTGCAAACGCCGCGCCGTGTCGCGCGGGGCGGCTTCCGAGAGCGGTGAACAAGGGCGGTTCAGAAAAATTGCCGCGCGGTTCACGCTCAAGGTTTCACGTAGGAAGCGAAGAAATTGTTTCAGCATCGCTTCGGCATCGAGCGAGTGCGTGAGGATGGACGAAAAATCGCGCAGCACATCAAGCGTTTGCGTGGTGTTGGCGAAACGTCCGGCGGCCTGCGGGTCGGCCGCGGCGCGGTTGAAGATGGCGGTGTTGCCGGCGGGAACGTTCGGCACAAAACGCGGTGCGGCGGACGGCTGGTTCAACAATTTTTCCAGGACCGATTGCAGCAGGCGGCTACGGACGGGCTTGGGTAAAATGTGCGAGACCCCGCGCAGAAAGGCCTCTTCCTCCCAATCCGCCGTTGCATTTTCGGCGTAGGCGATGAGCGGCGTTTTGGCATCGCGGCGGCGGAGACGTTCGATAATCCAGACGTTTTCCACGCCGAGCAAATCTATATCCAGAATGCAGGCGGAAACGAGTCCGTGAACTAGCAGTGGCTCGCAGTCCTCAACGTTGGAGCGGTGAATGATGCGGCACTGGTCAGCAGAAAGCGCTGCGCTGATGGACTCGGCAAAAGCAGGATGGGCAGACAAAACCAGAAGGGTTTTCATGCATTTCCCATAGTTGCGTGCCAGTTAGTGTCCATCGTATAGGTATCATCTTCCCTGTAGAGCAAGCTGTCGTCAAACCAAACTTAAACTGCGACTAAACCGGCGAGGTTACATCAGCAGAGGTCAGCGACCGGCGGCGTTGGTCTCGAAACGAATGACCGTCTCGTCTGGTCGCGCGTAACCGAGTTTTTCACGGGCGAGGCGTTCGACGGTCTTGGGGTCGCTGCGGAGAGCATTCAATTCAAGTGAAAGTTGATCGGAGACTTTTTTTTGTTTCTGGACCTCGGTGTCGAGGCGTTCCAACTCGCGGCGCATCCGCTCGTTTTTCTGGATTTGCGGGAGGTAGGCCATGCCGATGAGCAGCAGTGCAGCAATCGCGATGAGCGCGACGACCGCCTGTGTGAGCCAACTCCAGATGCCAAGATCCACTTTTTCCTTCACGCGGCCAGTTAATCACGCGCCGTGCGTCGGCGAAAGCGGATTTTATTGTTTATGCGCGGATTTTTTCTATCCTGCACAGCGTAATGCTGAAAGTGTTCTTCTTGCTGTTCGAACCGGCGGTCGCTTGGGAAAAAATTTCCAACGCGAAACGCGGTTACGCCTACATTTTGGGGACGTATCTGCTGCCGGTCATACTGCTCGCCTGCGCAGTGGAAGGTTGGGGGTTGATGCACTGGGGTAAATGGCGTCCAACCTACAAAAAAATTGTGGGATTCTCGGATCAGACCATCTGGCGCTATGAAATGCTGCAGGCTGTTTTATTTCTCGCGGTCATCTTCATTTGCGCCGGGCTGGTGCATATTGCCAGCCAGAATTTTCACGGGAAACGCACCTATTTGCAGACCTTCACTGCCATCGCCTACGGCTTCAGCCCGTTGTTATATCTGCACACGCTCAACGCTTGGGCCATGATGCATCCGGCGATTCCGTGGTGTCTTGGTATCGTGATGACGATGTGGGTGCTTTATCAAGGCATCCCGCGTGTGATTGCGCCGGATCCCACACACGCGTTTGGCGTCTATCTGTCAGCCCTGTTCATCGTGGTGCTGATGTCCGCCATCGTGCGGCTGCTCACGGCGATGTTTCTGCTGGGGCAATATAATTTTCAACGTTCCGCCATCACCCGCGCACTGGGTCAATGGCTTGGTCAGTAACCTCTCTCGCATGAATTCGCCCGCTGAAAAAGAAATTCTCGCCGCGCTTTTACAACTGGAAGCCATCGTGAAATCCATGCCCACCGCGAACCCCAAGCCGAACTTGCTGCCCCTCTTCGCACAACTGGATGAACTCGCCCAGCGGTTGCCACGTGCCACAGACCCGTCGCTATTGCACTATCTCCACAAGAAAAGCTACGAGAAGGCGCGGCTGTTTTTGCAGGGCCGTGACGCCGAAAACCAGTTTGGCAACTGCCGCCACGTCTGATTTTTTTTCTTCGCGTCTTTGCGCCTTTGCGTGAGACTCTTTGCCGATGTTTCCCGACGACACCATCGCTGCCATCGCCACACCGCTCGGTGAAGGCGGGCTTGCCGTGCTCCGCCTCTCCGGACCGGCGGCGCTGGCCATTGCCGACCGGTGTTTTCAGCCCATCGGCAAAAGCTCGCTGAAGCCCTCCGCCGCCCTGACGCATACGATTCAATACGGGAAAATTGTCCGAGATGAAAACGTGGTTGATGAAGTTCTCCTCGCTGTCCTGCGCGCTCCGCGCACGTTCACACGCGAGGACACCGTCGAGATTTCCTGCCACGGCGGCATCTTGCCCGCCAAACTCGTGCTCGACACATTGCTCGCCAATGGCGCGCGTCTCGCCGAGCCGGGCGAATTTACCAAGCGTGCTTTTCTCAACGGACGTATCGACCTCGCGCAGGCCGAGGCCGTGGCGGATGTGATCCATGCGCGGACCGAACTCGCGCTTGCCGCCGCCAACGAACAGCTTGCCGGCAAACTTTCCCAACGCATCAACCGGCTTCGTGATGACTTGATGCTCACGCTAACTCACGTCGAGGCGCACATTGATTTTCCCGACGAAGACATCTCGCCGGATACGAAGGAAAAATTATTGCAGCGGCTCGATACCGGCATTGCGTTCATGGACGAACTGCTCCGCACCGCCAATGAAGGACAAATTCTCCGACGAGGCATTCGTGCCGCCATCATTGGCCGTCCCAACGCCGGTAAATCCAGCCTGCTGAACCAACTGCTTGGCCGTGACCGCGCCATCGTCTCACCCATCGCCGGCACCACGCGCGACACCATCGAGGAGACTGCGAACATCCGTGGCTTGCCGGTCATCTTCATTGACACCGCCGGTCTGCGCGAAGCCCGTGACGAGATTGAGATTGAAGGGATTCGCCGCAGCCGCGAATCGCTCGCGTCGGCGGAATTCATTCTGCACGTCCTCGACGCCAGCGAACCGCTGACCAGCGCGGATGAAAATTTTCTGGCGGAATTTTCTGACAAGAAACGGATTCTTGTGCGTAACAAAACCGATTTACCGGTGAAGTTGGAATTCAGCAGCCAGAATCCAGAAGACAGGATCATTGATGTTTGTTGCTTGAGTGGGAACGGCCTCGAAAAATTGAAGGCCGCCATCAAATCCCTCGTCTGGTCGGGCGAAATCAAATCCGAGATGCTGCAAGTGATGATCAACTCGCGGCATCAGGAAGCCTTGGCTCGCGCCCGTGCTACCACGCAACTGGCGGCGGATGCCTTGCGCGGCGAAATGACTTTGGAACTGATCGCGTTTGATCTGCGCATCGCCGCCAACGCCGTCGGCGAAATCGTGGGCAAGACCACCACGGAAGATCTGCTCGACTCCATCTTCAGCACGTTCTGCCTCGGGAAGTGAATTTCACTTTTTGACACGGGCTCTCGTCCGTTTATCCTTCCGCCATGCGCATCGTTCAAGTTCCGCTCGGCAACCGCAGCTACGCCATCAAGGTCGGGGGCGGTTTGCTGGCGCGGCTCGGCGCGGAGTGCGCGCAACTCAAGCTCGGCCAGCGTTGTGCCGTCATCACGGATTCCAACGTCGGAAAAAAATTTGCGAAGGCCGCGCTGAAATCACTTTCCGCTGCCGGCTTTCAACCCGTGCTCATCACCGTTCCCGCCGGGGAAAAATCAAAGCGCATCGAGATGGTTGAGAAATGCTACGACCAGTTGGCGGCGCACCGGCTGGAAAGAAAGTCCTTCATCGTCGCTCTCGGCGGCGGCGTGGTGGGCGACCTCGCGGGCTTCGTGGCGGCGACGTATCTGCGCGGCATCCCGTTCGTGCAAGTGCCAACCAGTTTGCTCGCGCAGGTGGACAGCTCCGTCGGCGGCAAGACGGGCGTGAATCTCAAGGCCGGGAAGAATCTCGTCGGCGCCTTTTACCAGCCGCGTCTCGTGTTGTGTGACTTGGACACGCTGAAAACCTTGCCCAAGCGCGAATACATTTCCGGCCTCGCTGAAGTCATCAAATACGGCGTCATCTACGATATAAGTCTTTTCGCCCAACTCGAACGCGACCTGCCCCAGCTGCTCAAGCGTGATGCCGCCACGCTTGCCGCCGTCATCGCACGCTGCTGCGAAATCAAGGCGGACGTTGTCGGTCAGGACGAAACAGAAAGTGGGCTGCGCGCGATTCTAAATTTCGGCCATACCATCGGCCACGCGATTGAGAACAGTTCCGGCTACGGAAAATTTCTGCACGGCGAAGCGATTTCCATCGGTCAAGTCGCAGCGGCCAAATTGTCGCACCAGCTTCTTGGCCTGCCTGTGAGTGATGCCGCGAGGATTGAAAAATTATTCGTCCGCTCCGGCTTGCCGGTGAAGATTAAATTGAATCTGCCCGCGCGCAAAAAACTCTTCGCCGCGATGCTGCTCGACAAGAAGGTAAGCGATGGCGAAGTGAAGTTCGTGCTCGCCCAAAAAATCGGCAACGTCGTCTGGGGAAAGAAAGTTTCAGCCCGATTGATTGACGAAGTCTTGGCCTGATTTATCCCTTCGCCAGCAGGGCGCGGCCATCACAACCGTTTCGCCCGCCGCTGGGCTTGGGCAATGATTTCTGCCAAGTCAACTTCCAGAGCGGAAGTGATGCGAATCAAGGTATCCAAATTTGGAGTCCGATCCTCTTGTTCGATGAAAGTGATGGTTTGTCTGGACAGGCCTGCTTTTTCAGAAAGCAAATTGAGCGACCAGCCGCGTTTTTCCCGCGCCTCTTTCAGTAAGCTGGCCACTTGTGAACAGATAATTTCAGGTGTTTTATCAACTGGCATCACCAAGCGAATACAGGGAAAGAATCTTGACACTTGATGCTACACTTGTAGCAATTAGTCGGAAGCTGACACACGGCTTGAATCAACAAAAGGAATCCATGAAACTCTCCCTACATCTTTTCACGTTCACCCTCGTTTTGTTTCTCTCCAATCAGATACTCCACGCGCAGTCGCTTGTTGCTGTCAAAGCTGCGCCGGTGTTTGAGGCCACCGCGGATTTGGCGAAGATGTTGGAGGCGTTGACCACGGTGGAGCCAGTGCCGTTTGATTCGTTGCCGAAGAATAAGCGCGGCCAAGTTTATTCCGTTGGCTATCGCTCTCTGAAAAATCCCACTTGGCCTCCGATGCCGGGAAATTTCTACGGCCTAGATGTCTGGCCGCTCGGTGATGGGTATTTCGTGTTGGACGATCGCGGGCTGGATTACGCCGAACTCACGGCCACTCCGCAGCTTGGCGCGCGACAGGCGAGCGCGGCGTTTTCGCTGCCGGGTTCCGGCGGCACGCCTTACAATAGCTACACGGCCACGGCTTATTCCACAAACGACCTGTGGCTTGAGATCATCAGCGTGGATTTGACTAGCCAACTGGCCGACTTGCTGGTGCACAACACGCGGGAGGACACGTTTTACCAGTTGTCCAGCAAGACGAATTTACTTCAGCCGGCCTGGGAATTGCGCGGCGTTCAATCTGGACTTAGCGGCACGAACACCACGCCGATCGACAGCGAAGCGATAGGTAATAATGCCACGCTGTTTTTCCGCGCGCAGCAAGCGGACTGGGTGCTTTCCGTCAACACTGGTAGCGATGCAGTGGAACCACAGACCACCATGCCCGGAACCGACGGCAATTTTAATGTCAGCGCCTCACCGGCTGCGGGGAATACAAACAACACGGTGACGTTTTATTATCGGATGACCGGGGTGGCCAGCAATGGTGTGGATTACACGTTGTTGACCGGGGTGGCGATGGCGACGAACGGGTATAGCACAGAAATCAGCATCCATCCCAATGGCGACAGCTTGGTGGAAGGAATTGAGCCGGTGACGCTGACGTTGGTGCCGACGAACGGCTATTTGCTGACGGCGGGAGGCGAGGTGGCGACGATCAATCTGTATGATTCTTCGACCAAGGTGTCGGTGGTGACGACGCAGCCGGATGCAGTGGAGCCGGATGGACCACCGGGCGCGCCAGCGGTGCGCGGACAGTTTAGTTTCAGTCGTGATGACCATCGGGGCATCTATACGAACAGCCTGACGGTGGCGTATGTGATTTCCGGCACGGCGGGCAACGGGGTGGATTACTCCAATCTGGTGGGAACCATCACCTTTGCGCCGGATGAAACGCAGACCAATCTTGATATCACACCACTCAAGGACAATCTCAACGAGGGTTTGGAATCCGTTAACATCACCCTATATCCAACTAATCTTTATGAGGTTTCGGGAAGCCAGAGTAATGCCACAGTTTTCATCGGCGATTCTTCAACCACCATCAGCTTGACGGGGGATCAGACGGCGGCAGAACCCGAGTCAAACACCAACATGATATCTGGACAAAATGAGTTTTTCACAATTTCTCGCAGTGACACGCGGGGAATTTTGACCAATTTACTGGTGCGCTACACAATCAGTGGCACGGCCAGCAACGGCGTGGATTACGCGCTCCTTGCCGACACGGTTGTGTTTCCGCCTGGAGTCACCTCCGCGAACATCAATATTCAGCCACTATTCGATTATCTGCCGTTCGAAGGCACGGAGAACGTAGTATTGACGGTCCAAAACTTGGGCACAAATGGCTATGTGATTGACGGCGCGCCTTCAGCCACAAATTTTATTACCGATGCGCAGGTTTTATTTGAGACCGTGACGAACACAGGCGTGCCAGTGGGCATGGATTATTACGCGCCGTCGAACTACCTGATTGTCTCCAGTCAGGCTGGCGGTGGTTTGCTGCGGGTTTACACGAACGTGGTGATGAGCAATAGTGTGGCTGTGGCAACCAACCTCATTGTGACCAACTGGTCGGGCATCAGCGGGCTGACGGAGGAGGTCAAACTGGCGACAGTCAAGACCACGGCCAACGGGTTCACCAACGGCGAGGTGTTTTTCGGCAACAACCTCGTCGCGAAAGTGGGACGCCTTTCGGCGGACGGCACGGTCTCCAATCTCAGCTTCGCCACGCTAACAAATGACACTTGGATTCGCGGCGGACTTTACATTGACCAAAGCGGCAGCTTCGGCGGCGATTTGATCGCAGTCACAGGAAATAGTTTTTTTGTAGGAGGCGGCGTTTGGCGAATCAAGTCGTCAGGTGTAACAACGAAGCTGGCCACAATCACCAATACGCACTTGGAAGGAGTCATCACGTTGACCAACGACCCGGCACGATGGGGACCGTGGGCGGGGAAAATTATCACTGGGGCGGAAAGCTCAACTCCTCCGATGATCGTTTCCATTTCAACAAATGGGGTAGTCACTACGAATCAACTTGGCATCGGCCCGGAAGACTTCGATTTAATTCCAGCAAACCAAGATCTGTATTTGGCTGTTGCCACTAGTCCAAACCGAATTGACAAAATTTCCCGCCGCTATTTCGAGCCATACGTTGGAGATCTTTTGATTACGCAATCTGGCGATGGGTTCACCAGCCCAAACAAGATGCTTTTTATTGTCCACTGGGATAATGGGGTAACAAACTTTATCATCCGAAGCATTTTAACCTCACGGATTCTAGAACACGTCACCTTTGCCGCCATCAACCTCCCGGCCAAATAATAATTATGAAAAATAAATCTTTGATCTTTGTTCCGCTATTTTTCTGCGTTGTTTTTTTTGCGAGAAGTCAGGGCTTTATTATCGACCAGCAATCACCGACACCTTTTATGACGTTTGGGGAAAGCGGTTATTTTATCGGGACAAACCAACCAATTGGTCAATCTTTTACCCCTACGCTTTCCAGCATAGATGTTGTTTTTTTACAGCTTGGAGATTTTGCTTGGGGAAATGGCACTGGCGCGGTTGTTTTTGTGAAATTATTTTCCGGTTCGCTTACGAACGGAACATTGCTTGGATCAACTGCCCCAATTTCACTTCCAGATGGATTTGGAGTCGACACCCCTGATTACTATGGAGCAACTAATTTTTTATTTCCCGGTTCCATCGCCCTAACTGCAGGAACAAAATATTTTCTGCAACCTGTTTTGCAATCTGGTGATGCCAGTTTTTTTGTGGGATTGGGCAATTTTAATTATCCGGGCGGCACTGCCTACGTCAACGGAGCGCCAAATGTTGATGGATGGTCTTTGTGGTTTCGCGAGGGCGTCACCGCTGTGCCAGAACCATCGGCGGCGGCGTTGGTTTTACTTGGCGGGGCTTGGTTGTTTACACGTCGCCGGTCTAAATGAAATAAGCAAGAACAGCTTCACCCCTTCGCCAGCAGTTTGCCCCAGAGGTCTTCGTTCAACAGCGCGCGACGCATGAAGTCAGCATCGCCGGCGGGCACAGCGTGGCGCTCGGGTTTGAGCGGCAGGCGCACGGTGAAAATATTTCCGCCGGGCAGACTTTGCGCCTCCACCTTGCCACCGTGATGGTGCGCGATGAAAAAACATGCCATCAGATTGATGCCGTATTCGGAAGGCACGCCGCCAGTCACAGTGAAAGGATCCATCACCACTTGCAACGCCGCAGCGGGCAGGGCAGGGCCGTTGTCCGTCAGCTTCACGACCATGTCGCCGCCGTCCACGATCGCAGTCATGACGATTTTGCTGCCAGCGGGAAGCATCGCGAGTTCATCTTTGAACATCAGGTCAAACAGGCGGTTGAACTTCGGGAGATCCACGCGCAAGGTGGGCAGCGTTTCGGAAATTTCATTTTCCACCGTGAGTCGGCGCGCGGCGAAGGCATCGCGCATTCCGTCCAGCCGTTTAGCGAGCGCGGCTTTCAACTGGATTTCATCCGGGAATGGCTCGCTGTTCGGGTTGCTCTCGGAAGCCGAACGCAAATCACCTAGCAGACTGTTGATTTTTTCGATCTGGCCTTGAACGTTCGCGTGGTAGTCGCGCCAGAATTCCGGGTCGCGCAATTCAGCGGTGCTCGCCTTCTCCTCGTTCATCTTCATGGGCGCGAGTTCGAGAAAGGTCTTCACGGCGACCATTGAATTTTTGATTTGATGGCTCAAGCCGGCGGCTAGCAAACCGAGGCTCACGATGCGATCGGCGATCATCATGTTGCGTAGCACGGACATTTTTTCCGCGAGCAACTGGTCGCGTTCGCCCTGCACCATGAAAAATTCCAGCCCTTGTTTCAGCGTTTGCTCCAACTGCTGCGGGTCCCACGGTTTGGAAATGTATTTGTAAATCGCGCCGCTGTTGACGGCGGCGATGGCGGCGTCCAAATCCGTGAACGCCGTGACGAGCATTCGTAGAACGTGCGGGCGGAGCGAACGGGCTTTCTCCAGCAACCATACGCCTTTTTCACCCGGCATCCGCTGGTCGGTCATGAGTATGCCGATTTCGTCGGCGTGTTCCTCCAGTATTTTCAGTCCGGCCTGCGCGTTCGGCGCGGTAAAGATGCGGAAGGTTTCGCCAAAGGCCAGCGTGAAATATTTCAACGACTGCAGCTCGTCGTCCACATACAGCACGGCAAATTTTTTATAGTCGTAGCGGTTTTCCATCGTCTTCAATCTCCAGATTGGTTGCAGCCTCGGCGTCCGCCGGGAAATCCAGCGTGAACTCGCAGAACTTGCCCGGCTCGCTCTTCACAAAAATCTTTCCGCCGTAACCCTGCACGATGCGGTAGCAGATGCTCAAGCCCAATCCCATACCCTTGCCAACTTCTTTCGTCGTGAAGAACGGATCAAAAACTTTGTCCGCGATCTTCGGATCAATACCTGGTCCATTGTCGCGAACGATGATGAGACTACGGTCGGCATCGCGCCGGCCTTCGATCCAAATCTGTGGTGACTCGTCATCGGGAAATTGTTTTTCATGCAACGCATCAATGGCGTTCTGCATCAGGTTCACCAGCACGTGAATGAGTTTGTTGTGGTTTGCCCAGAGCTGTTGCGTCGTGGGCAGGTTCTGATGGATTGTCACCGTGTCTTTCCATTCGCCGCCGAGGAATCTCACAGCCGCTGCCACCGCTTCCGCGGCGTCCACGGGTTCGCCCGTGCCGGCGCCGGGATGCGTGAATTGCCGCAGATCGGAGACGATGTTCCGCACCCGCTTAAGACCATCCTCGATGTCGGTGAGGATGGCCTCCTGCATGGCGCGATCCGCCTCAGGAAGTTTTTTGCCGTGATTCCGCAACGCAAACAAGCCGGTCATTGCGAAGTTCAGCGGGTTGTTAATCTCGTGGATGATGCCGGCGCTCATGCGGCCCAGTGACGACAGTTTTTCCGACTGCACGAGTTGCATTTCGGTTTCTTTAATCTGCTCAATAGCTTCGTTGAGCGCCTCGTTCTGCTTGGTGAGCTTGCGCCGCGCGTGGTGCGACTCAATTAAATTTTTGATGCGCGCCGAAAGTTCAATCGAGGAGAATGGCTTGGAAAGAAAATCGTTCGCGCCTTTTTCCAGCGCGTCGAATTTAATTTCCTCGTCCGCCCGCGCCGTCAACAAGATGATTGGGATGCCCGCCGTCGGCGCGTATTCACGCAGTTCCTTGCAGACTTGCAGGCCATCTTTGTGCGGCATCATCAGGTCGAGCAGGATGAGGTCGGGTAAAACATTTTGCGCTTTCTCTGCCGCTTGCGCGCCGTCCTCGGCCTCGATGAGTTCGTAGTCATCCGCGAGCTGCGATACGAGGAAACGTCGCATGTCCTGTTCATCGTCGGCGATGAGAATCAGCGGGCGCTGTGAGCGGCGCTTGAACACGGCCGTGTTACCGGAGTGCAGCGTGTTGGGATTGACGGCGGTGGTGGGAAATAATTCTGCGCGGCGATAAAGATTCGCGAGCCATTCTTCGGACGGATTTTCTGTCGCAAAAGAAACCGCTGCCGCCGGAATGTCCGTCACCGCCGCCGGCTTGAATGGCAGCGTCACCGTGAAGGTTGCGCCTTTGCCTGGCTGGCTTTGCACCGCCACTGTGCCGCCCATCATCTCCGCAAGTTCTTTCACCAGTGCCAGGCCGATGCCCACGCCCTGAAATTTTTGCTTCGACGAACCGTCAGCCTGCCAGAAACGGTCAAACACGAACGGCAAACTTTTTTCCTCGATGCCCACGCCGGTATCGCTGACGGTGATGAGAAAAGTCTCGCCGGATTTTTCCGCGTTAAACCAGACGCGTCCGCCGTTCGGTGTGAACTTAAGCGCGTTGAACAAAAGATTCAGCACGATTTTCTCCAGCTTGTCACGGTCGCCGAGCAACGTGCCAAGTTCCGCCGCTGAGTGCGTCTCGAGCGTGATATTTTTATCCTTGGCCATCTGGCGCACGGCGCTGGTCAGGCCGTTGACGAATTCAGCGACAGGCAACGGCTCGCTTTTGGCTTCGATCTTGCCGGCCTCGAGGCGGATGAGCTCCAGCAAATCATTGATGAGCTTCAGCAAGCGCATCCCATTCGCGTGCATCGTCTGGACGATTTCTTGCGTGACGGTGTCGAGCGACGCAGCAGATTTTTTCTGAAAAACTTCCAGCGGGCCGAGCATCAGCGTGAGCGGCGTGCGGAGTTCGTGGCTGACGTTCGCGAAGAAACGGCTCTTGAGCTGATCCAGCTCGATAAGCTTGCGGTTGGTGTCTTCGAGCGACTTGCGGTTCAAGTCCAACTCATGCCGTAATGTGAATTCCCGAAAGCGCAACTGGTTGAAAAAATAATTTCCCGTCACGACGATGGCCGACGTGCACAACAGAAAATACGCGTTGTTGAACATCGTCCCGAACTCCGCCTCGGTGATGATTGTCGCATTGGAAAAAATTCCCGCGGCGAGATACAGCGACAGGATGATCGCGATGGCGATGACGCTTTCCCAAATCGTCGCCTGGATGACCGAGGTGGCGGCGAGGATGACCAGGCTCAAGCCGGCGTAATAGCTGGATTTGAATCCGCCCGTTTCCAGCACCATGAAACTGATCGCCGCTGCCGGGATGACATACCAGCCCGTCGCCAGCACGCGCAGCAACGGCTCCGGCCAGCGCGAACGCGCGAGCACTACCATCAGCAGCAGTGCAAAGAGCGAACTGCACAAGCGCAGTGCGAGAAAATCTTTCGCGTGCGCCGGGAAGACAAAATAATCCAGCGCAAATCCCGCCGGCATCAGCACCGCCACGAGCGCGCAGGCCACCTGAGAATTCCGCAACGTCGTGGCCGCCGTGTAGCGGCGGTATTCCGTCACGGTCTCCGGCGCGATTTTGAAGTTGAGGCTCATGCTGGCTTGCGGACTTCCAGATAAACATTCACGCCCGTCGGGTCAGACACCACGCGGGTCTCTTCCGCGCTCGCTGCCTCCGGACGCAGCGCCAGCATCTCTGCGCTGCTGCGATAAATCAAATGCCATTCCAAAACGTAGACGAGCCAGTGTTGAATGGGATTGCCCGAGTCCACGTTCGTGACGATGAGCAACCCGCCGGGCGCGACCATGTCGTAGAGCATGTCCATGAATTCCTGGCACACGGCGTCGGTCAGGTAATCGAACAGCCCGGCGCAATAAACGAGGTCGTATTGCTGCGCCGCCATGCGGTTTTTGATTTTGCCTTCGCTCCGCAAAAGCTGCGCCACGGATTTTTTGACGAAGTTCAACTGCGTGCGCCGATAATTTTTTTCGCGGCTCGCGGTCAAAACTTTTTTCGCGTGCGTCAACGTTTCCTCGTTGAAATCCACCAGCGTGAATTCTGCGTTGTCTGCCAGCGCGTGCTGCGCCATGAAATCTTGAACTTCCTTCGCCGGCCCAGCGCCGACATTGTAGGCGCGCATCTGTTTGTCCGGAGTGCGCACCGCGCGTAGCGTTTCTTCATGCAGTCGCGCCGTCAGGTAATTCACGCGGTTGCGATGCGCCGCCGCCGGTGGTTGTGCCACGAACCAGCGATGCAGAATTTTTGCATAGAGCGAATCGCCCTGGTGGGGGTCATCGAGAATCATGTTCACGATGCCGTAGTCGCCCGCGTAGCCCATCGGCTTGGTGACCGCGCGGTGCGCGAATGGCGCACAGAGTAGTAGGGGTTGTAACTGGCGCCGCGCGTAAACCTGGTGCGCCGCTTCCAGCCCGCACTCCACACGGCTGGTGGCAATTTCGTATTTCTCGAACAGCGCATCAATCGCCGGAAACGCACAGGTTGAAATGCTCACCGCAATTTCTCTCTCGGCTTGCGGAGAAATTTTTTCCGGCAAGCCCGCCTCGATCTGCTCGACCCACAGGCGGAAGTCCGTGAGAAAGTTTTGCAAGTCCGCCACGATGTTTTTGTATTCCGGCGCGACCTTGTAGGACTTCTGCCAGCCGTCGAGAAATTCGCCGAACTTTTCCCGCACCGCAGCCGTCACCACCGCCGGACCCGACACGGGCAGAGCCGTCCAAGATTTTTCATCGAGCGTGGCGGTGCAGACAATCGCCTGCCTCACCGTCATGAGATTGTTGACCGTGGCTTGGCCGGAATAAATCGTGTGCTCGTGGAAGATGATTCGGAAATTAGCGAGCACCTCGGAGAGGCGCAAATCGCCGCCATGGCTGAAGACCTCGAAGGCGACCGCGTGCCGCGCAAGTTTGACCAGCCGCCCACGCACCTCGTGACCTTCGCCTGACCTGCAAACCACCAGGCTGTCCTTCAAATCGCCATTGGCAGTTGGTTTTTCCATGTCAGTTTTTCGGTGGAGACATTATCGAAATCAAAGTGAAAAGTCCAAGCTGCAATCGCGTGGAATGGCTTTAAACTCCGTTTGCAGAATTGACTTTGCCACGTCCCTTTTCTAGCTTCTTCCCGCAAAGACCCCGCCGCTTTGCCCCGGATTTTCGTCCGGGGATTTTTGTTGTCGCGGTGGAAAAATTTCAGGACAGCGAAACGCCGTCCTACCCAAAACAAATTTATGGCAAACACAATTCTGGTCGGCGCCCAGTGGGGCGACGAAGGCAAAGGCAAAATCATTGACGTGCTGACGGAGACGGCAGGCGTCGTCGTCCGTTACGCGGGTGGCAACAACGCTGGCCACACGGTCATCGTCAAGGGCAAGAAGACGGTGTTGCATCTCATCCCGTCCGGCATCCTGCGCAAAAATAAATTGTGCGTCATCGGCAACGGCGTGGTGCTCGACCCCATCGGCCTTGTCAGTGAAATGGAAGGCTTGAAGAAAAATGGCGTTGCTGTCACTCCCAAGAACTTTGTGCTCAGCGAAACGGCGCATGTCGTTTTTCCGTATCACCGCGAACTCGACGGCGCGCGCGAAGTGCTCAAGGGCAAAAACAAAATCGGCACGACGAAACGCGGTATCGGCCCGGCTTACGGCGACAAGGCCGCGCGTGTCGGTCTGCGCGTGAGCGATTTGATTGATTCGGCGAAACTGAAAACCAAACTTGAAGCGCGTATCAAGGAGAACAACATCGTTCTCAAATCGCTCGGCGCGAAACCGCTGTCGTTTGCCAAAGTTTTCGCGGAATACAACCAGGCCGGCCAATACCTCAAGCCGTTCGTGCAGAACACCGTTGTATTGCTGCACGAGCAGATTCGCCATGGTGCGGACATTTTGTTCGAAGGCGCGCAGGGCACGTTTCTCGATATTGACCACGGAACGTATCCTTACGTCACGTCGTCGAACACCACGGCGGGCGGCGCTTGCACCGGTTCGGGTGTGCCGCCGCATCGCATGGACCGCGTGGTCGGCGTGATGAAAGCCTACACCACGCGCGTCGGCGAAGGGCCGTTGCCGACGGAGAATCAGGAAATTTCCGATTTGCTCCACGGCATGGGCCGCGAATTTGGCGCAACCACGGGCCGCGCCCGCCGCTGCGGATGGTTTGATTCCGTGGCCACGCGTCACGCGACGATGGTCAACGGCATTGACGATCTCGCCATCACGAATCTTGACGGCCTCGACACCGTGGAGAATATCAAGGTCTGTGTAGCGTATCGCCACGGCAAGACGCAGTATGATTTCATGCCGAACGACGCGGAAATCCTTGCGAAATGCATGCCGATTTACGTCGAGTTTGAAGGCTGGCTCACGCCGACTGACAAGTGCAAGACCTTCAAGCAGCTTCCGAAAAAAGCGCAGGCTTATTTGAAAGCCATTGCAGACCTGACCAATGCGAATCTGTATATCGCATCCGTCGGGCCGGGTCGCGACCAGACGATTTTCGTTTAACCGGCAGTCTGGCTGGGGCAATTACATCCAAGTTCAAAACCCGCTTTGCAAATTCGCGGAAGCGGCTACATTGCCGCCATGAAAAAATTTCGCGATTTTGCCGTTGTCTTTACGGCGGCAGTGGTGCTGACGCTGACGGTTTATCTTACATTCAGCGGCCTGCGCTGGATGAAGCGTGGTGAGGGCTTGCACCTGTGGGACACCGCCAGCGTCGTCCACGAAGTGCAAGCGCTCTCCGACCTCGTCACCGTGAAATACGTCATGGAAAAAGTCGTGATGCTGCAAGACGTGAAATGGTATGGCGAAAACCATGTGTTGCTCCTCGCGCACGGCGTGGTGAAGGCGGGCATTGATTTAAAACGCCTCAAGCCCGAGGATATCATCATTACTGAAAAGAAAATTTCCCTGAAGTTACCCGTCACGCAAATTACCGACGCCTACCTCGACGACAAAGCCAGTCAGGTGATTGATCACGCCACGGGATTGTTGCGTGCCTTCGACAAGGACTTGGAACAAAGCGCCCGGCAGGCGGCGGTGGATGACATCGCGCGAGCGGCGCGGAAGGGCGGAATTTTGGAGGACGCAGATAAACGGGCGCGGACGGAATTGGAGAGCCTCCTCAAACGGGCCGGGTTTGAAGCGGTCGAGTTTCGCTGATGACCGTGCCTAGATTCTGGCGCGCGTGTCTAATTTTCACGGTCTGCGGCGCTTCGGGAAAACTCTGCACCAACAGGCGGCGGCGTGGCTGATGCACCCGCTGGGCGCGCGGCGTCGCAATCACCTTTGCCAATTGAAACGCGGTAAACCGCAGGTCCATCGTCGATGTCGCCGCAGTCGGGGCAAAGCTTTGAGATTGAAATTTTCTGGCCACGAGGGAGTTAACGCAACTCATGTGCCAGAAAAAATTCGCGGTGATGGAGGTTTTCTTTCTGTCATTTTTTCTAAAGCTTTTTCACATGAGTTACCCAGGTTGACCAAATCTACCAGCCGAGCGTGGTGGTCGGCATGTTTTGGCGCGAAAGCACCCAAAAATGACGCCAGATTAAGGCGGATTTTAGTTTGTCCCAGCCGTCTTTTTACGCTATAAAAAGACAGCTCAAAAACCTCCAAATTTCCAAAGCTGTTATGAAAAGGTTTTTTCAAGGCATCCCCGTAATTTCCGCGCCCGCGTTGTTAACCCTGATCGCGCTGCTGGTCGCCACGAAAGTCCCTGCACAATGCACGCCTCCCGCTTCAGGGTTGGTCGGTTGGTGGAAGGGTGACGGCACGGTGACGGACTTGGTCGCCAGCAACAACGGCACGCTGTTCAATTCGGCTTATTCCAACGGCGTGGTGAATCAGGCGTTTTCGTTCGACCCGCAGAATTATTCTTTCGGCACTTTTACCGGCGTGAAAATCGCCGACCGACCGGAGTATGCGCTGATGAATTCGCTGACAATCGAAGGCTGGATCCGTCCGCGTGGTGACAGTTATGTGATTTTCTTCCGTGGCGATGGTCGTCCCGGATTGGATCCCTACTCGCTTTCGATGAACGGCAACCACGAGCTTTGGTTTTCAACCTGTAACGCTGGTGGTAACGGGACAAACATCATTGTGACCATTCCATACGACCAGTGGGTGCATGTGGCGGCGACCCTGAGCGGAACAAATGGGCTGATGAGGATTTATACCAATGGCGTGCTTGCGGCGCAGAAGTTCACCAGCATCCGCCCGTTTGGCGCGCTGGATAACAGCCAGTCGCCGGGCGTGGGCATCGGTAATGTGAACGACGGTTTGAATACATTCCCCTTCATCGGCGATGTCGATGAAATCGCGCTCTATAACCGTGCGCTGTCGCAGACGGAAATCCAGGCCATCGTCGCCGCGGGCACTGCGGGCAAGTGCACGTCGGTCGTGTCGGTGACCAACAATGCGCCGGTGCCAGTGATTGCCAGCTTCACGCCTTCGTCCGGCACCAACGGTTCGCTCGTCACGATTTTGGGAACAAACTTCAGCGCGACGGCGTCATCGAACATCGTTTATTTCGGCGCAGTGAAGGCAAATGTCTTAGGTGCGGGCACAAATGTTTTGACCGTGCAGGTTCCGGTCAGCGCAACATTTGCGCCAATCACCGTGACCGTCGGCGGGCTTACGGCATCGGCGGGAAAACCATTTGAACCAACTTTCAGCGGCAACGGCTCGAACTTCACGAGCAGTAGCTTCTCACCGAGCTTCAATCTCGGCACGTCAGCCGGGCCGGTGGCAAGCGTCATCGCTGACTTGGATGGCGATGGCAAGCCGGATATCGCGTTGCTGAATGGCTACTCGAACACCGTTTCCATTTTCCGCAACATTAGCACAAACGGCACGCCTCTGGGCACGGCCTCGTTCGCACCGCGCGTGGATTTGACTTTTCCGACCAACGGTCTGGGCGGCGATTTGTATCGGCTGCGTGCCGTGGATTTGGATGGCGATGGCCGCTTGGACTTAATTGCCGGTGTCGCTACGGGCAATCACGTTTCCATCTTCCATAACATCGCCACGCCGGGAACAATTACCACGAATTCATTTGATGCCCCGTTTGTCTTGAACGCTGGAAATGACATCCGTTCGATTGCCGCCGCCGACTTGGATGGCGATGGGCGCGTAGACATCTTGGTAGGAAACTACGCGGACAACACACTTTCCATTTTCAAAAATATCGGCACGGTAGGCAGCCTCAACGTCGGTTCGTTTGCTGCACCGTTTACCGTCGCGACGCCCGCTGGACCGTATGATATGGCTATAGGAGATTTGGATGGCGATGGTAAACCCGACTTAGCGATGGTGAGTTCGCTGACAACGGTCATCTCGGTTTTTAAGAACACCGCCACGCAGGGAACGCTCAATTCCAGCTCTTTCGCTACGCGTGTGGATTTCCCGTCGCAGTTGGGTGGCGACACGCTTGCTATCGGCGACTTGGACGGCGACGGCAAGGCTGATCTCATTGCCGGCTTTGGGACGCAGCAGGTTATCTCAGTCTTTCGTAATTTGAGCACGCCGGGATTTTTTAACACCAACTCGTTAGCGTCGCCGGTGAATTTCTCACTGCCTGGTTGGGTTCATGTCGTGACGTTGGCCGATTTCAACGGTGATGGTAAACCGGATGTTGGCGTGGTTGGCGAATTGTCCAGCTACTTGGCCGTTTTTCAGAATACCAGCACACCCGGAAGTTTCACTGCCGCTTCACTTGCACCGCAGGTGGATTTTGGCACCGGCTGGAACGCGTGGGGCGTGGCCGCCGGTGACTTGGATGGCGATGGCCGCCCTGACGCAGTTTTTTGCAACTCTTACGATGCCAACATCCAGATTTATCAAAACGTGTTTCCGTTCGCCGCTCCGCCGTTGGCGCCGGCGAGTTGCACGACTGCGCCCGCCGGAATCGTTGGCTGGTGGTCGGGAGAAAATAATTCTGCCGATTACACTGGCACGAACAACGGCGCGCTCACCGTTAGCGGCGCGAGTTACGCGGCGGGCAAAGTGGGGCAGGGCTTCCGTTTCGACGGCACGAATGGTTATTTGCAGATTCCTGATTCCGCATCGCTCAAGCCCGCGACGATCACCGTCGAGGCGTGGGTTTGGTTGGATCCGAGTATGACGAATATTCAGAGCGAACAGATTATTTTCAAAAAGAATACTTGGAGCTTTTTCTTTGAAGGCTACAGCCTGTTGAAAGAAGCGATTGACGCCACGACCAGCCGTTTTTCATTCGTCGTCACGCGCAACGGCAACCAAGTCATCACGCGTTCTATCACAACGGTGCAACGTGGAGTCTGGTATCACGTCGCGGCCACTTATGATGGCAGCACGCAAAAACTTTTTGTGAACGGCGTGCAAGAAGCCTCAGCCTTCGCGGGCTTCGCACTCGACTATGACACGACGCCGGTGTTCGTTGGCTCTTCGGGAATTCCCGGTAACTACGTCAACTATCTTACGGGCATTATTGATGAACCGACGATTTACAGCCGCGCGTTGGCCACGAATGAAATCGCTGCCATCTACACCGCCAGCAGCGCGGGCAAGTGCGGCGCACCCGTAGTCGTGCCACAACCCGTCGTCCTTGTGGATGCCAGCAATCCCGGCTTCTACAATGATTCGCTCGGCACGATTTTGGACGGCACTTCCGCACAGTTTCCGATTCCGTTTGGATCTGGCGGCGGCGACCCGACGTTTTATCCCGCCTCCGAACCGAACCTTGCCCCGGCAGCTTCGATACTTGGCAACTGGCTGAATAATCCGTCGGCGTTGAACTCCAACTGGCGTTCCGTGGGCAATGTGCCGTCCACTTGGAGCCTCAATGACGAGACGGCCATTATTTATCAAATCAACGGCGGCAGCAACGGCATCGCCAGTCTGTGGGGCGACTTCGACGTGGATAATGGGATTTATATCTGGGTGAACGGCGTGTTTAAGTTTGGTGCGTGCGCGCCAGGCCTGCCATCACCCGTCGGTCAATTTGAATACACGAACATCTTCCTTGGTGGCCTATTGCCGGGAACGAACTATGTCCAGGTTCTGCGCGAGGACAATGGGATTTCCACAGGTTATCAAATAAGAGTTAGGGGATCATCTGTGGCGACCAATCCGGTTCCCGCCACTTGCACGCCGCCGCCGTCTGGCCTCGTGGCGTGGTGGCAGTCTGAAAGCAACTTGTTAGACAGCATCGGGGGAAGCATTGCCACGGTGAACGGCGCGCTGGCCTATACGAACGGCGAAGTGGGGCAGGCGTTCGTGTTCGATGGCAGCACCAGCTATCTTTCTTTCCCGGCATCCTCGAACTTGGACATCGGCGCGACGGGCAGCGGCATCACGGTCGAATGCTGGATCATGCCGAGCGCTTTCGACGTAGATGTTTCCGGAGCGCCAATTGTGGAATGGGATTCAGCCTTCACAGACGGCCTACAATTTTGGTCCGGAGGCAATCTTTTTGCGAACATCAATGATACGACCGGCACCGGCCATACTTTTGCATCGGCCAACGGCATTCTTACCACCAACAGTTGGCAGCACGTCGCGCTGACATACGACAAGGCCAGTGGCAACGCGGTCATCTATCGCAACGGCATCGTCGTCGCGACAAACAGCGTCGGCACCGTGACTCCGCAGACAACATATCCGCTGAACATCGGGCGTCGCACCGGCCAACCGATCGGTCTGAACGATACTTACGGCGGGCTGATGGATGAGCTTTCCCTTTACAAGCGGGCCTTATCGCAGGGGGAAATCCAGGCCATCTACAACGCTGGCAGTGCGGGTAAATGCAATTCCTCTTCGACACTTTACAGTTCCTCGCTGGTTTTGGATTTGCCGCTGGATGGTTCGGCGGTTGACGTGGGACCGAACAATTTCACGGTGACCACGAACGGCGGCGGTTTATTTGTGACCAACCGGTTTTTGCAGCAAGGTTCGGCGCTGGCTTTGGATGGCGTGGGACAGAATCTTTCCATTCCCTTTGATGCGCGCTTGAATCCGACGGAATTCACCTTCAGTGCCTGGGCCAAATTCCAGAGCTTCCAAGGCACATTCTGGCGTTCGGGAGATGCCAATGCAGATTCTTGGCGCGGTTTTGGGTTAGCAGTGGATGGCGGGGTTTTGAACTATCAAGATTTTAATGGCAGCAACTACAATGCACAGGTGTATGCCGCCTCCAATATGGTTGCTGGCAACTGGTATCAGCTCGTAGTCACCCGCACCACCAATGCCTGTGTCGTTTATGTGAACGGAATTCCGACCGGCTCGCAAAACGGTTTGACGCCTTATGCCAAAGCTCAAGTGACGCCCATGAGCTTTGGCTCCAATGCGGGTTTCCCCGGCGGTTCCGCGCAGTTTGCACAATTTTGCCCGGTGACGCTCGACACGGTTCACCTCTACAGCCGCGCCTTGTCCTCGAATGAGGTGGCACAGCTTTATCAATTAGAAGCGCCGGTCGGTCCGACGCTCATAGCGCCATCCATCACCCAGCAGCCGACGAACAT
>CAINDH010000083.1 GCA_903847285.1 uncultured Verrucomicrobia subdivision 3 bacterium | reverse complement strand
ATTACCGTTTATGTCCGGCGTGTAGAAGGCAACGCGCCCATTCGGAGCGACCAACGCCGGGCGATCGAACTTCACTTTGAAAAACCAGACTTTGCCTTCGACGGCGTTATCCGCCCAGAACACGGAGTTGGAACGCAAAAGACTGCGGTAGTCGTCGCGAATTCTCGCCGTGAGCAGAATCCGTTTTCCGCCTTGGGAAAGAGTTTTGCTCACGACCGTTCCGACGTCCGTATGGTTATAGCTGATCGGCGCCCCCGCGCTCACGCTGGTGGAGGGAGATTCCAGAACGAATTCAAAGCCTGAATCGTTCAGCAGTGCAGACTTGGCGGCCGGCACCGCATCGAAGGCTTCGGCGGATTCGGAGCCATTCCCCGGGGAGCAGGCAATGTAGATTCCACCGACGAGCGTCTCGATTCCTTTGACCCCCTGAAGGCCCACCTCGGGTTTGACAATGGAGAACTCGGAGCCTTTGCGCGTGAGGAATTCATATCCGGGCTGGAACCGCGCCGTCGCTTCGATTTTTCCAGAAATGGATTCAACTTTCTCAACGATGCCGACCGGGATGCCCAGATATTTCAGCTCGGTTTTTCCGGCGAGCAATCCCTGGCCATCGTTGAAGAAAATCCGGATTGGATCCGAGATGGCGGAGGCCGCCAGTTCGCTGACATGAATCTCGAAGTCCGCGGTCTCCGCGGCCTCCGGGCCGGGCGAGCCGATGGCGTCGAACGCGATCCCGCCCTGCCATATAGCGGAGAGCCCCTGCATTTCCACGCCAACCACGCCGGGACCGACGGTGACCAGCGCTGCCGGCACGCGCCAGAAGCGGCTGTTCGCCCGCAGGAAATCGCGGAACTTCGGGCCGATGGAGACGACCATTTCCGGGCGTCCAGTCTGGCCGATGCGCGACTCGATGACGCGCCCGGCAATCATACCGTGATAATAGATCGGAGCGCCGGCCGTGAGTTGGGGAAGCGACTTGGCCCAGAGCACCACGCGGGTGCTGCCGGCTTCATCTTCAAAGGGATTCCAATCAAATTGGCGAACCGCGTGACCGACGAATTGAGTCGCGGGCACCTTGCTCTTGCCCGGCTCGAACTCAATGCGGGAACCAGTGACAATCGTATCGAGACCCTGCAAGCCTTTCTTGCTGAAATTGGGTCGGATGATGGTGAACGAGGAATCCTCGGTGACGAGCGATGCGTAAGCGGATTCCAAACGGACGAAGGCCTCAACCTTCTGGGTTTGCGGATTCGCGGTCAGCGACTCCAGCAATCCCACTGATTTGCCGAGATAAGTCACCGGGCTTTCACCGGCTCGCAATCCAGCGCAGTCTTCGTATTCGATGCCGATCCGCGGCCCTTCGGCCCGGGCCGCAGTTTCGTCGGATGATAGAACGAACATCGCACCATTCGTTACCTCCATCCCATCCGGGCTGAATTGATCAAACGTGATGCCGCCGTCCAAAACGCCTTCGATGGAGGGAATATTCAGACTGACCGCCCCGGGCCGGACGGAGACTGAGGTGGCCGGGAGAAACCAGAAGCGGGAATTCGACCTGACCTTGGAAGCAAAATCTCCCGCGATGCCGATCTCCACCTCCGGCTGCCCGTTTTCATCAAAGACCTTGTTGATAACCAAGCCGACTTTGATGCCACGGTAAAAAATGGGCGTGCCCCGCCCTACGAAAGAGATGGCTGGTGAGCGAAGTTTCAGCACTAGCGCATGGCTTAGGTTTGCCAGCGGCATGAGCGGAGGCTCGGCAAGCCCCTGAAAATGATCCTCTGGCGCCGTGCCACCACGTGAGCGGGCATGAATCGAGTTGCCTTCGATGATGGATTGGAGGCCGGAGATATCACGCAACGAGATCACCGGCCGATCAATCCAAAAATCCGTGTTCTCTCGCGCCAGACTGGCCGCGAATTTTTTCAAGCGAACCGTGACGGCCACTTTCACCTGCTTCTCATCGAGCGCTACGCGTTCCACCACCCCTGCTTTCAAGCCGCGATAGATGAGCACGGTTTTCGAAGGTTCGATGCCCGGCGCGGTATCAAAGTAAATCGTGATCTCCGGCCCAAGGGATTTCCAGTTATTCCAATACAACCAGGCGGTGGCGGTCACCGCGAGAATCGGGAACAGCCACGCCCAAGAAAAGCCGCCTCGTCGAGCCGGAATGATTTCAGCTGCTGCTTCAGCAGGGGGGTTGATAGGATCTTTGCTTTTCATAAGGCGGTTTGCGGTCTCCAGATCATACGGGGTTGGTAAATTTCTGCGGCAAACAAGGTGCACAGCAGCACTGCGGCGAAAAAGACCGCACCTGGGCGAGGCACCACGCTAGCCATGATGCCCAGTTGCCCGACCGCGGCGAGCACCGATAGCAAGAAAATATCAATCATCGACCAGGTGCCGATCTGGTGAAGAATGCGCAATGCCTTCATCCGCTGAGGTCGCATCCGGTCGGAACCGTGCAGCATCAGCATCCAGCACATGCAGAGCAATTTGAGAAAGGGAACCATGATGCTGGCCAAAAATATCAGCGCCGCCGCTCCCATCAATCCAGATTGCGCGAATTCCTCCACACCGCCGAGCACGGTGAGATCCGAAACTTGCCCGGCGATCACAATCGTCATCACCGGCAAGACATTCGCGGGGATGTAGAGAACCAGTCCGGCGGCGACGAGTCCCTTGGTCAGGTTGATGCGGGTTTGATCGGTCACGCGAGCTCTTCCTTTTCTGTCAAACGGCGCTCCGCTTCTGCCGGATCAAAAAGCGAACCAAGAGCCAGCGCACACAATGCCAGCAAGGCGATCCAGCCGATACCTAGTTGCCAATCAACGACACCAATCATGTCGAGTTTGACTGCTGAGACCATGCAGGCAGCGGCCAGAACCGGAACCAGACTCCACGGCGCTACCCGGCAAACCAGCTTTAGAAATGGCAAAGCAAAAGGCAGATTCCCGCGCACCATGCAGGCCAGCGACACGTAGGTTACTCCGGTGAAATAGACGGCTGGGGCCAGCAGCGCACAGAAGAAGACCAGCGCCGCGATAAACCCGTAACCTTGCCCTATCAGCACGTTGACGCCCGTCACGATTTCATTCGACTGGGTGTTTCCCGCCACGCTGAAATTCATGATGGGGTAGATATTGGCCAGCGCGAAAAAAACCATTCCGGCCAAGCCAAACGCACATGCCGGCTGAAAGGAATCCGTCTTGCGTTTGCGCTTGAGCACGGACTTACAAAGCCCGCAGCGCAGCGACTGGCCGGGTTGCAATTCCAGTTCCGGCACCCAGGAGCCGCATTGTTCGCATAAAATGTGAGACGAGCGCTGGCTCATTTTCTAAATCGATATTCAAAGGCAACGCAGCTGGCGGCGTGCATCAAGGTGTTAATGGCTTCGGATTTCCGTTGCATTTGTTGTTAATTCTCAGACCAATGGAATCGTGTGGAAATTCTGATTGGCAGTCAAGCCAGCCGACCTGTCATGATTAAACTGATGGAAACCAGATTCAGGCAAGACCCTGCTCCTTCCAGTCGATGTCGTCATTCAGCAAGCCCATTCTCGCTGACGGAAGCCCGATGCAGCAGATCGGTAACTACCTTGGAAAATTTCAGCCTGCGTTAGGAGATAGAAGCACCAACTCGAGTGGGTGACTGAAAGTGGTGCAGATTAGATTTCGATTTATACTGGATGGAAGCGCGCGGTCAGTTACTTGACTTCGATCTTTGCAAGCGCGTCGTTCAGTCCGTTCGTCTCTGGTTCGTTTGCGGTGGGAACCTTGGGCTTGGCGGAAGCTTCAGCGGCAACGGCAACGGCCGGTTTGTCTTCTGATTGATGCGGATTCTTGGCGCGCTTGTTGCGCGGCAGTGGGCTGATCATCAGGTTGATGGCCT
>CAINDH010000082.1 GCA_903847285.1 uncultured Verrucomicrobia subdivision 3 bacterium | reverse complement strand
GGTCTATCGAAATATTACCGCGATGCCTCGGCGCGGCTGTGGTTCAAGATTTCCGCGATTTCGCACACGACGCCCGGAGAAATTGAAATTTACGGTGGGCAGCCGAACAAACAATCCGCCGATTATCTGACCAAGTTCGATTCCGGCCGCATGATCTGGAACGGCTACACCGGCGCGGCCGGGTGGATGTTCCGCCAGGCCATCGAAGGCGTGATGGGCGCAACGCTGGTCGGCGGCGAGGTGCGGTTGCCAAATGATTTCGGCGAACCGCGCGGCAGCCTCACCTGCAAGGAATTGAAACGGGATGTAACCCTGAGTCCGCTGGAAAAAACCAAATGAGAATAGCGTCCAAAAAAATATTTTCCCGCCTCATGCCGATGTTGCTTGCGGCAGTGGCGGTGACGACCGGTTGCAAATCGGTGCAACCTGCGGTCAAAGTGGCGCGCGTTGCGCCGGAAGACACCCACGCGCAGAAGCTGGTGGCAAACGCGTTTCACTTCATTGATCCCGCGCATGGCTTGATTGATCCCGCGTCCGGATATCCGGCGGAGGGCTGGAATCAAGACCCGAAGCGCGGCCTCTTTTTGCATGCCTTCACGCAGCTCACGGCCATTGGTGAGCGGGTGGAACTGCTGGCTTGCATCGCCGCCGGACAGGCGGACAATCCCTACCTCTCGCGCGAACAGGCGCTGGCCGAGCTGGAAAAAATCGTCAAGAGCATGCGCGCCGACCAGGCTGACCCCACTCTCAGCGACCGCGGGCTGCTGTGCAATTTTCTCGCGTTTGAGGGCGACCGGCGGCTCGGACCGTTGACCACGAGCGTGCAGCGCAATGATTTCATAAAGGCGTTCGGCGAATCGCCCGGCACGAACATCTGGGCGGATCTCGCGGCTTGCAACTGGATTCAACTTGAAAAAGAAGGCGCGGAGGGGCGCGTGAAGCGGTCGGCGAAATACGGACGCGATTATTTTGACGGCACGCTGAAACCCTACGCCGAGCAGGGACTCGCGGACGCGATTATGAAACTGCTCGATCATCGCGTGGTGCAAATCATCTTCGGCGACAACGCCAACCTGACCGCCTCTGTTGCCAAGTCCATCGGCGCGTTGCTCGATTCCGCCATTCGGGATAATCCGCGTGCCGCCGCGCTCCGGGTGTCGTTGGAGCAATTTCTGGAAACCCAGCGCGTCGGTTATTCCAATCTTTACGACCCGAAGGAAGGCAGCTTCGCCTTCGGCTGGAACGCGACGGAAAACCGGTTTTACGGCTGGGACACCAAGGACGGCAACTGGGTGATCGGGCGGATGAATTATTTCATCAATGAATTTCGCGGCGCGTGGACTTTTGTGGTGGAACGCTACGGCCTTCCGTTGGACGCGGTGCGCGCCGGCAATTTCAAGCTGAATCCGTATGTCCTGCAGGACGGGCGCACGGTCTATGTGCCGGCGGCGTGGGAAGGGTCGGCGTTCCAGATGCTCGGCCTGTCGTTGTTCATGCAGGAGTTGAACACGCCCGGCTGGCGCGACTTGATGCGCAATGCGGTTGCGGCCGAGCTGGATTATTCCAGCCGGCACGGACTGCCGGGATTCCTCTCTGAGTCCTACAGCGGTAACGGCACGGAATACACCGGCAGCGTGGGCGTGCCTCAACTCGCGGTGACGAAAGAGAAACGCATCACGAACACGCCGTCGCTCTACACGCTGGGCGTGGCTTACTCGATTGACCCGGCGGGCGTTGAATCGTTGCTGGCGACCAACTGGCCGACGGTGAAGAAATTGCTGACCAGTCACGGCCCGTGGGAAGGCTGGCAGGCGGAAAAAAAATCCGTGATCAAATTCCAAACCTCGGCGCACACGCTGGCGCTGCTGCTGGGATTTATCGGCACGGGCAACGAGAACATGACGCGCTATCTTCAAAATGCGGGCCTACCGGCCGACCCGGCGGTGATTCATCAGGCGGCGACCGGGCCGGCGGTGAATCTGCTGGCCGGCGATTACAACCTCTTTGCCTGGTGTCGGGAAAACGACCGTTTGCAACAGCGCCGTGAGGGCGACCGATTCAGTATTTCCGGCAAGGGAATCACGGGCGCGAATCTGGCCATCGTGCCGGCCGAATCCGTTCGTCTCAATCTCTCCGGACGCACGCTGCAACTGCGCTACCGGTCGGCGGCGGCGCTGCCGGGCTGCGTGCTGCGCTTCACGCCGCGCGGTCAAAAAGGCGGGATGAGCACCGAGGCGACGCTGAATCTGGTGGCCACCGGCGACACGGAAGGACAACTCACGATTCCGCTGCCGGCGACGCCGTTGCTCGACGACATCAAGGAAATCATCCTCGTGCTGCCAGATTTGAACGGCGATGCACCGTTGAATTATAGCATTGAGAAATTGGTGGCCGGACAGTGAAACAAAATTGCGGAAAGAATAAATTCAAATGAAAACAAGTCTTCTCTT
>CAINDH010000081.1 GCA_903847285.1 uncultured Verrucomicrobia subdivision 3 bacterium | reverse complement strand
TTGCTCAGTGTCCCGCGTGCACCGAAGGAACTGCCGGTGTCGGCCATGATCCGCAACGCCCACGGCGTCGCGGAGTGGAAGCTGTTCCTGAACGACTGAACAAACGGGAGAGCGGGCGCAAGCTCGCTCTCCCAATCTGAACTGGCTATGATAAAAACAGGAAATCTTGCTATGGGAAAATCCAACCAAAACTTGTTTTCTGATTTACGCACGTTGCCTGCCGCCGCGTGGGTTCTTTTCTTTGGGATGTTTCTCAACAAGTTCGGCACGTTCGTTGTTCCGTTCCTTGCACTGTATCTAACCCATTTGGGCTACACGCTCGCGGATGCCGGCTTGGCCATTGGCGCTTACGGCGTGGGCAATCTCATCGCTTCATTTTTGGGAGGACATCTCGCGGATACGATTGGCCGCCGCAAAACGATTTTGCTCTCGATGTTCAGCGGCGCGGTTACGCTGATGCTGCTTTCGCAAGCGCGCACTTTGCCGTTTATTCTAAGCTTTGCTGCACTCACGGGGTTGGCCAGCGAATTTTATCGCCCGGCCTGTAGTGCGTTGCTCACCGATCTTGTTCCGCCGCATCTGCGCGTTACGGCGTTCGCCACGTATCGTATGGCGTTCAACGCTGGTTGGGCGATTGGCCCGGCGACGGCCGGGCTGCTTGCTGCGAAAGGTTTTTTCTGGTTGTTCGTCGGCGACGCCGTCACGTCTGTGCTGTTCGGTCTGGTCGCGCTGTTCGCGTTACCTAAGGACGCACCTGTTTCCAAGCGGGACAGTAGTTGGACCGAGGCGGTCAGCGTCGTGCGACGCGACCATAGCTTTCATCAGATCGCGCTGGCATCGTTTTTTGTGGCGCTCGTGTTCATGCAGATGAGCTCCACCTTTGGCGTGCATGTGACAAATCTGGGGTTCACACCCGCTATTTACGGGGCGTTAATCTCCTTGAACGGTGCGTTGGTGGTGCTGTGCGAATTGCCTCTCACCACGCTCACACGCCGGTTTCCGGTGCGGCGGGTGTTGGCCATCGGCTACTTGCTCATCGGCTTGGGCTTTGCGCTCAATACATTTGCGCGGACCGTGCCGCAACTCGCCGCCTGCGTGGTCATCTTCACGCTTGGCGAAATGATTGCCATGCCAGTGGCCTCGGCCTTTGTCGCCAACCTCGCGCCCGCGCATTTGCGTGGGCGTTACATGGGTTTGTATGGGCTAAATTGGGGTGTGGCGCTCATCATCGCGCCGGCCATCGGCCTGCAATTGCTCGCGTGGAATCCGATTTTCCTGTGGATCGGTTGCGGAATGTTGGCTGTGATGGGTGCGTTGGTAATTTCAACTGAATTTCTCACGCAGAAGAAAACCACCGGCACCCGTGATGTCATGGACCGATTTGGAACGGATTGAAATTAATCAAAGGTCGCGACCTGTTTTCCCCGGCGCACATTCCACCTGGGTCTTCAAATCCCATTGATCGAAGTAGAGATTTTGGCCGTCCACTTCCACTTCGCCTTGTTGGAGGTCGGCAGGTTCGGAGCGGAGTGAGGGTTTCGGCGGGAACAGTTCGCGGCCCCAGTCGAGATTGATGATGAGCCGGTAGCTGTCTTGGTGACCGCAGTAGAAATCGGCGATGCGCGGGTCTTTGGAATTTTGCACGCCGTAGGAGGCGTCGGCGGGCAGCCAGCC
>CAINDH010000080.1 GCA_903847285.1 uncultured Verrucomicrobia subdivision 3 bacterium | reverse complement strand
TCTTCGCGGGCGTGCCGGTCGCGCACTCGGTCAGCGAGATAAGTGATGCGATTCGTGGGCGTGTCCACCGTCGTCGCGGGTTCCAGCGAAGTGAACGCGTCGAAGAGCGCGATGATTCCCGCTTGCGTATCGGTCTGGGCCGAAATGGTGGCATCCACTGCGAGGCTCTGACCGCTGGCCGTGAGCGCGACGACGGCGAGAAAATAAGTTTGCCCGGAGATCAAGCCGGAGATGATGGCGGAGGTCACGTTGCCAACGTCGGTTGAATTCGTCAGGTTCAGGCTGTTCGTGCCGTAGAAAACGCGGTAACCAATCACGCTGGGAGAAACACTGGCCGTCCACGCCAAACCGATCGCATTGGTGGAACCTGATGGAATAGCTTGCAAACCAGTCGGTGCCTGCACCACGACGATGTCCGCCGGCAGCGCTAGACCATAGAAGCGTTTCGATTCACCGAGATTGACGGGCAGGCTATTCGTGGATCGACCGTCGCTGCCGAACGTGTTAGTCGCCACGGGAGTCCAGCTTGAACTGGGCGAAACATTCGTGGACGTGAGCAGCACGCTGGTCGTATTCGTCCCACCGAGCCAGGTGAAGCTCATGTTCGCGCCCGACCTTACCACACTGCCAAGAATGAGACTGGGCCGCACCGGCGGCGGTGGCAGCGGGAGCACATAGGTGAAGCCATTCAGATTGGTGGACGCGAGCGCGTTGGTATTCAACACCACCATGTTCACCGCACCCGCTGCACCGGCGGGGGTGGTGGCGGAAAGGTTGGTCGAACTGTTCAATGAAATTCCGGTTCCGAAGTTCGCGCCAAACTTCACCGTGACTCCCGTTAAAAAATTGGAGCCAGTTATCGTCACCACCGTGCCGCCATTGGTCAGCCCCGTTCCCGGCGTAACGCCCGTGATGACTGGCGCGAGCGGTGCCGGCCCGCTGTTGCCACCGGACACATCGGCGTAGCTGTCGCCGATACGAATCTCATCCGCCTTGATGGCAAAGCCGCCGCCCGGATTTTGAAAGCCAATCCCGGTGATGGTTCCAACATCGAACGTGGTCACGGTGTAAGTTGCCGCCACGACGGGCGTAGCTGAATTGGCCGTGGGGTTGAGATAAACCGTGACGGTGTCGTTCGCGCCCGAGGTGTTGAAATCAATTTTAATCGCGACCAGATAAGGCGTGGTGCCATAGTTTCCGGTAAATGAACTCGCCAATGATGCAGCCGCCTGAGTTGCGGTTCCGACGGTATTCAAGAAACCCAGCCCCAGCTTTCCCTGAGCGCCACTGATCGGTCCCAAGCCATAGCCAAAAAACAAACCCGGGCCGCCATTGAGAAAATAAACACCGCAATGGTTCCCGCCGTTGTCGCCACTCTGGTTGAACAATAAACTGACCCACTTGGTTCCGCTGGAAAGCGGCGCGGCAAAGTTTTCGGACTGCCGCCCGCTGGTGGAACTGAAAGAGTTGTTGGCCGTCGGCAGGGCGGTGTAGGTCAAGCCGGTGGTAATTGAGGGCGTCGTTCCGCACGCCCAACTGCCAGTGAACCCCGTGGCGGTGCTGGCTGTGGCGGTGGGAATCGAGGTGGTGTAATTAAACGGCTCGTAAGCGTTCAGCGCCGCATGAGCCAAAGCAGTAACGGCGACTACCAACATACCGGCAATTAATTTTTTCATGCGATTATTTATTTGGGCTCATCGTTTCAATCGCCTGATTTATGACCTTGGGACTCACCACCGAGCCAAAAACTGGCGTGGCGATAAAGTATCCGGTGGTGGTGGCGCGTGGGGCAAATTGAATCTTATCCCAAACCCGTCAAACACCTAGCTAGCCGAGCGGCTAGGTTTTGGCCACTCCGCAAAGTAAAGCTTCCGCTGCGTTGTCAAACCATCTGATTCTATAAGACCATCCGTCGGTCGCTCTTCGTGGCCATAAACAGTCAAAAATTTTCATCACCGCCCGCCGCTATGAGCCGCAGTTTATGGCTGGGGTGCCAGCACCGTTAGTGCACGAGGCTTGGCTGACAGCTTGGTTCCATCGGAGAACGTGACGGTCAATGGTTGGGCGCCGCAGTTATACGCGGCATAAGTTTTTTTACCATTTTTGTTAAAGACTCCGACGAACGGGTAATCAGCCGTTACGCTGGCGTCATTGATGCCAAGTGAGTTTAGGGTCTGGATCCAATGATACATGAAGGCATGGGTATTACCACCTTCTAGCGTGCAATCCGGCGTTGCGTCCAGATAAGCCGCCGCTGCGGCCGGGTTGTTGAGGGCGTAAAACATCATGACCAGATCACCCCAGCCGGTGTTGAAATCTTTTCCGCCCTTGCGTTTAGCCGCGATGCGCTCGTAGTTTTTTTTCACGTAGTCCGGGTGGCGCCCCATGTAGATGGAAGCGGGCGTGAAGGGCAGCCAATTGATGCCGTGGACGCAGTCAATGTCGCCGGAAAACCACGTGGCAAACGCGCCCTTGCCGCCCCAAATCATGCCGAGTGCGACGTTGGGAAAATTCTTGGGAAAGTTGGTGCCGGAAACATCGAACCAATACTCCTCCACGGCGGTGCGTTCGGTGTTAAAGAGGAAAATTCCGGTATCACGCACGGCCACGTTGCCGGTGGCATCGCCCCAGAGCATCATCCCATACCAGGCGTTGATGGATTCGGAAGAAGATTCTTGATTGTTGCCATCGGCGAAGTTCGCATCGCCCGAAGCCCAAGAGTGGCCGGCATATTTGTCGAAGCAGCGAAGGTAGGGAAACATCGGATCCGCTTGATTCGGCGAGGCGATGTCACGAATGAGCAGCAGCACCATGGGCTCCCAGCGCTTGGCCCATTCGTGGTCGAGCCGCGCCACCTCCGCGGCCGCGCGGATGAAATAGCCGTAATGGAAGTGATGATCGTTCAGCGGATAGTCGCTGCCGTAAGACGGTTTGCTGCCCACCAACGCGCCCCAATTGGCGTCGTAATAGAAGAGCGGGGCGGTTTCGTTGGGTGAAGCAGTGAGCCAGTTTTCGAGGCGGCGCTTCAATTCGTTGAGGAAAATTTTCTGGAGTTCGGGCGCCTCGGCCATTTCGGCAATGCCGCTCAGGGTGGCGAGCCGCCCGAGATTCTTCCCTTCCCAATAAGTGTCGGCAAATTCAGCTGGAGGCTTTTCCGCTTCGGCGCGCAGGTAGCCGAGCATCCGCGCCCGATCCTTGATGCCCTCGGCGGGAAACATGGGCAACACGCCTTGAATCGGCACTTCGGTTTCGAAACCCTGACCTTGGCCCACTTTCATCACACCGCGCACCGAAGCGTAGGTCATTTCCGAAAGCGGAGTATGAGTGTATTTCCACTGGTGCGGATACAGCGCGAAGAGCGTGCCGGTCTCCGCGCCTTCCCATGCCTTGGTCGTGAAGCGATAGGCAGCTTTAACTTTTCCAGCGAGCACCTTGTAGTCCACGCGAGTATTCGTCACGTGGTTGTAAGCATAACGCTTGAAGAGCGCGAGCGTTTCGGGTTTGGCATCCGGCAGCAGCGCCACGGCGAAGTAAGGTTTACCGTCGGCAGCGTTGGTCAAAGCGCTCCCACCCCAACCGGTCCAGCTTGACCCGGTGGCCCCAAAAAGTCCGTAATGACGGCCATTGATGGTGACGCCCAAAACGGAATTTGAGGCGGAACCAGCCCAGACTTGCGGCGGTCGTGGAAAGCACACCACCGGATTGCCGCCGCGATAATTACAATAAACGAACGGACTGCCGTGACCGAAACTCGTTTTGAGCGCCACGTCGCCCGCTACAAAAGCGGCTGTCACAAACCAATCAGAATACCCGTCGCACTCTGCGGCCGGAAACTGCGCGGTGGCAGAGTGGGCCAGTTTCAAGTCGCCTTCCTTCGTGACGCCTCCGCCCATGATCGCCTCACGACTGCTCACTAGCGCGGCACCGGGATAAGTCACCGCCAGACCTTCCGGCGTGCAGACCATCCCCAACGGGTGGGCAAACAGGTTTTGCGAATATTCCTGCCAGAGCAAAGAGCTCCACCACTGACCCGTCACGGTTGGCCCCTTGACGTTGGCGGTCTTGAATATTTTTCCGGGTAGCGCTTTGCAGGTGTCGGGGCGGGTAGTGGTGTAACTGCCGCCGCCCACTGGAATGATGGTCTGCGACCAGCCGGCGACGGTGGCAAGGCATAGTAGCGACACCACAATAAGCCGGCGGCTCGATGAAATATCTGCGGGGAAATCGAATAACGGTTTGCTGTGTGATTGTGGCATGGGCTTTAAGCGGTCGTCAGACCTCAGCGAAATTCAAGGGGCGTTGGAGCCGCGGGCTACGTTCATTGCTTCGACGTGCTGCGTTCTTGCAGCCACGGTAAATCGGAGGCAGCGGGATCTTTTGGCCGATTCACGCTGGTCGCGGTGAGAATGTTAGCGTCGCGCCATTTTTTTATTTCGCAGTGGCCATCCGCAAACGACAGCCCGCCCGCGCCGTTGTGATAGGTGGCCGGGATATCATACCACAAATTGAGATTATTCGGGTCGCACACAAACCAGCCGTCGTTAATGCTGTTTGGGTTTTCGTCAATGAACACCCAGCTTTGGGAGGGCGAACGGATATCACCCTGCTTCCGAAAATCCCGCAGTTGATTGGCACCGGTATAACCGATGATAGAATTCCAACTTCGTAGCGGGTTCATCCATGCGCTCATGCTCATGCTTCGGACCGTAGGCGCACCCAAAACTTGTTTCTGATCCGCCGGACATTTATAGACGCCCAAATTCTTAACATAGGGATAGAGCAGACCATTTTGGATAAATACCGTATTGGTTGCCGCCGACCCAGCGCCTACGTTCACCGACCCGAGCATCCATTGGGCCAGCGCGCCGCCCTCGAGATAGTTGGCCGTAATGGGAACCGTGGTGGTCGCGCCCTCGCCGCCAGGAACGATTCTATCTCCGTTATCATTTGCATACATCACCCAGCCGAGTTGGAGTTGTTTCAGGTTACTCATGCAACTGATACCTTGCGCCTTGGCCTTGGCTTTGGACAATGCCGGCAGCAGCATGGCGGCAAGAATGGCAATGATGGCTATGACTACCAGAAGTTCTATTAGGGTGAATGCGCCTCTACCCGACTTTGTCTTTATTTTCATTTTTCGCTTAATTGTGCGGGTCTGCCTTCGCGACAGACCCGCACATATTTTCCGTCGCCATCCGTTCAGGCGAGGAACCTGATTTTTACCCTTTTCGAGCTTGGTATTGCAGAATTGTTCAGGCTGCTGCTTTGTGGAACTATATTTTAATACTTCAAACGATAGAAGACAGCCGGGCTGGCCGGATCAATGGTATTGATTACTTGGTTGGTGGCTGTTGATCCGACCACGTCGAACCAATTAGTGCCAATACCCGTGCCTAAAGTGTTGGTCTGCGATTGCAGGGTCCAACCGGTGTGGTCAGCCGGCCAGGAAATCGTGAGCTGGTTGCCCGAGACGGTGGTAACTATGTTCGTCGGCGTCGTGTTTACACCAACCACCACTAGAGTATTTGAACTGCTCGCGTAGATGCCGTCCCCCGAATAGATGGCAAAGATAGTATAGGAGGGAGGCACGGCCGTCGGGCTGCTGTTAGCAACGCCGCTCGCCACCGCTCCAGTGCTCTGCGTCACCGTGTTCGTTTTGAACGCCACCGTGCCTGATGCGGCGGTCGCGGCAACTCCGTTAGTCTGCACGATCGCCGTAAAGACCGCTCCTGATTGAACCGTTGAGGCAATGACGGTTAGCGAGCCTGAAGGCGAGGTGGTGGTAAGCGAGACGTCGTCAACCAACACTTCTCCATAGCCACCTAATACCGCCCCGGTCGCGCCAAAAATCTGAATCAACGCACTGGTTGCAGTCGCCGGCGCGACGATTGAACCGGTGCTGATCTGCGCCCAGCTTCCACTGCCACCGGTGAAAGCCGTGAAGCCTACACTGCTGATTGGCGTCACGCCATTCAGCCAGGTGATCTTGTAATTTTGGACATAGCTGACGCCACTGCTGATCTGCTTGGCCCAAAAGGAGAGGACATAAGTGTTGCCAGCGATAATCGTGCCGCCTTGGTTCGCCACATTTTGTTGGATTTCGGCACCATTGGCACCAGCAGTGACGTTGGTTACAGCCAAGTCCATGCAAGCGGTTCCGGTGTGAAAATCCGTGGTGATTTGGGTTGGCGGCTGACTCTGGACACCGGCCCAACTCTGCGCTCCGGTGCCGCCATCGGAGGTCTCAAATCCGCCATTCACCATGGCGTCCGTAGTAACCGGGGTGTCTTGGAGAACCTGATAATAAGCCACCGGTGCCGGGTCAAAAACTGAGGTCACCGCCGAGCCAATCAACTGACTACCCAAATTACTCCAAGTGGTGTTGTCAGTTGACCTTTGAGGCTGATAGTAATTGGTGCTAAAGGCGCTCCAACTAATTTGTTTGCCTGAGCCGACCGAAAGCGCAAGCGTCGTCGGAATCGTGACGGCGGCGGCACCCACCACACTGCCGTAGGTGTTGCCCGTGCGGATTTCGTCGAACACATCTGCAAAGCCGCCACCCTGAATGTTGAAGCCGATTCCAGTGATGGTTCCGACATCGTAGGCGCTCCAAGTGATGTTCGCGGCACCCGCTGGTGCGTTCGTGCCCGCCGCTGGATTCAGCCAGATACTGACCGTGTCGTTGGCACCCGAGGTGTTAAAGTCAATTTTCACCACGACGAGGTTCGTCTGGTTGTAGTTGAAACCGCCGGTGATTTGCTGGCCCGAGAAAGTGGTTATGCCCGTGGCACCGGCACCAGCGGTCGCCACCGAACCAAGTCCGAGGCTGCCGGCTGACCCGCTAAACGGCGCGGTGAGACCAATGATGAGACTAGACGAACCGCTGCCAAAAAGGACAAGCCCGTTCAGGTTGCCGCCGTTGTTGCCAAGCTGGTTGAACAGAAAGCTTACATATTTTGTTCCGGCGGACATCTGGCTGGCCAGCGACACCTGATCGCGGCTGCCGGTGGTCGAAAGCGCCCGATTTCCCGACGGAAGGTTCGAATAATTGAGACCGTTGACAATCGTTCCGTTGCCAACCGTCCAATTGCCAGTAAGCCCGGTGCCAGTGGCGGGAGTATTATTGGAAAAAGCGCCGGCGCTGTAATTGAACGGCTCATAGACTGGCAAATATGCAACGGGCGAAGCCGTGACCTCGGATGAGTTCGCACTTTCGCCGACGCTGTTCGTGGCGGAGACCACGTAGAAGTAGGTCGTTCCATTCGCCACGGTCAAATCCGTGTAACCGGTCGTGCTCACGTTGGCGATGGTGACTTCCGTTCCGCTGGAGGTTGAGCGTTTTACTTTGTAGCCTGAAGCCGCAATGGCGGAAGACCAGCTCAAGGAAACTTGTCCATCACTTGCAACCACTGTCAAACCCGTCGGAGCCGCCGGTGCAACCAGCGTGGGCGCGGCGGAAACTTCCGAACTGTTCGCGCTTTCGCCGCCTGCGTTTACTGCGGAGACAACGTAATAGTAAGTCACGCCACCAACCACCGTGTCGGTGAAACTCGTGCCCGTCACCGCGCCGGGACTGGAAACCGTCACATAACCCGAGCCGCTGGTGGTGGAGCGTTTCACATTGTAACTGACCGGGCTGCCCGCTGCGGCGGTCCAGCTCAAACTGACAGAGTTGCCGCCGGGCGTTGCGCCCAAGCCGGTCGGAGCCGAAGGCGGAGCAACGACATAAGTCACTGCTTCCGCCCACGTCGTGGCAATGCGGAGTTCATCGAACAAATAATTTCCGCCCGCACCCGCCGGGTTCACAATCGAACAGGCGCTGATGGTGAACTGCGGCATGGTGAACGTGCCGTCCGGCGTGGATTCCGTCGGAGTGTTCGCCGTGGGATTGACCCAGATGCTGCCTGTCCAGCCGGAGCCGGAACCGACAAGCTTCACGACGATGAAATAGGTGCTGCCATAGGTGATGTTGGCCGTTGAGGATTCCCACTTGTTCGCGAAGCTGTCGTTGTAACCCGACTGCTGGTTCACGCCGAGCTTGCCCGTCGTGCCCGTGACCGGCGTGGTGACGCCGACGAACATCCCGTTGCCGCCGGTGTTCATTTCCAGCCCTACCTTGTTGCCGCCGGGATTGCCGCTCATGTTGAAAAGATAGCTCACGTAAATCGTGCCGCTGGAAGGCGGGCTGGAAACATTTTCGCCGGAATAGGCGGCGGTTTGCTTGAGCGCATTGAAGTTCGTCTTCAGCCCGGAATAACTCAATGTTGGCGCCACCGTGGTGAGGCCGCCGCCGTTGTAACCGCTGCTGAACCCGCCGCCGACGGTCAGGCTGGGCGTGCCCGAGACAGATGTCGGCGCCGCGCCGATGGTGTAGTTATACGGCTCGTAAGCGATGAGCGTGGCGAACGCGTTCGTCGCCGAGAGCGTAAACAGGATGGCCACCAGCAGCGCCGAGCCAGAACCTTGAAACCAGTTTGATTTCCAAAAATGATGGCGGTTACTTATCGGCCCGGCGGCCGACGCGGTGGCGTCCGATTTGGTTGAAGTGTTCTTATTCATGTTCGCTGTTTGATTTGGGTTCGATTTATTATTGGCAGCACCAGCGACAATGACTCCACGATGGAATTTTCTGCGGGTGGTGCTTTGAACCTACCCTACCAGCGTTCGCCAAATCGCCTAGCTCCCCAAGTGGATAGTATTTGTTCTGGCCGGCTGGACTGCGCAGGCTTCATTTGGCTGGTCGGTATTTCAACGCCACCTCGGTGCGGGAATGCACGTGCAGCTTCTGGTAAATGTGTTTGAGATGAAATCGCACGGCGGCCACGGTCACGGAGAGGCGGTCGGAAATTTCCTTGTTCGACAGGCCATGCACAACCAGTTCCAAAACCTCGCGCTCACGTGGCGTGAGTTCTTCCATTTCGGATTTGGCCGTGGCTTGTTCGCGGAAATAACCGATCACTTTGCGCGCGATTTCCCCACTCATGGCACCGCCACCTTGTTGGATTTCGCGCATGGCACCCAGGACTTCCTCGGGCGTGGAGCGCTTGAGTAGATAACCCGAAGCTCCCGCACGCAGCGCACGGAAGATGCGGTCAGGATCTTCATAGACCGTGACCATGATCGCCTTGACGGACGGCAGCAGCTCCTTGAGGCGCGCCACACATTCCACGCCGGACATGTTCGGCAGTTGGATGTCCATGAGAACCACCTCCGGTTCGTGTGCGGGTAATACCTTCAACGCATCTTCGGCAGTGGAACAAGTGCACACGCAGCGAAAGTCCTGCGACAGATTGACGATGGTTTCCAATCCTTCACGCGTGGTTTTATGGTCTTCAACGATGGCAACCTTGATCATAAAATTGGTTCTCCGAGCGGCAGCCAGAATTCAACGGTCGTGCCCGCGTCCGGCTGGCTTTTGATTTCGCAGCGGCCACCGAGCTTGGCCATGCGGTCCTGCATATTCGCCAACCCGTCGCAACCGGGCGGCTGGGCGACAGCGGCGAATCCGCGTCCGTTGTCGGCCACGGCGATCTTCAATTGATTTTCGGCCACGCTCATCTCGATGAGAATCTGCGTCGCGCCCGAATGACGAACGGCGTTGTTGAGCGCCTCCTTGAACGCGAGAAAAACCCCGTGCCGCAAGTGAGCTTCGATGGCGACGGCGGGAAACGTTTCCGCCACCTGCAACCGGCACGCGATGCCGGCGAGATTCAAGAAGCGCTGCGCGAACAGCGAAAAGTAGCTGGCCAGCGAGGCGACCGAATCATATTTCGGATTCACCGCCCAGACGATTTCATCCAAGTTGGCCACCATGGCCCGCGCCGTGGCGGTGAGTTTTTCCAGATAACGCCCGCGCTCGGCCAGCGGCAGCTCCGGGGTCTGCGCCAGCGTGCCGAGCACGGTTACTTCGGTGAGCGTGGCCCCGAGTTCATCGTGAAGATCATGCGCCACGCGGGTGCGTTCCTCCTCGATTTCGCGGCGACGCTCGGCGCGCTGCCGCTCCACGATCTGAATTTCCAATTGCCGTCCGCGCTCGGCCACCTGCCGCCGCAGCACCATCACCCAGATGACCGCCACCAGCGCCACCACGACGACCGCCGCCGCGAGCCAGAGGACGTGCGGCAGGGTCCACCACGAGGGCAGCTCCAGCACTTGCACGTCGCCGATAGAACGGAGATCCAGCCGGAAGGATTTCGCGCGCCAGTTTTCGCCGGCGGCCCACTCGCCGGGATCAATCCGGCAAACGCCGGTTACCAGGATGCGGCTGCCATTTTTTAAACCGGTAAATTCATCGCGGCCCTCGCTCGGGCGGAAGGTTGCGTTGTAAATGAAGCCGCCCTCTTGCAGCACCAGATAGCGTTCCGAACCATGCTCCGCGCGGTCAAGCAACCGGGCCTCCATCTGGATCAGCTGGCAATCATGTTTCCCTTTCAGCACTTCATCCGGCGCCAACTTCGTGGGTTGCAGCGATTTTCCGCCGGCAATTTTTCGATACACCGCATCTTGTAAGACCGGCGTATAACCTCCCTGGCTCACGAAACCGAGCGCTTCCACCCGGTCGCCGAGCATCAGCGGCCCGCGCGCGGGCGTCTGCACTTCCAGGCCCTGATGGCCGTCCTGCAAGACGAGCAGCTTGCCCGGTTCAAAATAAATCACCGTGCCCTGCACCTTGTCGCGGTGGCCGTAGGATTCTTTCGGCGTGAATTGCAGCAGGCTGGCAATCGGCCGGGCCGCGACGGCAAACGGATCAGCCGGAGCCGGAACATCAATGATCAAATCTTCCGCGCGCGGCACCATCAGCCGGACCGCAAACAACTGGCGCAGATGATTGAACTTGGCCGAGCAAACTCCCCGCACGCGCACGTTGCTGTCCAGCATTTCCTCGGGCCGCTTCACCGGCAGATGCCGCGCGTAAACCGACAACCGCCCGCCGCCGGACGCGATCTCCACAGCGTAATACTGCGAGGCTTCCTGAAATTGAACCGAGCGCACGATGCCGGTGATCTCGACGAACTGGCTGTCGGCGCTGCCGCTGGCCAGTTGCTCGTAGGAGGCGGGCTTTGGCGACGGCAGCTCGGACGTTCCGACCACGCGCACTTTCTCCGGCAGGATCACCGGCGAGTATTCCCCGGGATTGACGCGCCCCTCGATCTCCACCACCTGCCCCGGATGCAGCACCGGCAACTGGATGGAAGCCTGAAGATAAATGCCAGCCGAGTCGTCGTGGACGAAACGGGAATATAATGGCTCGTCAAAAAAGGTCACCACCGCGCGCAGTTGCACGCGCGGCTGCAACGCCGCCTGCGCCACGCTCAAGTTGCGCACCGCCGCCACTGTGTTCAGTTCCTTTTCCGGTGCTTGTGCTTGGACGCAGAACTCAAACTCAATAAAACAAATTGCAAACGCGATCCCAAACCAACGAGGTATGAAACCCGATGGCCGTTGAGAAGATGTGGGCGGGTCGTCTGGCATTCAAATGTTAATCCTGAAAAAACGGATTTTTCATTTTACAAAAAGAGGCGTCCATTGGCCCCTGATGCAATACTTGCCTGCGCGCAGGCAGGCTGCAGCAGCATAGTTTTAATTATGCTGATGGCAGGTGCCGTAGGAACAAAGTTAGCAGCGTTTACCCGTCCACCTAGCTAGCCAAGCGGCTAGTTTTCAAGAGCCTTGCCCTTGCTTGAATTTCAGGGCCGCCTCGGTCCGGGAATGGACGTGGAGCTTTTCGTAGATGTGTTGCAGGTGCCATTTCACGGCGGCCACCGTCACGCTCAACCGTTCGGCAATCGCCTTGTTGCCCAGCCCGTGCATGACCAGCTCCAAGACTTCCCGTTCCCGCTCGGTGAGGTCCTCCATCTGCGACGCATCCGTGGTTTGCTGCCGGAACTGCCCGATGACTTTGCGCGCGATCTCCGGCGTCATCGGCACGCCGCCCTCGTGCGCCTCTTGAATGGCGTTGATGATGTTCTCCGGCTGGGCGCGCTTGAGCAAATAGCCGCACGCACCCGCGCGCAAAGCCTGAAAAATTCTTTCAGAATCTTCATACACCGTGACGATGACGATGTGCAGCTTCGGCATCTGCTCCTTGAGCTTGGCCGTGCATTCTACGCCGGTGGAATCCGGTAACTGGATGTCCATCAGCACCACGTCCGGTGCGGCCTTGGGAATTTTTTTCATTGCCTCCGCCACCGTCTCACAGGTGCAGACGCATTGGAAACCAGGCGTGCGGTTGAGCAAGGTCTCGAAACCTTCGCGCAGCGTCTTGTTATCTTCCACGAGGCCGACTTTAATCATAATAATCTGTTAGGCAGCGGCGCGCGAAAACGCACGGCCGTGCCTTTTTGCGCATCACTGGTGATTCTGCATTCGCCGCCGATGGATTGGAGCCTTTCGGTCATGTTAGCCAGACCATCACTACCCGTATCCGGCGCGACGGCGCTGATGCCCTGCCCATTGTCCGCAACTTCCACAATCAATTGCTCGTCACCCACCGAAATGCGCAGCCACACCTGCTTGGCGCGGGCGTGCCGGACAACATTGTTCAGAGCCTCCTTGAACGCAAAAAACATTTCCTGCCGGAATTTTGGATCAAGCGGATGTTCGGGCAAATCTTCCGCAATGTCTAAACCGCAC
>CAINDH010000079.1 GCA_903847285.1 uncultured Verrucomicrobia subdivision 3 bacterium | reverse complement strand
TCATCCCAGATCTGGCCGTCCGGATGAAACGTCTGCGAGTCGTCCACTATGGTCAGCAGGTGATGTTCAAAAAAGTTGTCGCCCGGCACCGCATCGCCGGTGATCTCCGCGCGGCGCGAGTGGCAGGCCGCGCAAGTGCTGAAATGTTCTTCGCGGGTGAATTTGCGAAGCGTGGGATCTTGGCCGCCGGAGTTTTTATGCGCGTGTTGCCAGTCGTGTGCGCTTTCAGCGGGCCGTGGCAGGCTTCGCAACCGACCGCGCGCTCCGCCATCGTGGTGTGATAGGTGTCCGTGGCGGCGTCATAATTTTTTAGCACCCGCGTGTTATGACAGGCGGCGCACATAGAATTCCAATTCATTCCGCGCCCGGTCCAATGGCCCCACTCGCCGGGTTTGCGATCTTCGTTGCCATAGACATTGAACCACTGATTCGAGCGCGGGTCCCACGCCGCCTCAGTCACTTGCAATCGTCCGCCGGGGAAAGGAACGAGCATCTGGCGCAACGGATTTTCGGCCAGCACGCGCTCCACGGAAAACGCTTCTTTCGTTCCGCTTAAACCGGCGGTGATGAGTTCGTAATGACCGTTGGCGCTACGCACGGTCGTTTGTTGGGTGCCATGAGAAAAGTTGCGCGTGGGAAAAAAGGCTGCGTCTTCCTGACCCGGTGAGGGTAACCGCTCCGCCAAGGCGTGATGTGACCCCGCCCATTTTTTAAATGCCTCCTCGTGACAGTCCCGGCAACTCGCTGAACCGCCGTAGGCCACATAAATATTAGTTTGAGAAACTAACTGGGAATCGACCGTTGCGTGATCCGTCGGGAGCCGGAATTTCAAAATCAAACAACCGAGGCCGGCCAAGAAACCAAACAAGCAGAGCCACAAAAATGACAAACGAGCGGTTAGCAAACGGCGCATGTGGTTTTGTTGTGACACAAAATAATGCTAGTAGACTGTTGACTGGAATTCCATGCGGGAATTTTTTCTGGAAAATTTTCCATGAACAACCTTGGTCTTGCGCCGACTTGGCGAGCAAGAGAGAAGTGCTTATGTAAAGGGACAGCACACTTGAAAACAGATCAAGCCACCACCAAATCTTGCTTAACTGTTTACCCGCTCCCTGCAATGTGGCGGGGGTTTTATGGCCCTGTCGGCAGAGCGGAAATTTTTGTTCCTACTTTAGTTCTTACTTTGACTTTATATAGGGGTCGAAAACTCACAATCCCCTTTATTTACTGGGATTGGAGCGGGTGAAGGGAATCGAATCTTTAATTCTTTTGCCCGATTATGCCCATCTAAGCTCATATCAGCAACTTAACGCCGTCTCTGTTTTTGACACTTGAGCGTAAATCGGCACCAAAAGGCAGAAACCGTGTCACTAATTGTCACTAAAATCTTTCACCAAAGCCGAGGACGCGAATGTGGAAATCGAAGGGCGGCTCATGAACGTGCGACCCGCCAACAAGGAGATCATTTTGGAAATGCAATCCGGTTTGCGGTCATTTCAAGCGCTGATTCCCGATAGCGGCAACATGCGCCAGTCCATACCACCAATTGGAAGCGAACTGCGTTTGCGTGGCATTGTGGCGACGCGATCATGTTTTGTCTCAAGCGGGCTAAGAATCCATGAACGCTTTATTTCTTAAAAACACTTTGAATTAGGTAGTCGTGCCCCGGCGTGATGGGAAAGCGGACCGCGCCCGTCTTGCTGTCGTGCTCAAACGTTACGGATTTATTTTCGCGTGCGTCCATCACAACAACGTTTTTCCAATCCGAAACCTCTGTCGAGATCGTTGAACGCGTGGTGCCATCGCGATCCGTGAAGCGATACACGGAGTCTTTGGTCGCGACAGGATAAACCACGGCGCTGAGCGATTTACTTTTCAAGTCGCTCAACACCAAAACGCCTTTGCCCCCCACGAATAAAGGCGTTTTACCAACCGGCAGCGCGAAATTTTTCAGCAACTTGGGTCCGACAAAAACCTCGCCGCTGTCGTAGTCCATCCATTTACCAGCGGGCAGATAGACGTCGCGCGTATTGGCCGTGGCGTAGTCATTGCCGTAGAGCGGACACGTGAGCAGCGATGGGCCGAGCATCCATTCGTAGCCGCGCACGGTATCATTTTCGCGGCTACAAACTTTTTCGTCCTGAGGAAACGCGAGCGGTAGCGGCGTCATCGTTTCCGGAAAACCGGTTTCATAAGCGTCCACCGCCGCGCTGAAAATGTAGGGCTGCAACTTACCGTGCAATTGTGCAGCTTCGAGCATCACGCGCTCGACTTCAGCGCTGCCAAAATTCCACGGCCCCATGCCGACAGCCATCGCTGGATTCACGGAATCGAACTGCGCTGCGCGCATCATGTAAGTTTGCATCACGACGTTCGTAAGCGGCGGCATCTTGCGCCCTTCGCCGAACGTGCCGCCAGTGATGTCGGGATACGCATACGGAAATCCGCTGTAGGATAGCGCAAGCACGTTGATCGGACCGCGATCTTGGTTCTGGTTGAAATTGAAATCGTTGATGCGATGGATGTCGCACGCCGAGCCGAGATAACTGTTGCGGCCCATGATGTAAACGCCGTCGCGCATGAGCGCTTCGTTCGCGTAATTGATGTTGCCGTCTGGCGCGTTAGCAATTTTGTAGCCGAAGAGATCTTCCTTGAAACCATCCACTCCGAAGTCCCGCCACTTTTGCACGAGGCCGCAATACCATTCCACCGCATCAGGATTCGAGCCGTCGAGAAGATAGGCCGGGAGCCTCGGGAAACCCAGTTTCCACGCGGTTGCGACGCCGTTTTCCTTCAGAAAATAATTTTTCGCGACGCCTTCCGCCGAGAACGGTCCATCCTTGATAAAACCAATGCGCAGGCCGAGAAAAAATTTCAGACCGCGCTCGTGAAAATGCTCGATGAACTCTTTGGGATCCGGATAACGCGTTTTGTCCCACAGGCCGAAGCTCGTGGTTTCACAGAGGTTCAGGTCATCGTTCGGCCAGAAGCCGGAGCCGACCACCATCCACGACAGCGGATAGCCGAGCGCAAGGTAGCGCTCCACATTTTCGGTGACCGTCTTTTTGTTGGTTTTCCAGCCGAGTGCGCCAAAAGCTTCCCAGCCGACGCCGAAAAATTCGTATTTGGGTTTGTAAACCGAATAGCCCTCGCGATTGCGTGCGGCGAGGAATGCCGCATAAATCTCACGCGGCGAGCCGATGAAAAAAAACAGCGCTGGTAAACGCGTCGCTGAAACCACGCCTTGCGCCAAATCGTTGGTCAATGCGCGAACGATTTTTGGTCTGCGCTCCATGTTGACCATCGCGAAACCGCGTTGTGGCGAGATTATAAAATTGCTGACGAGGCGCTTGTCGCCGGGCGGTTCCTGCGCACGGAACTCGTCGCTCTCAAAACCTGTGACATCCGTGCTATTTCGGTTTTCGCCGATTGCCGCGTGATCCGCGAGACCAAAGAGAGGAGCCATTCCACCGAGATGCGCGATGATGCGGTTAGTCTGTGATTGCGTAATTGAGAAGCGCGCGTAGTGCTCGCCGGGTTCAATTTCGACATCCGCCCGCGCGCCCTTCTCATTCACAACGTCGAGCAACACCTTTTCCTGAGTGACCGACTTCAACGATGCGCTTACTGAATGCCCGCCACCAAACTCTAATCCAAACCCATCATTCGGCGGCGCAATGACGGAACCATCCGACCGGGAGAAACCGAAGCGAAAGTTCTGTTTGGTGATTTCTAATTCATAGTTGGCCGTTGCTACCGTGATGATACCGTTCGTATCCTGGACTTCTATCGCCAAGGCTACTTTTGGACAAATAGCAGCTAACAACAAAAATACGGTGGAAATTTTAAATGAAAGAGAGGGAATTAATTTCATTTTTGAAGCGCGTTAGTATCTCTCGCATAAAGCTCCTAGTAATCACTTGGACTTAGAAAGCTCGCGGGGCTGGCTAGAGATTTTTTCGGAAGCGTGCAGCACTTGGCCGTCGGCGCGCAACCTGGCGGAAAGTTCGCGGTAAGAAATTTTTTGCGGCGCGCAGTTTTTTTCTAATGACAAAACGGCAGCCGTAGCAGCGGATTGGCCAAGAATCATGAACACCGGTTCCATGCGGATGGAACCAAAGGCGATGTGTGAACTGGAAACGCACACGGGCACGAGCAGGTTATCGGCCTGTCCCGATTTCGGTAACAGCGAGCGGTAGGAAATTTCGTAGGGGCCATTGCAAGGCACGCCGATGTCGCCTTCGTTTTGCACGGAGCCGTCGGGCGTGATGTAACGCTGCACGTTGTGCGAATCAATCGTGTATGAACCCATGCCAACTGATTCCGGCGTGGCGCGTTTTTTCAGGAGATTGTTTTCCGTCATCACATAGTCGCCAACCATGCGGCGGGCTTCGCGCACATAAATTTGATGCGGCCAGCCGCCGTTGTCGGTGAATTCATCTTTAGGCAGTCCCCAGCGGCGCATCTCTTTTTGCACTTCTGCCGGCACGCGCGGGTCGTTGGCGATGAAATAGAACCAGCCTTTTTGATAAGTCTCGTGCTCGCGCAAAATTTCCTGCCGCCGCGCGTAATCGGCCTCGGGATATTCGTAATTCATGCCGATGTTGTCGGTGCTGAAGGGTCCGTGGTTATTGACGTCCGCTTTGGCATCGGGAAGGAGATCAAATTTTTTGAAAGTTTCTCGCCAGCCGGCGTTGAAAACCCGCAGCAGCAATTCATATTGGCCCACGTCGTAACCTGGCGGCTTGGGAAAGGGAATTTGATCGGCGGTATTGTCGGTCAGGCAAAGGCGGTAGCAATACGCCTGGATTTTTTTGTCGCCCTCGCCGTAGTTTCCCGGTGGCGCGGAGCTGACACGCGGCAACACGCCGCTCTTCGGGTCGGCGGCGATGGTGTAGGGACTAATCTTCGATTTAACCGCGCCAAAATGATGCGTGTGATGCAGCACGCCGACTTGAACGCCGTTCCACTTCTCGTCATAAACTGAATTCGCCTCGCGGCCGATGGTGTGATCCACTTTTGCTGCCGCCATCAAATCCCCTTCGTAGCTGGCATCAATGAACATCTTTCCGTTGAAGGTGCTGCCGTCCAGGGTCGTGATGGAAACGATTTGCGCCCCGATTTTTTTCACGCCGTTCGTGCGGTCCAGCCAGTGATTGCGGAAGACGGGAATTTTCTGCTCGCGGATAAAATCTTCAAACACAGATTCGGCAACGTGCGGTTCGAAGTTCCACATCGTCCGCTGTTCACCGTCGATGGCGGGCGCTCCTTGCCCCACATTCCCGTAGGCTTCGCGCTTCTGCCATTGCCAGGCATCGGCGTTGTCGTAGTGCTGCCAGATGCGGTGATAAAATTCGCGCGCTAGGCCGCCGATTACTGACTTGTCGCCGGTGTCGGTGAAGCCCAGGCCTTGGCTGGACATTCCGCCAATGTGTTTTTCCGGGCAGACAATCGCGACGGTTTTCCCCATGCGCGTGGTCTGCACCGCCGCCATGACGCCAGCACTTGTGCCGCCATAGACCACCAAATCGAAAGAGTTTGTGACTGCCAACAACGGCGCTGAGGAAGACAGCAGCAGAGCCAGACTAATGGCCAATGTGCGCAACACCAAATTCATTTGAATGCAGTTTTCAGGTTGGGGAGGCGAAGCATACAGTCTAATGCCGATAAAGTTGAAAACCTTAACACCCGTTACGGCTTGGTCTTGCTGTCTAAACCGGTCGCGTGCGCCGGAAATTTTTTCGGGAATCTGTTAAGGTTTTTCCCGTGTGCTGCATAATTCTACATACCACATCATTGTAGGCAACGACTGCCAATGGCGTCTGTTGCCGGCAACCGTGGAGATCGGTAGTCAAAAAACCTAAATCAAACGTCTATGAACTCACGCATCGTTTTCAAAAACAGCTTCGCCATCTTGGCCGCAGTCGTGTGCCTGCTCGCGTCTTGGCAAACCAGCCAAGCCTCGCTCCTTTTGCGCTACACTTTTGATGAGGGGCCGGGTAACGGAACCGCAAATGACCAGGTCTCGCCCGCTGCTAACGGCACGTTCCTCGGCACGGCCACGCGCGCGACGAGTTTCTTGTCGGCTGGCTACGCGTTTGACGTGAGCACGGCGACGGGCGCGGGAAATTATTTGAGCTGCGGCAATCCGGCGAAGTTGAACAGCAGTTCCACGCTGAGCAACGGCATCACGATCACCTGTTGGGTGAACCTCGCCGTCAACTCCGGCACGGCAGATCGCCTGGTGGACAAATGCTCGACCACGGGTGGCTTTGATTTTTTTGTGGCCAGCAATGCACCGACCACCGTGCAACTGGGGTTGTTCATCAACTCCACGACGGCCAATGTCGGCAAATCCAGCAGCATCACGAACCTCAACCAGCAATGGGCGTTTTGCGCGGTGACGTATGACGGCACGGCGTCGGTCAACAATGCCAAATTTTATGTTGGCGGAACCAACGGTGCTGTCTCGCTGCTTTCGACCGCAAGTGTCAACCAAGGCAAAATCAAAGACACGCCGAACGAACTGCGCATTGCGGGCACTGCCGCCACCACGGCTGATCGCACGCCGCCGGCGTTGATTGACAGCGTGCGCATCTATGACAGCGTGTTGACCGCTGCGGACTTGGAGGCCATTCGTCTGGCAGATGGCGGCGCGGCGGATCCGACCACACTTCCGCCGAGCATTACCGCGCAACCGGGAAATACCAGCGGTTATGTCGGGGCAACGGTTTCGTTTTCGGCCAGTGTCAGCGGTTCAGTTCCCATCGCCCAGCAGTGGTATCTGAATGGAACCAACGCCGGCAATGCGATCAGCAGCCAGACCAATCTCACGCTCACGCTCACGAACATCACGGCGGGCATGAACGGAAATGTTTACACGATGCTCGCCACCAATAATTACGGCGTGGCGTGGACGACCAATGCGGTGCTGACGGTGACCACGCCTTTCAATACGAGCGTGCTCACGAACATCTGGACGCTCGCCAACGGCGACCGTTCCTATCTGATTCCCGCGAGTGGCAACAGCCCGACGGATCGCGGCCTCACATTCAATCCAGCGACTTCCAATTTGCTGTTCACTTCACGCGGCGACAGCGGACTCGGAACCATCGTGGTGGCGCTGGACCCGGCCACCGGCGCGCAAAAATATCTGATGACCATGACGGGAATTTCTGGCGGAACGTTCAACTTGAATCTCGTTCGCGCGGCGGCGGACGGCGTGGTTTATGGCTGCAATCTCACCACGTCGGCGGGCACCACTTCCTACAAGCTTTATCAGTGGGGCAACGACGATTCGAACACCGTCCCGGTTTTGTCCTTTGCCGGCGATCCGGGCTTTGGTGTGGCGAGCGGTTTGCGCTGGGGCGACAGCATGGCCGTGCGCGGCGCGGGCTTGAACACGCAAATTCTTCTGGGGCCCGGCACGGGAACGAACGTCGCGCTGTTCACCACGAGCGACGGCGTGAATTTCCTGCCGACGATCATTGCCGTCTCCGGCGTCGTTGACCACTTTGCGCAAAATGGACTCGCGTTTGGTCCCGGCACAAATACGTTTTGGGCGAAGAATTCCGAAAGCGCCAATTTGTATCTCGTTCAGTTTGACGCCAACACACAGACGGGCACAGTGCTGCAATCTTACACGAACCTGCCGACGATTTATCGCGGCATCGCGGTGGACAGCACGCAGCATTGGCTCATCGGCGCGGCAACGGAAAATCCCGACACCATGCGGCTCTACGACATTTCCAATCTGACCAACGGCCCTCTGCTGGCGGATCAGGAACTGTTCGCTATCCGCAATCTGGTCGCAGGCCAGCCGACTGACGCCGTTTTCGGCGGCGACAAGGCGTTCGTGCTCGATCCCGCAAACGGCATCAAGGCATTTCAATTCAACACGGCGCTCTCACCGTTTAACATCACGAGCGTGTCCGTCGCATCCGGTTCAGTCGTGTTGACCTGGCAAAGTGTCGCGGGACATTCCTACCAAGTCCAATCGCGCAGCGCGCTAAACTCCGGCAGTTGGGCGGATTTGGGCAGCCCCGTTTCCGCTAGCGGCACCACGACGAGCGCAACCAACGCCTTGTCCGGCGATGTGCAATTTTACCGCGTCGTTGGCCAATGAACTTGCCGCCATTTATGCGCGTTAAAAAAATTTCCCGGCCGTCGCCGGGCTTCACGCTGATTGAACTGCTCGTGGTTATCGCCATCATCGCGATTCTGGCGGCGATGTTGTTGCCCGCGTTGTCGTCGGCCAAGGCGCGCGCGCAAGGGATTGCCTGCCTGAACAACAACAAGCAATTGCAGCTCGCCGCGCAGATGTATGTGGGCGACAACGGCGAGAAGTTCATGAACAACGACACCACGGGTGGAATCAATCCCGCGATCAATTCATGGATTCAAGGCAGCGTGCAGACCTACACGACCTTGCCGACTTACGAAAGCTGGATTGAAAACGGCACGCTGTATCCCTACAACAAATCCACCGCGATTTACAAATGCCCGACCAGCCATGCTTATCTCAAAGCCGGCACGTCACAGGTTCCGCACAACCGCAGCTACTCCGTTTCTTCGCAGATCAATTGTCCCGCTGAAGGCAAGACAGACCAATACACGATGATGGCCACCAAAACGACGCAGGTGAAAAATCCCAGCGCGGCGTTCGTGTTCGGCGAGGAAAATCAGATCAGCATTGATAACGGCTGCATGGGCATCCATTCGCCGACGACGGCCACCTTCTGGAATCCGCCAACCGCCCGCCATGCCGGCGGCGCGACGTTTTCGTTTGTGGACGGTCACGCGGAACTGTGGAAGTGGAAAGGCGCTTTGATTCCGCTCAACGCGAAATGGAATGCAGACGACACCGCCACGCAACGTCCCGGCGCTTCCAATCCACTCAATCCCAGCAGCACCACCGCCACTGATCCTGACTTCGTGAAATTGGCCAACGCGCTGCCGGCATCGTGAGGCGCGCATGATCCGGTCGCGTCATTACGTTTTGTTCGCGTTGGTCTTTTTGTTTCTCACCTCACGTTCGTCGCTCGCGGTCCAGGAAATCAGCGTGGATTTTTGCGTCTATGGCGGAACTTCTGGCGGCGTCATCGCCGCCGTCCAAGCCGCGCGCATGGGCAAGACTGTCGCGCTGGTCGTCGTCAACAATCACCTCGGCGGCATGACTTCCGGCGGACTTGGCTCCACCGATGTCGGCGCGCTCGGCAATGGCTACATTCAAGGAGTCGCCCGCGAATTTTACACACGCGTCGGCCAGAAATACGGCACGACCACCAAGTTCACCTTCGAGCCGCATGTCGCCGAAACGGTGTTCAACGAAATGGCGCAGTCGGCGGGCGTCGCGATTTACACGAATCAATATCTGGTTTCTGTATTCAAATCCGGCCCGCAGCTCGTCGCCATCACGATGAACAACAGCAACGTGTTTCGCGCGAAAGAATTTATTGATGCCAGCTACGAAGGCGATTTGATGGCAAAGGCCGGCGTGACTTACACCATCGGTCGCGAGGCCATTTCGCAATACGGTGAGTTTTACAACGGCATCCGCCCTGCCGCGAATAACTTTGGTTCGCTCGTTGTTGATCCGTATCTGACGCCGGGAAATCCCGGCAGCGGTTTGTTGCCGCTGATTCAGCCCGGCGCGCTTGGCAACATCGGCGACGCCGACGCGCGCGTGCAGGCGTATTGCTATCGGATGTGCCTGACGACGAACGCCACTAACCGCATTGCCATCACCGCGCCGCCGAATTATCAAGCGTCACAATACGAATTGCTCGGGCGCTACATTGATGCGATGACCGCCAGCAGCACAGCGATGTCGTTAAGCACCTTCATGGCCATCAACGTCATGCCGAACAGCAAGACCGACATCAATAACGGCGGGGCGATCTCTCTCGATTACGTCGGCGAGAGCGCAGCCTATTCCGAAGCGGATTACACCACACGCCAGCAAATCAAACTCGCGCATCAAAATTACATCAACGGACTTTTTTATTTTTTGGAAACCGACAGCCGCGTCCCGCTCACCGTGCGAACCCAGATGCAGGCTTACGGCTATTGCAATGATGAGTTCGCCGACAACGCCGGCTGGCCATACGAATTCTACGTTCGCGAAGCGCGGCGCATGGTTTCGGATTACGTGATGACACAGGCCAATGTCACCAACGGCGTCGTCGCGTCGGATTCCATCGGATTGGCCGTCTACGCTGCCGACCAACATTCCGCCGCGCGCTTGGTCATAAACGACACCGTGATGAAACTGCCGGGCGGCGGTGTTTCGCCGAGCGCGCCGTATCCGGTGGCGTATCGTTCCATCGTTCCCAAAACGAACGAGTGTTCCAATCTGCTTGTCCCGTGGTGCCTCTCCGCTTCGCACGTCGCGTTTTGTTCGCTGCGCATGGAACCGGTGTTCATGATTACTTCGCAAGCTGCCGGAACCGCCGCGTGTTTGGCGATTGACGAGGGAACTTCGGTGCAAAATCTCAACGTGCAGAAACTCCAGGCGCAGTTGATCGCCGACGGACAGGAACTCGGCGTGGACGCAGGCCTGACGGTTGGCCCCGTCGAAATTGTCGTGGATAATTCCGATGCGACGGGCGTGACGGTTATAGGTAACTGGCTCGGGAGCACCGCCACCGCCGGATTTTACGGGGCGAATTATCTGCACGATCGCAACACGAACAAAGGAGCTTCCAGCGTGACGTTTGTTCCAAATCTGAAAACGAACGGCCCGCATCAAGTCTTCGCGTGGTGGACGGCGTTTTCTAATCGCTCCACCAACACGCCGATTGATGTGATTCATCCCGGCGGCACGAACACCGTGTTCGTGGATCAAACGCAACAAGGCAGTCAATGGGTCTGGTTGCTGACGACCAATTTTCAGGCTGGCACGAACGCGATGGTGCGCATCCGCAATGGCGGCACGACCAATTTCGTCATCGCCGACGCGGTGAAATTTGTTCCGCCGACGAACACGCCCACGATCAATCTCTGGGCCACCGACGCGAAGGCCTCGCGCTACGGACCGCAGGCCGGTTCATTCACCATCGCCTGTTCCGGCAACACGACGCAACCGGTGAAAGTTTTTCTCAACTTCAGCGGCACGGCTGCGAACGGAACGGATTTTCAATTTCTCACGAACGGGATTTCGCTGCCGGCGGGAACTGACGCAACGAACATCGTCGTGCGGCCGTTCACCAATGCGCTGCCCGTCGGAGACAAAACTTTGGTCGTTACGCTGGCGAGCAATGCGGCGTATTACGTTGGCCCGCTGAATTCGGCCGCGATCACGATCAGCGACACGCCGATCAATCAATGGCGCGTGCAGTATTTCGGCGTCAATGCCACCAACACGTCCATCGCGGGCGACATTGCCAGCCCGGCGGGCGACGGCATTCCGAACCTCATCAAATACGCGCTGGGTTTGAACCCGCTCACGCGGCAGACCAATTCGGTGCTGGCGTCGCGCCTCGACGCCGATGGATTTTTCACCGTTTCGTATTCGCGGCCCGATCCGCCGCCGCTGGACATCAATTACCAGTTGGAAGGTTCCTCCGCGCTCTCGCCGTGGTTGAGCAACGCCGCGCCCGCGCTTGCCGGTCTCGTGCTGAACAGCAACAACACGGCGACGGTGACGTTTCGCGACTCATCACCCGCGCGGAATGATCCGCAGAGTTTTCGGAAGCTGCGGGTCGTCAGGAAATAGCCGTTCGAAACACGGCTGGCTCGGTTTGGTTTTTGATATGCGGTTCCATTTTTGAAAATAATTGCCATGAAACAGCGGAACCTTCTGATAACGATTGCCGTCGGCGGGGCGGTTTTTGCATTTGCTGGCGATATGCGTGCCGCTCTCTGGCTTCCTCACAGCTTGTCTGATCACGTTTTGTTTCAGCAGTCCGAACCGATTTTGCTTTGGGGACGGGCGACGCCCGGCGCGGAAATCAACGCGGAATTGACTGATGATGCGATGCACGCAGTCGGCCGGCGTGGCAACGCCAAAACTGACGAGGGCGGTCATTGGCGGATTGAATGGGATTCGTTATCTGCATCGTTCAGCAGGTATTCGATCACAATCAGTGGCGATGGAGAGACGAAGACGGTGCGGGATGTTTTGATCGGAGAGTTGTGGCTAACTGGAGGCCAGTCAAATATGCACCTGCCAGTGCGCTATATGATTGAAGGCGATAAGATGATGCGAGCGGCCAGCAACGACAACGTGCGGATATTCCAACAACGCACAGTGGACGAGACTTGGCGAAAAGGTGTCGCACCAACGCCTCAAGAAGACACCCCGGACGGGCATTGGTTGGCGGCATCAAGTGAACAGAATGTTGCCGAGTGTTCGGCCGTTGCTTACAGCTTTGCCGTGTCGTTGTTCGCGGCGTTGAATACGAATGGCCACGCGGTGCCGGTCGGGGTAATGAACACAGCGGTTGGAGCCACCGGCATTTTAAGCTGGATGAGCCGCGAGGCGATGGAATCAGATGCGGAGTTGCGGGCGAAATTCCCGGCCAGTTGGAATACGGGCGACTGGAAAGATTACCATCAACCTTGGAGTCAACCCACGGCGCTCTTCAATCACAAGATCGCACCGCTTGCGAATCACGCCGTGCGCGGTTTTCTTTGGTATCAAGGAGAAGCGGACGGGAGTCTCGGCGAAGCTGGTGCGGGCTTCTATCGCAAGGCACTGACCACCCTGATTGACGATTGGCGACGGCACTGGGGCGGAAAGCCTCGCCCGTTCATATTAAGCCAGCTCCACGCTTATGACAAAGACGGTAAAATGCCGGCTGACCAACTGGATTCATGGGCCTATTTGCGGGAGGCGCAATTTGACGCGGCTCAAGCCCGGATGCCCGCAGCCGCAATTCCCAACTACGACCTTGCGTTGACTTGGAACGTTGGCGGGTTCGCCTACAAATCTCCCATTCATCCGCTCGATAAAAAGCCGCTGGGGGAACGCATGACCCTCGCAGCGCGCGCTCTCACCTACGGTGAACACGTGTCATTCCAAGGGCCGGTGTTCGATCATTTGTCATGGAATAGTAACAGGCTTGTCATCCATTTTCGCCACGACGAAGGATTAAATTCGGAAGGTGGTCAACTTGCCGGCTTCGCTATTTGTGGTCCTGACCGGCGCTTCGTCAAAGCCGAGGCGAAGATTGTGGCTGGCACGGTGGAGGTGACCAGTCCGGAAGTGACGCAGCCAGTCGCTGTAACCTACGCATTCACCAGCCAGAATCATTGCGCCAATTTATACAACCGACAGAAGCTGCCGGCTGTGCCGTTTCGCTCGGACCGCATAAAGTCCGAATTCTTGAAATATTGCCCGTGCCGTTGAACCGCTCCAAAAATCAAAATCCACTTCTAATTCGGCCGGCCGACTTCAAACGCGTGTGCAATTTCTTCCGCCGACAAGGCGCGACCGAAGACCGCAAATTCATCCATGCGTCCGTTGAAATTGCGGACCGGCTCCATCGGCTCGCCTTCGCGGGGGGTCCAGTTGCCAATTTCCATCGTGCCGATGCCGATGGTTTGTTCCGAAGAAAGCATCTTGGTGGAAACGGCCTGTCCGTTGAGAAAGTGCGTGACCGTGCGCGTCTTCGCGTCATAGACAAACGCGAGATGCATCCACAGCCCCATCTGTTCCGGATTGATCAGCGACGGGCTAACACAGGTATCCACGTGCCCCTGGCCCCAGCCGGGAATCATTCGTTTGCCAAAAACGATCTCGCCGGTGGTCTTGAGTTGCCATTGCGTCTCACCCACTGTGCCGTCGCCGGACATCAGCAGCGCACTGTAAGCATGGGATAGTCCGTCTACCCGCACCCACGCCATGCAGGTCAAAGAATCGGGTTTCGACGAAAGAGAAAAGCGCACGCGGTCGCCGAACTGTTTGAAGTCGAGCGCGCGTTTCGTAGGCCAGCGACCTTCCGTCCACTGACAGCCGACGATGGTTCCGGCGGAATCTGGAACGGACGCTTTGGCGCGGTTGGCGAGCAAATGGTCAGTGTCTGCTGAATTTTCAAAATCGTAGTAGAGCAAAAGGCTAGGATCTTGCGCGATGATCTGACTGAATTCGCGCCAGCCTTGAAATTGCCGGCGACTTTCGTCGTTCACGCGCCGCTCCACTTCAGCGGGCGAAAGATACGTTTTGCCATCGGGTGCGACTTCATTCATCTGGCCGGAACCATCCACATGCACGGCCTGGCCTTGATTGAAGTTGCGCAGCGGCGAGGCTTTGTCGGCCATCTTCACTTGGCCTTCGAGCACCTGCATGTCGGACTGGCCATCGGCACGCACCTGCATTCCGAACGCCGTGCCGAGATCCACGACCTGCGCATTCGGCGCGAGCACTTTGAAACCGTGCGCCGACGGCGGCACATCCACGCGCAGCTTGCCGAGTCCGCAAACCGCTTCCATGTCCGAGACCACTTGAAATTCCGCCGGGCCTTCGAGCACAACGCGAGCACCGCGATAAAATTGAAGCTCCACCAAACCGCGTTTGAATTTCAACCAGCCTGGCGACAGCACGGAACCGGCTCCGAGACGATTGGAAGGCGCGGCCCATTCCACATCCACTGCGTGAACCAGCTCGGCCACGCCGCGCGATTGGTCAATCGTTGCCGTGCGAGTTTTGTCCGCATTCTTCTTTTGCGTCGGCCAAAAAATGATTGCAGACAAAAGCATCAAAACCGCTGCTGTCATTGCCCAACGCAAACCGGGCTGCATCCACGTCGGCCAGTTCCAGGAAAAATATTTTTTCGCCGCCGCCGTCGCCAACGCTGGGGCGACGGAATTTTTCCCATCATTCAACGCCGAGTTTTGCGCGAGCCAGCGGCCCCAGTTCTCGGTGCCGAAACGCCGGAGCACGGCGTGGAAGCGGGCGCACTTCCAAAAATGTTCGCGCGCCTGCGGCGACGAGAGCAGCAGATATTCCAGTTCGGCGCGGTCTTTTTCCGTGAGCGCCTCGTCGAAATATGCGTCGAGCAATTGGTCGAGCCGGTCCGTGTTCATTGCGCACCTCCGGGTTGACGGGCCAGATACCGGTTCACGCACTGACGCAAATCCGTGCGCGCGCGTGACAGCACGACATACACCGACGCCGCCGACCAGCCGAGCACGCGCGCTATTTCCGACGGCTTGTGCGCCTGCTGGTAACGTAGTTCAAACGCCTGGCGTGTGTGCGGCGGCAGTTTCTCCACGCAATGTGCCAGCGCCTGCAGCAACTCTTCCTCGGTTTCGGGATCGGGCTGCGTCGCGGATAGCGCCTCTAACACTTCATCCGTGAACGGCTGCGTGGCGCGCGGCTGATACCGTGCAGCTTCGAGAACTTTGAAACGCGCGATGGAACACGCCCAGCCGAGAAAATTGGTGTCGAGTTTGAAGTCCGCCGCCTTGCGTGAGACGGTCAGAAACGTTTCCTGAAACACATCGTCCACGCGACTGAAGTCCGGCATGATGGCGATGATGAATCCGCGCAGCGCCGACGAGTGCTGGATGAAAAGCGCGTGAACCTCCTCCTGATGGTTCCGAGGTTGCGCACGGTTCGGTTGATTCAAGTTTTCAGACATCGCAAATAAAAACCCGCCAGAGATAGATGCTGGCAATTCCCCGTTTCTTAACAACAATAATTTGGCAATGACCGATTCGAAATTACCCATCGGGCAGCGGTTAAGGTTTGCCTTTTGATCCGCATACTTTAATTAAAATCACGCGTGAATCCTCGAATCCAAAAAACTTCCGGCATCCTTTCATGCCACGGACATTGCTTCTTCATTTGGTGTTCCATTTTGATTCTGCTGTCGCTGAACATTCGCGTCCGCGCCGCTGAAAAAGTTTTTGAAGCCGATATCTGCATTTACGGTGGCACTTCAGCGGGCGTGATTGCGGCGGTGCAGGCGGCGAAGATGGGCGCAACCGTCGCGCTGATCGAGCCGGGCAAACATCTCGGCGGCATGACTGCTAGCGGGTTGGGCGCGGTGGACGTGGGCCGGCTGGGGAGCATCGGCGGGCTGACGCGCGATTATTTTCATCGCATCTGGCAATACTACCAAGACGACAAAGTTTGGAAGTATGAGCCACGGCGCGTCATCACCGGACAGCATCCCAAACTGCCGCCCACTGAGGAGACGATGTGGATGCTGGAACCGCACGTCGGCGAACTGATTTTTGAACAGTTGGTGGCGAATTCGAAAATCAAAATTTTTCGCAGCGAACGATTGAACCGCAAATCCGGCGTCATCAAGTCCGGCGCGAAGATCATCGAGATCGCCACCGAATCCGGAAAAAAGTTTCGCGCCAAGATGTTTCTCGATGCGACGTATGAAGGCGATTTGATGGCGACGGCAGGTGTGGCCTACACCGTCGGGCGCGAGGCGAACAGCCTTTACGGTGAAACCCTCAACGGTCTGCGTCGGCCGGAATCGGTGCTCGGGACGAATGGCACGATTGATCCGTTCCTCAAGCCCGGCGATCCCGCGAGCGGATTGCTGCCGCGCGTCCGGCCCACAACCACTGCGGCGATCGGTTCGGCGGATGACAATGTGCAGGCTTATTGTTATCGCATGAGCCTGACCGAGGTTCCGCAAAATCGCGTGATGATTTCCAAGCCGACGGACTACGACGAAAAGAATTACGAAATCATTTTCCGCGCGATTGAAACCGGACGTGCGACGACGAATCTTTTTTGCACGCTCACGCTCATGCCGAATCGGAAAACCGACTCCAACAATCGCGGTTCGATTTCAACAGACTTTGTCGGCATGAGCCGCGAATATGTGGAAGCTGACTATGCGGCCCGGGAGAAAATCGCCCACGCGCACGAGTCCTGGCAGCGGGGTTTGCTCTGGACGCTGCAGAATCATCCGCGCGTGCCGGCTGAAATGCGGAAATTTTATTCCACATGGGGACTGGCCAAGGACGAGTTCACCGACAACCACCACTGGCCGCATCAGTTGTATGTTCGCGAAGCGCGCCGGATGCTCGGCGAATATGTGATGACGGAAAAAAACTGCGCCAGCGAGAGGTTGGTCACTGATTCGGTCGGGATGGGTTCGTATATGATGGACTCGCATCTGATCCAATATCTCGTCGGCGCGGATGGCACGTTGAAGGCCGAAGGCGGCATGGGATCCCATTTCCGGCAGCCTTACCCGATCAGTTATCATTCGCTGACGCCGAAAATTTCCGAATGCGAAAATTTGCTCGTGCCGATCTGCTTCTCGTCATCACACGCGGCTTACGGCTCGTTGCGCATGGAACCGGTGTTCATGATTCTGGGTCAGTCCGCTGCGACGGCCGCCGTGCTCGCAATTCACGACGGAATTGCCGTGCAGCAACTCGACTACACCAAACTGCGCGCACAACTTCTGCTCGATCAGCAGCGATTAGAAATGCCGGCCATCGCCTCCACTTCGACCGACACCAACGTCATCGAAATTGACGACACGAAGGCCACGCTCACCGGCAACTGGCACACTTCGACGACGCAGCAACCGTTTATCGGCATTGGTTATCTTCACGACAGCAACGAAGCGAAGGGCAAAAATGCGGTTCGCTTCACCCCGGACCTGCCGGCGGATGGACGTTATGAAGTTTATCTCTATTGGCTCAAACACGCCAATCGCGCTACTAATGTTCCCGTCACCGTCACCGATGCGAACGGCGTTCATAAACTCACCATCAACCAGCATGAACAAGGCGGCTGGGTGAAAATTTTCACGGGGCAATTCACCGCCGGTAAAAATGGAAACTGCCGGATCAGCACCGAAGGCACGGACGGATTTGTGGTGGTGGACGCAGTTCGATGGGTGGCGGTAGGCAATTGATTTCTTAGCTAAACTTACCACGAAGCAGGTTAAAGTAGGATGCTTCCGTGAGCTTTCGAAAATTAATATTACTTAACCCATATCAGTCACAAGCCTGTTCACCCTCATCACCAAACACGCGAACCACGAAACAGAACAAACTGGTGGAGTGGAGCGGGTGAAGGGAATCGAACCCTCGTTTAGCTTCGAGCTTAAGAATATAGCATTATATTGGCAAATTGAAAGGTCAGAACGGCTTTGACAGACCTGCTCGTTAGAAGTATTGTTAGCAGGTATGGCGAGCGTCCACAAGCGTCCTGAGTCAAAGTTTTGGCATGCAGCTTGGAGATCAAGCGACGGTCAGCTGCGTCTCAGATCCACCAAAAAAACCAATCGAACTGAAGCCCTCAGCATCGCTGCAGATTGGGAACGCATTGATAAAAAAGTCGCTAGTGGAGAAATGGCCGAAAGCCAGGTTCGAAAGGTTGTGAACGACATCCTTGAGCGGGCTGGTCACTCTCCTCTGGAGGTTCCATCAATTCGCAAATGGTGCACGGAATGGTTGCAAGAAAAGGAAGCCAGTAAAACTTCAGGAACGGCTGAGCGTTACAAATATGTCATCGACGCTTTTCTGATCCACCTGAAAGATCGTGCTGAGAAACCCTTGTCGGCACTGACTTCGCGCGATGTGCAGGGTTATGTCACCAAACGCATCGGGCAGAAAGTTTCGAGCGCTACGGTTAATGTCGATGGGAAGATTTTGCGCACGTGTTTCAATCGCGCCAGAAGACAGGGGCTGATCCCCATCAACCCAGCTGAGGCTGTCGACCTGCCCTCTAAACGTAGTGTGGAACGCGGCCATAACGCCAGGATCGGTCCGGTAAGGTTTAAACGTTGATATCATTTGAAAATGACAAAAAATTCTTTCGCTGCCTCAAGCCCTTTTCATTGGTCTAGGTTTCCGGGTCTGTGAGGTTGGTTTGCTCCCATCGCGGGCTGA
>CAINDH010000078.1 GCA_903847285.1 uncultured Verrucomicrobia subdivision 3 bacterium | reverse complement strand
GGCGTAAGTGAGTCCCGTGTCAGCCAGATTCTGTCTGCAACTGCGAAGAGCCTGAGAAAAACCTTGCAAGTGGCAATCTGAGTCGTCCGTACTCCGCCGCTAGGCGTGACCTTAGCCTTAGCCTTAGCCTTGGCCTTGGCCTTAGCCTTAGCCTCAGAGGTCTTGGTACATCAGCGTGATACTGATGCGGCGGTTCCGCGGATCCAGCTTGTTTTCCGGAACGAATGGCTCGGTGTCGGCAACCCCCTCTATGCGGGCAACCCTTTTTTCTTCTACACCGCGTCCGTTGATTATTTGGCGGGTCACTTCCGCGCGCTCAGCTGACAGGGACCAGTTGTTGCGTTCCGCTCCGTTGTACGGGACGCTGTCGGTGTGCCCGCGTACCTTGATTTTATTGGGCATCGTGCCCAGGGAGCGGGCAATCTCCTCGATTAGTCCCTTGGCGCGAGGGGAGAGTTTGGTGGTGCCCAGGGAGAACATCGAAAAATCGGCCTTGTCTATGACTTCAATGCGCAGGCCCTCTTTTTCGCGGACGAAATTAACCTGATCCTTCAGTTTGGCCAGGTCCTTGTCTTGGGACAGGCGTTCGATTAGTTCCTGCTGCAGCTTTTCAAAATTGGCTTGGTCCAATTCGTTGGATATTCTCTTTTTTTCCTCTTCTTTTGTTTCGTTTCTTTTTTCTTTTTCGCTTTCAGTCTGGTCGTTGACATCTCGTGGCGTTAGCAGCTGCATCAGTCCACTTTGCGTCGCAGCCATGGGCAGGGCGGTGTCGTCTATCATCGACTGTCCACCCATAAGTCCGACTGAACCGGAAGTGGTGTTAACCGTGATGGCGCTTTTGGTCAGGGCGGTGGGCTTGAAGTAGTCGGCGACGCTTTTGCGCTGTGCCTCGTTGCTCGCACCGAGCAGCCACATCAGCAGAAAAAACGCCATCATGGCGGTCATCATGTCGGCAAGGGCGATTTTCCAGGCGCCACCATGCGCTCCGCCATGGCCCTCATCGATGATTTTTTTGATGATGATCGGGGCAAGCGGCTCCGGTTCTGCCTCGGCGCCGGCATTTTCGCCGCTTGTCGCTGTCGCTTCGACGGCCGGCTCTGCGACTGCCCCCCCCGGGGAGGCAGCCACTGCGGACTGTTCGTCCAGCAGTTTCTCTATTTGGGCGTCATCAGCCATGCTTATTTGCCGCGCAGTCCGTCAAACACTTCGGAGAATGACGGTTGGTAATCGTGGGTGATACCCACCCGGGCCGCTTCAATTACGACTGGTATGGGGTGGCCGTTGAGGGTGCCGACGATGATCTGTTTTACGACGTGGTAGATTTGTCCTTCATCGTCGATGATTTGCTTGAGTCGGGTAGCCATGGGGCCGACAATGCCGTAGGCAAAGAAGACTCCGAGAAAGGTCCCGACCAGCGCGCCCCCGATCAGTCCGCCGAGAATGGCAGGAGGTTGGTCGATCGCACCCATTGTCTTTACCACCCCCAGCACGCAGGCAACAATACCCAGGGCGGGTAATGCGCCCTCCAGAGAGGCGAATGTTTCTGCCGGTTTCAATGCCTCATGGTGGTGAGTCTTGATCGACAAATTCATCACGTCCTCGATTGAGTCCGGTCTTGGAGCCGAAGAGGACACCACCAACAGCCGGATGCTGTCGGTGATCAGGTGTATTAATGCGTGATCCTTGAGCAGTCGTGGATATTCCCCGAAGATGGCGCTCGCCTCCGGACTATCGACATGCGACTCCAGCGCGACAGCACCCTCGGCCTTGAGTAGCTTCATGATTTTGGAGACCAGAAAAATCACGTCAAGGTAGTCCTGCTTGTTAAATTTCGGACCGGAGATGATCTTACCAATACCGCCGAAAGTGCCTTTTATGATGGTCATGCTGTTGCCGATGATCATGGCACTCAGGGCTGCACCACCGATAATGAAGGTCTCGACCGGGGCGGCTTTGATAATAGGCGCCATATGGCCGCCGGCCATGATGAAGCCGCCGAAGACACAGCCAAAAAGTAGCACCAAGCCAACAATACTGATCACCGCATTCTCCTTTAACGATAGCCTTGCTTCTCCGGATCGCTCCGGGCGCCTGTCGTCAAACTGTTATCCTAAAAGCCCAATGTGGCGGCCTGATGAAGGCCGCCAATACTAATACTGGCTGGCAGCCATTAGTTTGCAATTAACAAATGTTAACTAACGAATGCCGCGCCAGGGCCCCGTCCAGTTCTGCCCAGACAGGTGCCGCGCCAAGCATACCAAGCGTCACCGACTCAAGTCGGCCTATATCGCTCCGGCACTGATTTATTTTCCCGCGCTAGCTGACGCGGCGTAAAGGGGCCACGAGCGCTGGCACCAGCGTCCACGCATCGCGAATCTGCCCCATCAGGCTTTGCACTTCATGCAAGGCATCGACATCGTTATGAATGTTGATATGCAGGAGGCGGCGGGTGACATAGCCGTACAGCTCACTCAGATTCTTGGCGATATCGCCGCCTTTTTCGTAATCGAGGGCGCTTTGTAAGCCGATGACAATCCGCCCCGCCCGTGTCAGGTGAAACGACTTGTCGGAGATAGCCTTTCTCGCAATATGGCCTTCGGCCACTTTCAGGCTTTCCATTAGTCCGTCCAGAAGCATCTGAACCAGTTGTGTCTGATCGGCCTCGACCACTCCGGTTTCGACCATCACATCGCCATAGGTGGCGG
>CAINDH010000077.1 GCA_903847285.1 uncultured Verrucomicrobia subdivision 3 bacterium | reverse complement strand
GTGAACGCCTGGCTCCGCGCCGGCTGCCCGCTCAAGCGGATGCAGGGCGTGAAGGATGAGGAAGAATAAAATCAACCACCAAGACGCCAAGAGCGCCAAGGCTTTTTGATTTGACGAAAGAATTATCTTGGCGACCTTGGCGTCTTGGCGGTTTAAGAATCTGTGAACATTCTCGAAAAAATCGTTGAACAAAAGAAACGCGAAGTTGCGAAGCTGCCTGCTCGCCTCATCGCCGCCGGTGATTTGCGCGATGCGATGCTCGAACGCGGAGAGTCGCGCGATTTTCTCGCGGCGCTCCGCCAAGAATCCGGTGTCGCTCTCATCGCGGAAGTAAAGAAGGCTTCACCCTCCATGGGCGTGATTTGTCCGAACTTTGATCCCGTCCGCATCGCCAAGGAATACGAGGCGGCGGGCGCAAGCTGCCTATCTGTTTTGACCGATGAACAATTTTTCCAAGGCTCGTTGGATTATCTCCGCCAGATACGCGCGGCCGTGAAGCTGCCCTTGCTCCGCAAGGATTTCATCATTGATGAGCGCCAGATTCTGGAAGCCATCGAATGGGGCGCAGACGCCATACTGCTCATCGTCGCGATTTTGACGGACGCTCAACTGGAAAAATTCCACACGCTCGCGGTCGAAGCCGGTCTCGCCGTTCTCGTGGAAGTCCATGACGAGGATGAATTGGCGCGCGCGCTCAAGATTTCCCCCGCTCTGCTCGGCGTAAACAATCGCAACCTAAAAACATTCAAGGTGGATCTGGCCATCACCGAAAGCCTCGCGCCGCGCATTCTTCAAAATGGTTCGCTGCTGGTTGCCGAAAGCGGCATCCACACGCGCACGGATGTGGAACGCGTTCAGAAATGCGGCGCAGCCGCAATCCTCGTCGGCGAATCACTCGTGAAACAAGGCGACATCGGTGCAAAGGTGCATGAACTTCTCGGATGAATTGTTGCGTGACATCAGTTTTTATTCCGCGCCAACTGCTTCGCCAGCCGTATCGCCGCAATCATACTTCCGGGATTCGCGATGTCTTTTCCCGCGATGTCATAAGCGGTGCCATGGTCGGGTGAAGTGCGGATGAACGGTAGGCCAAGCGTCCAGTTGATGCCGCTGTCGAAGGCGACAGCTTTCAGCGGCGCAAGCCCTTGATCGTGATACATCGCCACGACGGCGTCGAAATCCCCTTTCAATGCGTAATGAAACACCGTGTCGCCGCTCAACGGGCCAACGACATCGAAGCCACGTTTCTTCATCGCTTCCACCGTCGGGCTGATGGTCTTGATCTCTTCGTCGCCAAATTCACCACCTTCGCCCGCGTGTGGATTGAGGCCACACACAGCGATTTTTGCGCGGGATAAGCCGAGGTCACGACAGGATTGTGCGGCGAGTTCGATGGCGAGCGTGATTTTTTCCGCCGTTAATTTTTCAGGAACTGACTTAAGGGAAATGTGAACTGTAGCAAGCGCGACTCGTAGCCAGCGCCCGTGCTCATCCGTGCCGAGCAACATCATCGCGGTGCGCTTGGTGTTGGCGAGTTCAGAAAGGAATTCCGTCTGCCCGATAAATCTGTGGCCCGCTCGAATGATGGAAGATTTATTAACTGGCGCGGTGACCAAGGCATCCAGTTCGCCTCGCAAGCAGCGCTCGCCGCCGTCGAGCAAGTAGGCAACGGAAGCGCGAGCGGCTTCCGGCACGCCCGCAGAAAGATTTTCCGGGATTGTTCCAGCAAACGGATTGACCAAGAAAAATTTCCCGCTGTCGTTGTAGCTTGAGAACTTTTTTACCGGCAAGTTCAACGCAAGCTTTACATTTAGCTTTGTGAGAACTTGTTCATCGCCGATAAGCAAGTATTTGGTGTCGTCGATGTCGGCTTCGGCAGCGATGGCTTTGAGCGTGACCTCCGGGCCAACGCCAGTGACGTCACCAAGAGAGATTCCAATCCAGTTTTTCATCGTGCGGCAACACGACTATTTCAGAAGTAGCGGATAAAGGTTTTTTTCTTCAGCCCGTCAATCCATTCTTTTGAAAGCTTGGCCTGCTGTTGGGAACGGAGAGTTTTTTCGATTTCGCTGCGGACTTCAGCGATGGGTTTCGCATGCGCGGGCTTGCGGTCTTCCACGAGCATGAGATACACGGCATCGCTGGCATCAATCGGATCACTCACCTGGCCCGGCTTAAGTGTAAAGGCAACTTCGCCCAGTTCTTTGCGAAGAATATTGCGCTCCACCCAGCCCCAGTCGCCGCCTTGGTGTTGCTGCGAGCCTTGGGAGTAAACGCTGGCGAGTTCGCTAAATACCGCACCTTCTTTGAGCCGGGTCTGAATTTCCCGGGCGAGTTCATTGGCGTTGGTGTCCGCCGTTGAAGTTTTGCTCAATACAATCATGCGTAGCTTTACCTGATCATCAATTTTGAAATCATCGGGATGCGTTTCGTAATAATTTTGAATCTTGAAGGGTGATACCACAACTTCGCGCTGGACGTTTTGCTGACGGAGTTGGGACTCGATGAACTGCTCGCGTATCTGTTTACGAAACTGTTCGAAGGTCATACCTTGCTGCTGGAGTGATTTCATCAGCGTCACGCGGTCACCGAAGCGGTCGCGAATTCGTTCTTGGACGAGTTGGTCGATGAAGTTTTCCGGGAGCCGGTAGCCATCGGTATCAAAGCTGTGAAGAATCAAGGCACGTTGAACAAGCAGTTCAAGGCTGTCGTTGAGGGCCTCGTTGAGTTTTTGCTGGAAAATATTCGGATCGGCGGCGTATTGCCGGCGCAACGCATCGGCGGCGGGGCGCGTAACGTCTTCCACCTCGGCAAAGGTGATGACGCGCTCGGCCACCACAGCCTTCACGCCATCGGCAACTTCAGCTCGGGAAAACACCGGCACGCATACCGCCACGGCCAGCACGAGAGTGAACGGAAACAGTTTCATCGAATGTTCAAATAGTAGCCATCAGCCCCGCCCGGTCAAGCGCGGCCAAAATGTTAGTTCAGATTTTGGGTTTGGAAGTCCACCACAACACCAAGGCGAGCACGGCTCCGAACAAGAGCGCCGCCGCCGCCGTCCACCGCAGGATGACTTGCTGCTTGCGACGATAATTGCGTCCGCCTTGTCCTGGAAACAGGTAGAAGCGTTCGCGCGGCTTGTCTTTTTTTCCGAACAACACGACGGATTGTTAACAGTTTTCCCGCCGCATCTCAACCGAAAGCCGCAGTCCTCATTTCGCTTTTTTCAGCCCGCGCTTTGCGGCACACTGCGCGCGTGGAGCAGGCAATCACGGCAATTTTAGTTTTTGCGGGCGCGAGTTTTTTCTTTGCGCTGGCGGAAACATCGCTGTTTTCATTGACCAAGAGTCAGGTGGCGCAACTCGCGGAAAAACATCCACATCGCGGCAAAATCGTTTTGCAACTCCTCGCGCGTCCGGAAGATTTGCTGGCCACGCTGGTCCTCGGCAATACTTTTGCGAACGCCGCCATGCTCGCCATCGTGCTACGCCTCTCCTTCGATACGCATTGGGCACTGGCGCTCGCCGTCATTTTTCTGGCGATGCTGGTGCTGCTTGGCTGCGAGGTGTTTCCAAAAACGCTGGGTGTGCGCAAACCTGAACGCTGGGCATTGCACGTAGTTTGGCTGCTATTCGTCTTTGAAAAAATTTCCAAGCCTCTCTATAGCGTCGCGCAGTGGCTCAACGCCGCCATCCTGAAAACGGCGGCGAATCAATCCACCGCCGCCATGCCGCTGACCGATGCCGAGTATCACGAACTTCTGGAAATGGCCCAACAGCAGGGCACGCTCGCGGAATCGGAAAAGGAAATCATCCTCCAAATCATCTCGCTCGATAAACGCGTGGTGCGAGACGTGATGCGCCCGCGCGCCGGAATGGCGAGTATTTCCGACGAAGCCACCGTGGACGAGATGATCGCCGCTGCAAAAAAATTCCAGCACCGCCGCCTGCCGATGTATGACGAAACGCCGGACACCATTGTCGGCATTTTGAACACCCGAGCGCTGCTGTTGAACCCGCAGATTGATCTGGCCGACGCGATTGAGTTTCCCTCCTTCGTGCCGGAAACGATGAATCTGCTCCAGCTTTTCCGAGCTTTGCAAAAACAGCAGCGCGGGCTGGCGATCGTGCTGGATGAATTCGGCGGCACGGCAGGCGTGGTAACGATGGAGGACATCCTCGGCGAACTCGTCGGCAAAATTCGCGCCCACGCACAGCCGGAAGGTTTTGTGATGGAAAAAATTTCTGCCGACCAGTGGCGCGTCAACGGCACGATGCGACTGGATGATTTTCGCCGCGAGTTCCCCGCCCTGCCCGATGTCAAGGAGGTTGAGACCATGGGCGGCCTGATCACTCATTTGCTTGGCGTGGTGCCCGATGCCAACGAGGCGGTAAATTATTCCGGACTGAAACTCACGGCGCAACTTACGGACGGGCGGCGCGTGAATGAATTACTGTTGCAACGGACCAAGTAAATGGACACGACCTATCTCAACTGGATCGCCTTGGGACTATGCTTCGGAGCATCATTCCTGCTTTCAGGCATGGAAGCGGGCGTATTCGCGCTCAACCGGCTGCGCGTTCGCCGGCTCGCTCGAGCCGGCAAGCCATCCGCAAAGTTGTTGAATGCGTTTCTAGAAAAGCCGGAAAAATTTCTTTGGACGATTCTCGTAGGCAACACACTGGCAAATTTTATCATCCTCGGCTGGTTGCTGCTGAAACTGCGGGAATGGTTTCTCGGCCGCCCGTGGATTGTTGTCGGGCTTTTTGCGCTCGTTGTGTTTTTGTTCTACACGTTCTTTGACCTGCTGCCGAAGATGTTGTTCCGCGCGCACCCGAATTCGCTATGCCTATCGGCAGCGCGCCCGTTCCGCCTGATCAATTTTTTATTAAGCCCCATCGTCATCATCGTCGAGGACGTGTCGCAGACGATTTTGAAATGGACCGGCGGGCAAGCCTTCACGGGACGCCTCTTCGGCAACCGCGAGGAAATGCGCGCGATGATGCGCGAATCCGGCCAAACGCTCACCGACGACGAACACGCCATGGTCAATCGTATCCTAGACCTGCAAACATTTTCCGTCAGCCAGATTGCCAAACCGATGGCAGAAACGCCGTCCGTCGAGACGGAAACGCCATTGCGCGCGGCGTTGGAACTGGCACGGCTACACACCATCTCACGCCTGCCGGTCTGGGAAGTTCGCGACGGCCAGCGGCGCGTAGCGGGATTACTCGACATCCGCCCGCTCGTCTATCGCGAAAATCTTGACGTAGACAAACCCGCCGCGAGCTATATGACCCCGGCGGTGTTCGTGAATGAAGATGTGCGCCTGGAAATCGCCTTGAGCCTGATGCAGCGCGCCGGCCAACGCACCGCCATTGTGCTATCACGCGAACGTAAAGAAATCGGCGTCGTGAAGTTGCGTGATATTTTGAAGGTCATGTTCGGAGAAATGAAACTGTGAAGACATTTAAAAATTCCAAGTCGAAAAATAAAAAAGCGGACGGCACCAACACCGAAATTCCCATTTTGAATTTCAGATGAACTGGGACGAACTCATTTCCATCTCGCTAAAAATCCTCGCCGTGCTGGTGCTGGTGTTGCTGAACGGATTTTTTGTGGCAGCGGAGCTGGCCTTCGTGCGCATCCGCGACACGCAGCTTGCCTCGTTGGAGGCGCGAGGCAACCGCCGGGCCAAGACGGCGCGGCAAATCGTTGCGCATATTGACAAATACATCGGCGCTACCCAGTTCGGCATCACCCTCGCCAGCCTCGGCCTCGGCGTAGCGGTAGAACCGGTGTTCAAAGAACTGCTCGACCCGGTTTTCAACGCGCTGAATGTCGCCTCCGAAAATTTGCGGCACAACGTCGCCATCGGCGTGGGCTTTTTCGTGAACTGCTATTTACTCATCGTCGTAGGCGAACTCGCGCCGAAGGCAATGGCCATTCGCCGCACACTGCCGACAGCACTTTTGACGGCGAGTCCGTTGAACTGGTTTTACCGGCTCTCGTATCCGTTCATCTGGCTGCTGCACGGTTCGTCGCAATTGATTTTGAAACGGCTTGGCATCGGCGTAGATGAAATGCACGGCGGTCATTCGGAAGAAGAATTGCGCGTGGTGCTGGCGGCCGCCCAAGGCTCGTCTGACCGCCGTAATTTGATTCTAAACGCGCTCGACCTCCGCAACCGCACCGCGCGCGAAGTCATGCGCCCTCGCAATGAGATCTCGCTATTCGCCGCCGATGCGACAACGGCGGAGTGCCTGGAGATCGCCGAGCGGACGCGTTATTCACGGTTTCCCATTTGCACTGACGGCGATCCCGACAAGGCCCGGAGTGTGGTCCATATCAAGGATCTTTACGCACTCCGCCACACTGCGCGCACAGCGGCGGATTTGCTACCAGTATCTCGCCCGTTAATTTGCGTGCCGGAAACTGCACCGCTGGAAAAATTGCTGCAGCGCTTCCTTGAAAAAAAATCCCACTTCGCGTTCGTCGTAGATGAATTCGGCGGCACAGTGGGCATCGTGACGCTGGAGAATGTCATCGAAGCCGTCGTCGGCCAGATCCAAGATGAATTCGATGCCGAGGCCACGCAATTTATCCGCAAGAGCGAGAACGTCTGGGAAATTTCAGGCTCGTTGCCACTGCATGAGCTGGAAAAAATCATCGGCACCGTGGAACACGATGAAAGCGTGGCGACGGCGAGCGGCTGGATGACAGAAAAGCTTGGCGGCTTTCCCAAGCCAGGCGATGCGTTCACGCAGGGGCAGTTTGACTTTCGCGTAGAAGAACTTGACGGCCCACGCGTGGTGAAATTAAAAATCACCCAGCGGCACTAGCGCGGCAGCATCCCGCGAATGAGGGATTTCCAATTATGGTCGCGCCGTTTAACTTTCCCCCTAGACCATGTCATCCATTAATCATTTCGTTATCGGTTTTTGCCTGTTTCTATCCAGTCAATTGCTTCTTCCTGCCGCGCCCACACTGGAATCCGGCTGGGAAAATCCACCGAATGAAGCACGTCTCCGAGCCTACTGGTGGTGGCTGAATGGCAACGTGACCGCAGCAGCCATCACACGTGACCTGGAACAGATGAAGGCGAAAGGTTTTGGCGGCGCGCTCCTCTGCGATGCGAACGGTGCGTCACAAATTGGCAACGACACTGTGCCACACGGCCCGGATTTTTTTTCAGCAAAATGGCGCGAGCTTTACAAACATACGTTGCATGAGGCCAACCGCCTCGGCTTGGAAATCAGCCTGAATATCCAAAGCGGCTGGAACCTTGGTGGCCCGGTGGTTTCGCAGGCGGACGCGGGTAAAAAATATGTCTGGTCCGAGTTAGTAATTTCCGGCGGCACGAATGTCGATGTGAAGCTACCGACGCCAAAAGCACGCGACCAATTTTACCGAGACACCGCCCTCATCGCCTACCGCGTGAAAAACGCTCCCGTTCACGAGCCTTTGAAAAATTGGAAGCAGAAGGCATTGCAGGAATCCCTCCAGCCCTTCTCCGCGCCGGATTCCTCGCCACTATTCACCGAAATTTCTGCCACACCCGGCGAACAGGATGCCGACGCCGCCGACATTATTGACCTCACCAAGAACATTTCTGCCGACGGCAAGCTGCGCTGGAAAGTTCCCGCCGGAGACTGGCAGATTCTTCGTTTCGGCTACACCATCGGCGACCATTCGTTCGTTTCCACCAGCAGCGATGGCTGGCAGGGCTACTCAATTGACGTTTACAGTGCGACGGCATTTCAAAATTACTGGAATAAGATTGTTGAACCACTGATTCAGGACGCGGGACCACTCGCAGGAAAAACCTTGAAGTATTTGCACACGGACAGTTGGGAAATTGAGCTGGCGAATTGGACTCCCAAGTTGCGTGAAGAATTTAAAAACCGTCAGGGCTATGATTTGCTCCCGTGGCTACCAGTGCTGGCGGGACGCATCGTGAACTCACGCGAGGCGAGCAACCGTTTTCTTTTTGATTACCGCCAGACGCTCGGCGACCTAGCGATTGATAATCACTACAAACTTTTCCGGGATCAGGCGCACGCACACGGCATCGGTATCCATCCGGAAAGCGGCGGGCCACATGCCGTGCCGATTGACGCGCAACGCTGCCTGGGCATGAATGACGCGCCGATGAGCGAGTTCTGGGCATGGTCATGGACGCACCGCAAGGGCGATGACAACCGGTTTTTTGTGAAGCAACCCGCCAGTGCCGCGCATACTTACGGCCACAAGCTGGTAATGGCCGAAGGGTTCACGACCATCGGGCCGCACTGGCAGGAACACATCTGGGACAACCTGAAACCGACTTTCGACAAAGCACTTTGCGAAGGATTGAACCTGCTCGTCTGGCACGCGTTCGTGTGCTCGCCGGACGAATCAGGGATTCCCGGCCAGCAATATTTTGCCGGCACACATCTGAATCCAAAGGTGACCTGGTGGGAGAAATCCGGGCCGTTCTTCAGCTACATTGACCGTTGCCAGTGGATGCTCCAACAGGGACATTTTTCCGCCGACGTGCTGTATTACTACGGCGACCACGTCCCCAATTTCACCCAACACAAGCGCACTGACCCGGCGAGGGTTGGCGCTGGATATGATTACGATGTCATTACCGCTGAGGCGCTCATTGATCGCACCAGCGTAAAGAACGGGAAAATTGTTTTGCCTGACGGCATGAACTATCGCGTGTTGGTGCTGCCCAAGCGCGACGTGATTTCGATGCCGGTGCTGAAAAAAATCCGAAAGCTGGTGGCGGCTGGCGCAACGGTTGTCGGCCCGAAACCGCTGCGGGGTGAGCCACTGGAAAATTTTGCATCCACCGATGCCGTTGTGAAGCAGCTCGCGGATGAATTGTGGGGTGGAAAAGTCGGCATTGGCCGCGTCATCGGCGGCAAATCGGCAAGGGAAGTCTTACAGGCAGATGGTGTGAAACCAGACTGCGAAGTCCAGTCGGCTCTGGGCGATTTTGATTTTATCCACCGCACTACGGGAGACGCAGAAATATATTTCATCGCCAACCGCACCAACTTTGCCGCGAGCACAACCGTCGCATTTCGCGTGACCGGCAAGGCCCCGGAATTATGGAACGCAGTGACGGGCGAAAAGAAAATTGCCGTCGGTTATGAAGAAAACAACGGAAGGACTTTTGTTCCTTTGGATTTTGACCCATGCGGTTCATGGTTTGTGATCTTTCGCGAGCCGAATTCAAAACACCCAACGCCCAGATACGAGAATAGTTTAATTTTGAAAACAGCGATGGAGATTTCCGGCGCGTGGACGGTTCACTTCGACCCGAAGTGGGGCGGGCCGGAAACGGCGAAGTTTGATTCGCTCGTAAGTTGGACAACACGGATAGAGCCGGGCATCAAATTTTATTCCGGCACGGCGACGTATGAAAAAACGTTTGACGCACCCAGCTCAAAACCTAAAGTTAAAAATTCAAAACTGTTTCTCGACTTGGGCGATGTCCGCGAACTTGCGGAAGTGCGGGTGAATGGCAAGTCCTGCGGCATCCTTTGGTGTCCGCCGTGGCGCGTGGATGTGACTGATGCATTGCAGCCGGGCGAAAACAAACTGGAGATTGAAGTCGTGAACTTTTGGCCGAACCGACTCATCGGCGACGCGGCGCTGCCAAAGGAACAGCGGCTCACGCAGACGAACATTCGGGAACTTAAAGCAAATACCCCCCTGCCCGATTCCGGGCTGTTCGGACCGGTGAAGTTACTGGAATTACCCTGAACCAATGGCCGATAGGGTCAGCCCGCCTTCGGTGCTGCGCTGCTCTGACGCTCGATAACTTCAGCGGGCAAACGCACCGTGGAAATTTTTTCTCCCCGTATTTGCTGCATCATCATTTCCACAGCGGCGATACCCAGACGGAATTTTGGCTGGCGCGCGGTGGTGAGCGGCACGCGAAAATGTTCCGCGAGTAAAATGTTGCCAAAGCCAGCCACGGAAATGTCCTCAGGAATCCGCAAACCTTGCTGCAATAAAACCTCCGCCGCGCCAATGGCAACCGCATCACTCACAGCTTGCAGCGCGGTCGGCTGGCAACCTTCGTTCAACATTTGGAGTGCGGCGTTCGTGCCATCCTCAATCGTGTTGCCGGACTGAAAAACCAATTCATCATCCGGCTCGATGTTCGCCTCGCGCAGCGCGCGGCGATAGCCCTCGAACCGTTCGTGCGCCCACGGCGCGGCAGTTGGTCCGGTGAAGTAGGCAATTTTTTTGTGCCCAAGGCCGATAAGGTGCTTGGTGACGTGGTAGCTGGCAAGCTGTTCCTCAATCTCCACGCCGGGAAAGTTTTTACAGAACGGCGCGGGCGGTCCGAGCAGCACGGTAGGAATGTTTCGGGCGGCAATTTCCTCGTAGATGCGCGCCGTCGCTTCAAAACGATATACCGGCGTGACAAACAATCCATCCACGCGACGCGAGAGCATCCGGCGCAGCACGAGATTTTCGCGTTCCGGCTTGTTGAGTGTGTGTGCGATGATGAGATCGTAACCGAGTTCAAACGCGCGTTCCTCGATGCCATAGACCATACGCGCGTATATGGGATTCGTGGTCGCGGGAATGACGAGGCCAAAAAACTTCGTTGTGCGCGAGCGTAAGCCTTGCGCGCTGGAATCCGGGACGTAACCCATCTGGGCGGCGAGCGTCCGGATTTTTTCACGGGTAGCGGCGGAAACATCCGGCGCATCGCGCAAAGCTTTGGAGACGGTCATCACGGAGACGCGGGCGATGGCGGCGATGTCTTTAAGGCGAACCATGGGAATTAAAAATTTAAAAACTCAAATTGCAGCACGGCCACGGAGACAGCCTCGGACGTCTTAAATTTTTCATTTTTCATTTTTAAATCAGAGGTAGGTTCCGCGCCAGTGCAATTTGCGACGCATGGCTTCGAGGAACGATCCGTGTGCCAACCGCATCAACCGCACCGAGCGACGGCTGCGACGGATGGTGATTTCATCACCGGCATCGAGCTCGCCAACTATTTGTCCGTCGGCATTCAAGAACGCAGCGGGCGCGGCATTGATGGCCTTTACGCGAATGGTCGCAGATAACGGCAGGATGATGGAACGATTTGACAATGCATGTGGGCAGATCGGCGTCAGCGCAAAAACTTCAGCCGTGGGTAAAACTATCGCGCCGCCGGCGGCGAGCGAATACGCGGTGGAGCCGGTGGGCGAACTTAAAATCAATCCATCACAACGGTAGCGGGTAACAAGTTCGCCGTTCACCGAAACATCCAGCGCGATAAGACGAGAGACTGCGCCGCGTGTGATAACAATGTCGTTGAGCGCCGTCGCGGTGAGTTTGCTGCCGTGGCAGATGCCGCTGGCTTCGATGAGCGCGCGAGATTCAAATTTAAATTCCCCCGCCCAGATGCATTTAAGCGCGGCGGCTATTTTATCTGACGGAACAGCCGTAAGAAAACCGAGGCTGCCGATGTTCACCCCGAGCATCGGCGTGCGCGAACCGGCAATCTGCCGCGCCGCATGCAGCATCGTGCCGTCACCGCCAAAGATGAGAAGCAGATCGGTTTCTTTGGCGAGAGCGGCGGCATCGGCGCGGATTTCGCATTTGAGCCGGGAGATTTTTGCCGTGGCGGCGTCGCAAAAAACTTTTCGACCGGCGCGCTGGATGAGGCGGGCGGCGGTGCGCACGCTTTCGGCGCAGGCGGCTTTGTCCGCGTTGCCCACGAGGCCGATGCGTTGGAATTGGTCAGCGGACTTTTTCAATCAGCGTTAAAAACTCTTTGTTGCCGGCCGGGCCGAGCAGCGGTGATTGAACCACACCACGCCAGCAAAGGCCAGCCTGCGCGGAAATAAATTCTTCCAACTCGCCCAGCACGCGTTCATGCACGGCGGAATCAGTGATGACGCCCCTGCCCTTGTCCGCCTCGGCCTTTCCCGCCTCAAACTGCGGCTTGATGAGCGCGACTATTTTGCCATCCGGTTTCAGCAATGGCACGGCGGGCGGAAGAATTTTTTTTAACGAGATAAAGGAGCAGTCAACGACCACCAGATCAGCTGCTGCGGGGAAATTTTCCGGCTTCAGATTCCGCGCGTTGGTTTTCTCCATAACCACGACACGTGGGTCACTGCGGAGTTTCCAGGCAAGCTGCCCCTGCCCGACATCTACCGCAAAAACTTTTTCCACACCACGCTGAAGCAGGCAGTCAGTGAAGCCGCCGGTGGACGCGCCCAAATCAATCGCGATGAAGCCTTTCACTCCGATTTGAAAATGTTCGAGGGCGTGCTCAAGTTTATGGCCGCCGCGGCTGACGAATTTATCGCCGGCATCGAGCACGATTTCGTCGGCGGGCCTGGTGGGATCGCTGGGTTTTTTAGCGGGATGGCCGTTGATGCGGACTTGGCCGGCAAGGATGAAGCGCTTGGCTTTTTCGCGGCTATCGCAGAGGCCGCGTTCGACGAGCGCCTGATCAATTCGAATCACGTGCACAGGCTGCCGGAAAAATTAAATTATTCGACTACATTTTTTAATTCAAAGAAATTGGAACAAATCTTTCAGAGACACCTCTCAATTGGACAATCGAAGAAACAAGCTGCGCATCACCAACAGCACAGCGAGTAAAAAATCTGATTATGAAAACCAAATTACTGTTCCGCTTCTGCTTCGTATCGTTAGCTTCGTTATTAATGCCAATACTGACGCAGGCGGCAATCATTTGGAACGGCCCGACGACCACCTTCACGCAGGCAGCGCCATACGGTAACCCAGGTGACCGGGATCAGCTTACACCAAACGTATCGCTTACTCGCGCCGTCCCGTCCGGCGGCGGAACGGGCGGTATTTTTAACGGCACCACTGAATCCGGCTTCACAAAATTTATCAGTCCAACCGACACCGAGTGGGCCGTGGGATCACTCTCAGACTACGCGACACTAAGCTATACCGATTGGACATCGGTCGCCGGTGGACACCCGGTATCCACGCTGGTCGGCCAGTCATTGGTGGTCCACCTAATTTCGGATGACATTTATCTTTCACTTCAATTTACCGCTTTACCAGCAGGTTCAGGTTTTGCCTACGTCCGCTCCACGCCAGTGGCGGCCAACGTGCCCCCCACTGTCAGCATCACTGCCCCGACCGACGGCGCGTCGTTCACATCGCCCGCCAGCTTCACCATTGCAGCCAGCGCAAGCGACGCAGATGGCAGCGTGACAAATGTTTCATTCTTCGACGGCGGAACGTTGCTAGGCGGAACAAACAACTCACCCTTCGCGCTGGCGGTGATTCTCACCACCGGCAGCCACGCCCTTACGGCCGTGGCAAAGGACAACCTTGGGCTTGCAACCACGTCGTCGGTTGTGAATGTCTCCGTCAGCGCGGCTAATCTCGCGCCGAGTGTGACCATCACCAACCCGGTGGACAACTCAACGTTCGGCAACACTTTCAGCATCACCGTGCAAATTTCCGCCAGCGACGCGGATGGGAGCGTGACAAATGTCCGGCTTTTCAACGGTGCCGTGCTGCTGCGTAGTTTTACGAGCGGGCCATACAGTTTCTCAGGAACTTCAATCGCAGGAAGTTTTGCCTTGGGCACGAATACCTTAACCGCATTGGCGACCGACAACCTCGGTCTCACGACGACTTCCGCGCCGGTTCGCGTGATTATCGCCAGATACCTGCCGGCCATCACGAATGGAAACATCGTCATCCTGCTTCAGCCTATCGCTACCAATCTGGCCGCGCCGCTCTACGGCATAAACCCATCGGGCGACGCAAGCCGACTCTTCGTTGCGGAACAAAATGGATTAATCCGCGTTATTCAAAACGGAAATTTATTACCAGACGCAGCGCTCAATATCACCAACCGCGTGCAGCCGCCACTGAATGCCGCCAACGCCAATGACGAGCGCGGGCTGCTGGGACTCGCGTTTCACCCGGGTTACACCAATCCAGCAAGTGCTGGCTACCACACACTCTACACATACAACAGTGAAACCAACCCGATCGGAATCTCGCCCACTTATGTCGCGCCGAACGCAGCGACGAACAATTATAAAAACGTTGTCAACGAATGGAAAATTTCCACCACCAACGCCAACGTCGTTGACTCTGCTTCGCGCCGCGAAGTCATCTCATTCGGCAAGACCGCAGCAAACCACAATGGCGGCACGATTGCCTTCGGCCCGGACGGCTATCTTTATCTCGGATTGGGCGACGGCGGCGATGCGAATGACGTCGGCACAAGCCATATCGAACCAGGTGGCAACGCGCAAAACCTGAGCACCCCGCTTGGAAAATTTTAAAGAATCGATCCGCTTAATCCGACGCTAACGTCTGGCAGCCCGAATGCCGTCAGCGCCAACGGGCAATACCGTATACCAGCCTCCAATCCATTTCAGGGTGCCGGTCAGGTGAAAGAAATTTACGCCTATGGCGTGCGCAACCCTTACCGTTTCTGTTTTGATCGTTTGAGCGGCGACTTAATCCTCGCGGATGTCGGCCAGAACAACATTGAAGAGATTGACCGCGTCACACTCGGCGGCAACTTCGGTTGGGCGATCAAAGAAGGTGATTTTCTTTTCAACCGCACGAACGGCCCCGCTGGCAACGCCGGAACCATCGGCTTCCCGCCGGGCCACCGCAGCGTGGGAATTCCGGGTGGCCTCATTGATCCGATCTCTGGCGCGCTCGGGACGCTCGAATACGATCACAACGACGGCATTTCCATCACCGGCGGCTTCGTCTATCGCGGCACGGCGTTCCCGGAGCTTTATGGAAAATATATTTTCGGCGACCTCGCTTTGAAAACTTCTCCCGTGCGGGCAGATGGCCGAATTTTCTATGCCGATTTGCAAACCGGCCAAATCAAGGCGTTTCCGTTGTTCCAATACGGTGGCAGCGCCATTTTGCCGAACGGCCTGACCGTGCACGGCTTCGGGCAGGATGCAGACGGTGAGATTTATGCGCTGGCAACCAACACGTCGGCGAACGGAACCGGCGGCGTGGTCTTCAAGCTTGTCGCGCTCCGGCTCTCGTTTCAACGCAACGGCAACCAACTGGAAATCTCTTGGCCGCCGACCGGTGGACATTTGGAAGCACAGACCAACAACTTGACCTCTGGATTAGGAAACAACTGGGTGACTGTGCCGGGCTCGACTGCAACCAACCGCGTGGTGGTAACCGTTGGCCAGAGCAGCGGCAGTGTATTTTACAGGCTGGCCTTGCCCTGATTAACTTTTGCCGCCAGTCAGGACGCGGTGCTGAATTTCGCGGAAGCTGTGGAGAAAGAGCTCGTTCTCGGCCACGGCTTTTTCGATGAGCTGTTTGAAGAGAAAAATTTCCGAGCTATTGATGACGGCGTGGACGCTGTGCTTGAAGGCTTCCATCGGCACAAACGTCTGAAACGATTCACCAACAAGAATTACCGTGGTGTGGCGGCGCTGGGCCGAGGCCATGTTTTGCAACGCGGTAAGCGTGAGGTTTTCGACGACGCTGTTCGCACCAAATAATTCTTCGACAATCACGACGTGATACTGCGCCTGACTGTAGCGCAGGAGAAAATCACTGTGCGTAGCGGCGGTGTGAACTTTGTAACCAAGTTCAATGAGGGCTGACTTGGCGGCTTCCATCCATGCCGGGGTGGAAAAAGCGATGAGCGCAGGCTTGTCGCCAGTCGAGACGAAATCAAAAGAGGCGTTCATTTGAGTTTCAACAAGGGCGGGCCGTCGACGGAAGTTTCGCCGCTTGTGCCAGTAACCCCGGCACGCATCCGCAGCGAGCCGGCAGTTGTGGCCATTTCGCCGCGCGCCTTCTTGATATTATCAATGCCACGCGAAACGACGCTGCGCTTGGTGCAGTAGAGCAGCGCGGTGTCTTCAGAAATAATGTCTTGCTCGTAGGCTTCCAGACAGGCGCTGTCAAAGTTGCGCCAGCCGAACGTGTAGCTGGCCTCGATGATTTCGTAAAAAGTCTTACCTTCGCTCTCGCCTAGGCGAATGGATTCCTGCGTGCGCAGATTGGACCCCATAATTTCAATCAAGGCGTGCCGTGCGCCTCCGACTTTTGGTGCAAGCCGCTGGCTCACGACCCAACGCAATGAGTCAGAGAGGCGAATGCGGATTTGCTCCTGCTCTTCCGGCTCGAACATACCCAAAATACGGTTGACCGTTTCGCCGGCATTGATCGTGTGCAGCGTGCTCAAGACCAGATGGCCGGTCTCCGCTGCGCTCAAGGCAATCTTCACCGTCTCGCGATCGCGCATTTCGCCGACGAGAATCACCTTGGGCGCCTGCCGCAACGCTGCGCGCAACCCATTGACGTAAGAATCGAAATCGACACCAAGTTCGCGCTGGTTGAACGTGGCGCGGTTATGCTTGTGCAAATACTCCACCGGGTCTTCAAGCGTGACGATGTGGACGGGTTTCTCGCGGTTGATTTCGTCCAAGATAGCCGCGAGGGTGGTAGTCTTGCCAGAACCAGTTGCGCCCGTGACGAGCACAAGGCCGGTTTTCTCGCGCGGAATTTGTTTCAGCACTTCCGGCAATTGCAATTTCTCCAATGTCGGTATCGTGGAGTTCAACTGCCTCATTACAATGGAATAATTTCCGCGTTGCGAAAATATGTTCACGCGGAAACGCGAGCGGTCGCCAAGCGAATACGAGGCATCACACGAACCGTGACGCAACAGGTCTTCAATCTGCCACGCGTTGTCTCCTATGACATTCATCGCAATGGTTTCAATCTGAAACGGCGTGAGCTTGGGGATGGGAGGGTCAAGGACGACAGGCTTGAGTTCGCCGTAAGCCTCAACCTGCGGCGGGCGATCTGCCACGAAAAGCAAATCGGAAACTTCCGGCTGCGCAGCCAGCATCGTGGATAATATTTGGTCTAGTTCCGGGCGGCGCATAATGGTTTACATCGCGTCGTCGTCTTCTGGCGGATGCGCGAGCAGCACGCGGAATTTTTTCTTGTCGAGCGCCTTGTCGTAGGCGTCTTCCGGCGTAATTTTTTTCATGCGGACGTGCTCCATGATGTGATCGTCCAACTGTTGGTTGCCAAATTTCTTACCGACCTGGATCATGCCTTGGATCTGATGCGTCTTACCTTCGCGCACGAGGTTGGCAACCGCAGTGTTGAAAACCAAAACTTCAAACGCCGCTAACCGGCCCTTTTTATCGCAACGTTTAAAAAGCGTCTGCGCCACGACGCCTTTCAACGCTTCGGAAAGCGTCTGGCGAATCTTGTTCTGTTGGTCTGCCGGGAATACGTCAATGATACGATCCACCGTCTTCGCCGCGCTCTGAGTGTGCAGCGTGCCAAATACCAAGTGGCCAGTCGCAGCAGCGGTGATCGCCAGTTCGATGGTTTCCAAGTCGCGCATTTCACCGACCATGATGATATCCGGGTCTTCGCGCAAAGATCCGCGTAGCGCGGCGGCGAAGGACTTCGTGTGGACGCCGACTTCGCGGTGATTCACGAGGCAGCTTTTGCTTTCGTGAACAAATTCAATCGGGTCCTCAATCGTGATGATGTGATCTTTGCGATTGCGGTTCGCGTAATCCACGATGGCTGCGAGGGTAGTCGATTTGCCGGAACCGGTAGGGCCCGTTACGACGACAAGCCCACGATGCAGCATCGCAAACTTTTTGAACACCGGCGGCAGTGGGGCTTCGAGCTTGTCAAAGTCTTCAAACGACAGCACGCGACTTGGAATCTGGCGGAACACCGCCGCCACGCCGGCTTTCTGATTAAAGAAGTTCACGCGGAAGCGCGAAATATTTGGAATTTCGTATCCGAAATCCACGTCGCCCGTTTCCTCGAACACTTTGATTTTGTAATCAGGTGCGATTTCGTAGAGCATGGCTTTCAGTCCGTCGCTCTCGAGGGGTGGATAATCCACACGCTGCAGGTCACCGTTGATGCGCATCATGGGCGGATTACCCGACGCCATGTGGAGGTCGGAAGCCTTTTGCTCGAACATCAAGTTGAAAAACGCGTCAATTTTAGCCATAAGTTTTCTCCGTTGCCGCGACACTAATCAAAGCCATGTCTGCCTGCAAGCAATGAAAATGCCCGCCGAACATATCCGCGAAGAAATTCGCGTGGACGGCGCAATTTCTTTTGCGCGCTTCATGGAACTCGCTCTCTATTGTCCCGAAACTGGTTATTACGAGCGGAATCAGGACAACGTGGGACGCACCGGTGACTTCATCACCAGCGTCAGCACCGGCAGCCTGTTCGGCGAACTGCTCGCCTTCCAATTCGTAAGATGGCTGGAAAACTTGAAGCAATTCATAATTAAAAATGAAAAATTAAAAATCATCGAAGCGGGCGCACATGACGGCAAACTCGCCGCGGACATTTTAAACTGGCTGCAAATTCACGCGCCAAAATTATTTTCTGAAATCGAATACTGTATCGTTGAGCCTTCGCCCGCCCGACAAGCCTGGCAGCAAGCGACCCTGAAAAAATTTCCCAATGTCCGCTGGGAAGCAAATCTCAACTCGGTGGGGCTAGGCTCCAGCCAAACCCAGCCAAAAAAAATTAATGGCATTTTTTTCAGCAACGAACTGATTGATGCTTTTCCCGTCCACCGCTACGGCTGGAATGCGAAAGCAAAAAACTGGTTCGAGTGGGGCGTGATGCTTGATGGTGAAAAATTTATTTGGACGCGGCTGCAGAATTCACAATTCAAAATCCAGAATTCAGAATTGGAAGCAGTGTTACCTGACGGCTACACCATCGAAACCAGCCCAGCCGCCGAAAACTGGTGGCGCGCGGCGGCTGACATTCTGGCACACGGTAAGTTGCTCGCCATTGACTATGGCTTCGCTGCGGACGAGATGTTCTCCCCTGCCCGCCTCAACGGCACGTTGCGCGCCTACCATCGCCACCGCGCCGTGGACGATGTGCTGGCCAATCCAGGCGAACAGGATTTGACTGCGCACGTCAACTTCTCCGCAATTCAAAACGCCGGTGAAACCGCCGGACTACAGACTGAAAACTTCTGCACCCAGCCTCAGTTTCTCACGCGTATTCTCGGCGCGGCGGTGCAGGAAAACTTATTCGCGCCGCTGGAGCCCAAGCAAATCCGCCAGTTTCAAACCTTAACGCATCCGGAACACCTTGGTCGTGCATTTCGCGTGTTGATACAAGCCTGCTGACGCTCGGTGCTGGCAGAAACCATCAGGAATTTAATCGGTTTGTTATGGACGTATGCCGAGCCAGCCGTTTACATGGACGAATCCAATCAGAAGTAAAAATATAATCAGGATTCACCATGCCCATCCGCACCCTTGGCAAAGCATTATTCCCGCGCCAGCAAGCGTGGCAGCGCGAACGCAAAATCAAACATATCCTCGTGGCCATTGCTGTGGCGATGGTGTTCGCAGCCGCCGCCGCCTTGGTGATGTTCAGCAGCAACTCCCGCACGCACTGAATTTTCCGCTCTCCCTTTGCCACGCGCCGGTTTAATCTCTCCGCGCATGGCAATCCTTGGCAAACGCAATTCCCTCTCCATCGTCCGCGAATCCGCGCCCGGACTTTACCTCAACGGCGGCGACCTTGGTGAAATTCTCCTACCCAAGCGTTACATCCCCGCGGACCTCTATCCGGGCATCAAACTCGAGGTTTTCGTCTATCGTGATTCAGAAGATCGCCTGGTCGCCACAACAGAAAAACCATTCGCCGAAGTCGGCGATTTTGCCGCGCTCGAAGTCGTCGGAATGCACCCGACCGCCGGGGCGTTTTTGAATTGGGGTCTCGCCAAAGATTTGCTGCTGCCATATCGCGAACAGGAAAAAAGCCCCAGTGTCGGCCAACGTATCGTCGTCGCCATCTGTCTTGATGAAAAAACGAATCGCATCTACGCCAGCGCCCGGCTGCGCCGTCACTTGAGCAAAGAAACGCCCGCCTACGCCGTTGGCCAACCGGTAAATCTCCTCGTCGCCACGCGCACGCCGCTGGGATATTCGTGCATCGTCGAGAACGCTCACCTCGGTTTGCTTTACCACGACAATCTCGCGGCGCCACTTGAACCCGGCCAGCGCCTGCAAGGCTTCATCCGCCTCATCAACGAACAGGGAAAGATTGATTTGCGTCTCGATGCATCCGGCTACAAGCGCGTGCTGCCGCTGAAATTAAAAATCGTGCAAGAACTTCAGGCCAACGGCGGCAAATTGGATTTTGATGACGCCAGTTCACCGGCCGCCATCCGCGAAACGTTTGGCGTGAGCAAGAACGCCTTCAAGCTTGCGCTCGCCGCGCTATACAAAAGCCGTCGCATCCGTTTCCTCAAGCCGGGGATTGAACTGCTGGATAATTCTAACTGGCAACCGGGAAGTGAAAGTGGCCAGAGCGCTGTAGCTATAAACGCGCGCCCCGCGAGGCCAGCCGCTAAACCGCCAAAACCTCAATAAACCTTCCGCAGATTTGATGGGAGAATTCCCAGTTTGTCGCGGTATTTCGCCACGGTGCGGCGGGCGATATTGATGCCTTTGTCAGTGAGCATCTTCACGACTTCCTGATCAGAGAGCGGCTTGGTGGTATTCTCCGCCTTGAAGATTTCCGCGATCATATCCTTCACGCTCGTGTTGGAAACGTCGCTGCCGCTGGACGTCGCCAGACCGGCGGTGAAAAAATACTTCATCTCGAACACGCCCTGCGGAGTCTCGATATATTTGCCGGACACGCCACGGCTGACGGTCGTTTCATGCACGCCCACGACCTCGGCAACTTGCGCCATCGTCATCGGCTTGAGAAACGCGATACCCTTGTCCATGAACTCGCGCTGCCGTTTCACGATCTCCTTGCCGATGTTGCAAATGGTGGACTGCCGTTGCTGCAAGCTCTTGATGAGAAATTTTCCGGCGCGAATTTTTTCGCGGATGTAATTCTTAACCTCGGCGTCGTTCGCGCCACCGGACATCAAGTCTTTATAGACGTTGCTGATGCGCAGGTGGGGAATCTGCTCGTCGTTGGTGGTGACGAGGTAGTCTTCGCCGTTCTTCACGACAAAAACTTCAGGCGCGACGTATTGCTCGGTGACGGAGAGAAATGCCCGGCCGGGACGCGGCTCCAGCTTGGCGATGCGCGCGAGCGCTTCCTGAACATCATCCAGCGAACGTCCGGTGCCGCGAGCGATTTCCGGAATGCGCCGTTTGCCGAGCAATTCCATGTGGTCGCGGATGATTTGAAATTCCAGTGTGCGATCCAGATGCGCGCGTTCAAGCTGTAGCATCAAACATTCGCGCAAGTCGCGTGCACCAACGCCGGACGGTTCAAAACCTTGGATGACTTCCAGGACATCCAGCACCGTCTCGACCGGCAAGCCGCTGGTGGCAGCGAGTTCTTCCAGGGTGACATTGAGATAACCGTATTCATCGATGTTGCCGATGATCAACTCGGCAATGCCTTGCTCCGTCTCATCCAAGCCCGCATCCCGCACCTGCTCGACGAGATGCTGCGCGAGCGAAGTCTGCACCGTGAGCGAATCGAACATGAACTGCCGCTTCTCCTCGTCCTCCGTCGTCGTGCGAACCGGCGAACTGCCGGCGGCAAAATGATCACGCCAGTCCTGATCCATCTGCACCAGCTTGTCGAACTCCGCTTGAAAGTCATCCACCGGCTCGGCAGCCTCGCCGACCGTTTTTTCCTGAACTGTGGAATCAAATTGAACATCCTCCGGCGGCTCACTCAGATCGGGCGAACTAGATTCGCCATCGGCATCCGACTTATTTTCGCGCTCCTCAGAATCCATCTCCTGAATTTCTTCCAGCACCGGATTTTGCTCCAGCTCGGCGGCGACGAGCGCCTTGAGTTCGAGCGTGGGCGCTTGGAGCAACGCCAGCGAGTGCTGCAGTTGCGGCGCCAGCACCAGCGACTGCGTCAGCCGTTGTGAAAGTGAAAGTCCGGGTCCCATCACGCGGGAACATAACGGATTGAGCCTTAAAAGCTCAAGACTAATTGGCATGAATCCCGCTTGGAAAAATTTCCAATGCAAACCTCGTCCAAGGTGCTGACGAACCGTTTCCGGTCAAAGTCATCTTTGAAAATCGGCTCGCGGCGATCACCGCGATTCATCAAGCCTGTCCCACCGTAGCTTGAGGCAAAGGCGGATAAGCAATCGCGCCGGGGTATTCAATCCGTAGCTGCCGGGGCATGAAACCGGTTTAACTATCAGCGCCTTTTGCGTCAAGGCAGGACTGCCCCCTTTATGACCCCTTTAAGTTCAGCCAACGCCTTCTCATGGATTATGCATTCTTCCTCCTCCTATTCCTATTATTTTGCCTGTATTTAAATCCAATTCAAAAGAAGCGTTTACAACTTCCACCCATAGGATAGGCCTCTTTTCATTAAACGCCCCAAACTCTATGCCCTCTAGGTGCTGCCACCCACGCTTGGACGCCTCCTTGGCCAAGTCCACAGTCCAAATGATACTGCCGTTTTTGTCCTTCAAGGTAATGGTCTTCCTATCCAAACCGACAAGAGCGCAATGTCCGGTTTTTGAGTCCATGATTTTCATGGAAAAAACTTCTGCGCTAACGGCATTGGTTTTACTGCTCACTTCTGCCTTAACTGCCGTTTTGGATTGGGTCGTGATAGACGCTGCACTGTTTGATGCACTGCTTGAACTAGTAGCATCAGAGGATGTTTCATGCTCCGTGATGGGTGGATGGTGTTGCTTCAGCAACATTGCGGCGAACACCACAATCAAGCAGATCGCGACAACCAGAGTTATTAATCGTTTTGTTTTCATGGGCATGAGCCGTTTAGCCAATCTGCATACTCAGTGTAATTGTGAAGGTGATCATTGATCTCGTTAGTAAGCCAGTAATATGGACCAGGTGGCGGGTCGGGAGCGTTTTTAGCTGACTGAACCCCATTTGTATATTCAGTGTAAGTCTGAACCCAATTCAATTCACCATCTTCACAGCATCCAATGTAATGAGCTTCAAGAATTACACCAGGCCAGTTACCGTAACCAAAGTTTGTAGTATAGTCGGTAAATGATTCGATGATAATCGCGCTACAACTGCCCTGAATGCCATTGTTAGTGTATGGTTGATGATGCTGGTGTCCGCTTGTGTCAATACTGTATCCCCAATTGATGGTTGCAAGAGTGGTAGGATTTGTTCCCCAATCCTTGTTGCACACGGCTTTTAAAGTAAAACAACCAGAATATCCACTGTTTGTATACCAATTTGGCCACACCCATGGACGATCTCTAAAGTGCAATCTCATTGGCGTGCACCCTTGTTTCTCCGCCGACACCCCCGCGTTGTAGTGTTTTATTCCCGGGCAGTTGACTTGCAAATTACGCGTTTCATTGTCTGCAATGACCACGAACACTACCCCGTCCTTATTGGCATATTGCCCGCACAATCTGATTCCATTTTTTGGAGTCGGCCTGACCGGCGTGTAGGCCCAGCCACCAACCATTGATTTTCCATACTCCTCCGCTGAACCGGCAATCTTGTATAAATTCCGCCGCTTGCTCCCCGACTTTCCGCCCGTGAACAGTGTCGCCGTGGTATGCGCCCCGGCGGTGACTTCCATTACGTTCTTGTTGCCTCCGCCAAGATTCCAATACCAGAAGTGTTTCACGTTCTTGGCGTAAAAATGATGCACCCAAGTCGGCCCAAAGCCGTTGCCGCCGCCGGAAGTGCCACTCCAACCAACCACCGACATATCCACGCCAGGGATGTTGATGATGCCGCTGTATTCTCCCCCAAATAACGGATTTGGTATGTTCGGCGCGTTCCAGGTATCATCAGTATGGCTCGTTTGTTCGCCATCAACCGTGCTGGTGCTTTCTCGGTGCGCCTGTAACGTCCAGTTGATACCACCCCAAGTGTAGCTGGCATCCGATGATTGTGTATGGCCGCCGCCGCTGGATTTGGATGTCTCGGCATATGACCCATGCCAAAAATAATCCCCCGT
>CAINDH010000076.1 GCA_903847285.1 uncultured Verrucomicrobia subdivision 3 bacterium | reverse complement strand
TTCAGGTTTTTGATCGGGAACCCGGAGTCGCGCAGCCGGCTCAACCAGCTTTTAGTGCCGAATTCTTTCCAAAATTCCTTGGCTGTCAGAGCGGGATCATACGGGTCGGCATAGATGAGGCTGTAGGCGAGCATCTGTAGTTTCGGTAACTGGCGTAGCAGTTCGATATTGTGGGCACTTGTCGGCACCGTGACTTTCTCCAGGGTTGGAATCTTGACCAGCGCGGAAACGTCGGTGACTTGTGCACATTCATGAAGATAGAGATTTCTGAGCGGCAGACCTTCCAGCGGGGAGAGGTCGCTAACCCGGGTGCCGCAAAGAATTAGACTGTCAATCCGCGTGCCGCGCAGCGGGCTGAGATCGGCGACGGGATTATTCCAAAGGCTGAGGAACTTGAGCGGCAGGTCGCGGATTGGGGTCAGGTCGGTGATCAGGCAGTCAGTGAGCCCAAGTCCACTGATGGGTGCGCCTTTAAGAACGGACAGATCACTGAACGGCTGGCTCTGAATTTCTAGGTAGTAAGTGCTGTCGGATTCCTTGACAAGGTAGAATTTGAACCCGCTCTTCCGCAGAGCTGGCAGAAAGGTTTGTTCGCGGTCCCAATCTTGCCAAAAAACGTCCCGCGTCTGCGCCATGCCCTTTTGAGAGGATGTATATTTATTTTTGGCCTGAATATTCTTCAGCGTGGAATTGCCTCGAAGCGCCCCGATTGCGGTGTAATCCTCATCCGGCAAACTGCGAAAGAGCAGGGGCAGCACCAGCAATTCGAGCGACTTTAACCCAGCGAGCACCGCATAGCTGCGCGCCTGTTCACAGTCAAGGAGCGAAAGTTCCCGGACCGGCGAGCCTCGCAAAAAGGAAAGGTCGGTCAACTGGGAGGAGGAGATTAAACATTTTTCTAGGGGCGCACCGGCCAGCGGCGAGTAATCCGTTGCGGGAATCGCATCGGCCACGAAGTTTTTGAGCGGCATGCCGGCCAGCGGCGATAAGTCGGCTACTCTTGTGACGCTAAGGTTAAGTTGAGCCAGCTTCATACCGCGCAAAAAGGAGAGGTCGGAAACACGGGTGTTTTTGAGGTTGAGTTCCAGCAGAGGCAGGCCGCTCAGCGGGGCAAGGTCGCCAATGGCGGTGCCGTCCAGTCGGAGCGAGGTCAGCGAGTGAAACCCGCGAAGCGCAGAGAAATCCGTGATCAAGTTGCAGCCGTCCAGATTGAGTGAACCCAGCGGCATGCCTGCGAGCGGCGACAGATCGGCAACTTTGGAATCACTGAGATCCAAAGCGAGCAGGCCGTCTTCGCGGACGGAGAGGCGTTGCTCCAGCGGCTTTTCCGCCGTGACCGGCAAGTCTTTGAGTCGCGCAAGCCAGTAAGCGACGACATTTTTCTTTTCCTCACCCAGCAATCGCGCGATCGGCATCAGTTCCGCCGCTGGTCGCTGCTGTTGCTGCATGGTAAGATAGAGCTTCGCGAGGCTTTCGCGCGTCAGCTTGCCCTGGTCGTTTGGCTTGGCGGCGAGCAGGGCGTCGCAGAGCCGGGCGGAGGTCTCGGCGCGAGTGAGACTAGGGCTCAGCCGCAAGGCGGCGTGATACGCGGCGGCGGCTTCGGCGAGCTTCAGTTGGCACTCGAGCAAATCACCTTTTGTGACGAGATAATCGGCGACCTCAGGCTGTAGTTTGATTGCGTAATTGATCTTCTCGATGGCTGCATCAAATTGTTCCCGTGCCACCAGCGCCTGCGCCTGTTCGGCAAACGCGGGCGCGGCGGCACGCAATTCATTCAGCACATGATTCGCCCGCACCGCTTGCCACACGCTCAACGAGATCCCCACCACCAGCGCGGCGGCGATGGCCGTGCCCGCCGTGAACGCGAGCTTGTTCCGACGAAACGCTTTTTGAAATTTGTAAGCCGCGCTCGGCGGACGCGCAATCACCGGCTCATTGTTCAAATGCCGGTTGAGGTCGGCGGCCAGACCGTTGGCCGTGTCGTAACGCCGCGTGCGATCTTTCTCCAGACACTTCATCACAATCCAGTCAATGTCGCCTTTGAGCTGACTTGCCAATTTGGATTTGTCCGCTGAACGCCGCTTTGCCGTGGTCGTCAACTCCTCGCCTTCGAGCGTTGCAAAGCGCGTGCTCGGACGCGGTGGTTCGGTCTCGCGTATCGTTCTGCGCATCGCGTCAATGCCCTGCGACATCAATTCTTTTCCGTCAAACGTGACAGCCAGGTCGACGCTGTCCCAGTTCCCAAAGTAGACCTTCCCCGTGCCCGATGGTTTGCCGTTGGTCTGGTTCAGCAATAATTCAACGTCTGCGACGGCGCATCCATTGTTGTAAAAATAGTCC
>CAINDH010000075.1 GCA_903847285.1 uncultured Verrucomicrobia subdivision 3 bacterium | reverse complement strand
TGATTTTGGAAGCTTTTGGGGTCGCAGAGTTGCCTCTCGAGGGACGTTGGATTAGACTGCAAATTTCCGAACCTATGCGCCGCTTGCTCGCCTTAACCCTGTGTGCCTGGTCCGCGTTGGCATTCTTCGCAAACCCAACCCTGCAAACCTGATAACAAGATATTTTTGATGCTGCGCGGTTCACAAGTGAACCCGCCCATCAAGGCAGCCGGTCGCCGGTGTTGCCGGAAACGATGGTGTTGGTGCAACTGACCAGCACGATGGCCTGACGGTCGGCGGGAACCGATGGATCAAAACTGAAACTGTTGTTCTCAATGGTGAGGCCGTTCATGCGGACCGCCTGGATTCCATTCCCGTCGGCGGACTGGTCGAACACGTTGTTTGAAACTATATTCTGCTGGTCGACATTGAACGCCGCACTTCCGTCCGTATAGAGCACCACCATGCCGGTTAAAATATCGCTAAACTGATTGCCGGTGGCTTGGAGGCCGTAAGCGAAGGGCCCTGAGCCGACGCTGGAACCTATTCCCTGGAAATAATGATGGATCCCGTAGTTGAGATTGCTGAAGGTGCATCCGCTGACCACCGTCGGTCCCTTTGAAATAATGCCTTTTTTCATGCTGTTTACAAAAACTGTATTCGCTACCGTCACCGGAGCCAGCCGTTGGACATAAATCCAGTCATTAGAAGAAATGGAGGAATTACCGGGCTCAAACACCATCTGATCCAATACCAGCTGGAAATCCGTTCCGCTGTTCGACACACTGCTTACCGAAGCAATCCGGCAGGTCGCCTTCAGCGCAGGAGTCGCCGGATTGACAATCAGCAAATTCCAGCCGGCCGACTGTTCCATAGGATATGTATCAACGCTAACATTCACAACGTTGCTGGAAATCACAACTAGAGATCCCAAAGGATTATCGTTTGGGTTCAACAGATCGTCGGCAGCCGATTCCAACCAACAGTTCGTTAGTGTAACCGGCCCCAGAGTGTCCAGAGGAATCACTGCTCCTTTATTTGAGGCAAGCAACCGTCCAGTGCCCGGAGCGGGGACAATATTGAAATTATTAAAAGAGAGACGGCTGCATCCAAAAGTATGAACCGTCTGGGCCCGCGAGGCATAACTTTCCGTATTTTGGATCGTCACGGCATCGCACTTGCGAATCTCAATATTTCCCCCGCCGTTGCTCATCAGCTCGCCGTCCGACGCATAAGAATTCGGGATCCCTGTTTGTGGATAGTCCATCAACGTTTTCAACACACACCGATCTCCAACAAAGATGTTGGTCAAAGTTGAAAAGTTATTTGAGGCAACAAAAACCCTAAAAACATTCGAGGCTAGCTCTGCTGGATGGGTCAGCTGACTGATATTAACCCAAGCATGATTGTGACTGCCGTCCGGATTAAAAAACGGGGCGTCATTTACACCGCCTCCAGTGGAATAGGTTCCCATCGGGGGGTATGCAAAACCGGAGTCTATTTGCAGGTCGAATTGTCCCGATGCGCTGGTGACGCCAACTACCGAGCCCTGCGTAAAGGGAAGCGGATTTAAATCGAGACGAAACCCGTCAATCGTGATGTCATTGCAACGCCACAGTGAAAAGTGATTGTTGTGAATGTCGGAAACCAATCGGGCCTGATTCCCGATAAAACTGATTCGCTCCGCCTGGAACAGCTCGATCTGCGCAAAGGTATTTGTTCTATTTGCCAGTGAGTAGGTCGCATTCGGGGTAAACCAGACCTGTGAAAAATTTGTTTTGCTCTGCGCGGTAAAGGCTTGGGCCACTGCAACAGCCCGCCGGATCGAAGGTCCCCAATCCGTTCCATCTGCCGCATCGTAATACGTATCAACAGAAAAAATGCGAGCGGAGGATGTCGCGACTCTGAAGAAACCTGTATTCGTGGGAGAAAAAATCCAGTTGGTTGCCGTCACCCCGGTCACGGAGTAAAGGTTGCTCCAGGAACCGTATGTAAGATACGGCTTGAACTGCAGTGTGTTAGCAGTCACCGCGGAAAGATTGGTTGCACCGATGGTCACCTTTCCGGGACCGGCACTGATCGTGAGGACGGGCGGTCCGGATACCGCCCCCCCTGCAATCTGGATTTGGATATTATCAATCCCAAGATGACGATTGTTGTTCCCGGCATATTCATCGTAGAGGTAAAAACGGAACGTCACATTGGTCCGATTGCCAAATGCAGCAATGGACGACAGATCGACGCTGGCCGGATATACCCCTTGCGCGACCGAGTTGGCCACGGTAACAAGATCGGACGCATAATTATCCGCACTGGAGCGCAGCGTAATCCCGGAAAAGTTGCCGAAGCCGTTTTTAACCATCGTAAAACTGAGGACCCCATATCTCAGTGCATTGGAACTGCTGACCGTGAACTGAAAATATTCATTGTTAGCAACCGCCTGAGTCAGATTGGAAGAAGGATTTGTTCCGACGGAATCCGAAGCGAACACAGGAGGAACACTCTGGCCAGCCAGACTGATTGAATCGATCTGAAAGGACACCACACCCGCTCCGGCAGTCAGTGTGCTCACCGTCACCCCGTTTGTTGCCCTACTCATTGTTATTACAGTGCCGACTCCGCCAGCCTGAGTTGCCGAATTGAAATCTGAACTGAAAATGACTCCAGCACTGGCCGTCAGATTCATCACAATACCTGCTGCTGCCATGATCCATTTCTTCATCGCAATCTTCTCCGAAGAAGCTCGTCGGTTGATAATTCATTTACTTTTAACAGAACCCATCATTTCGCACATCGGTGCATCTGTGCGTTCTGGTTGTTCCGGTTGATGACGCTACTTTCGCCGAAACCCGGTTTCCGGGGCATCCCCCGAACGGGTGATTTTGGAAGCTTTTGGGGTCGCAGAGTTGCCTCTCGAGGGACGTTGGATTAGACTGCAAATTTCCGAACCTATGCGCCGCTTGCTCGCCTTAACCCTGTGTGCCTGGTCCGCGTTGACCTCCTTCGCAAACCCGGGTGATTTGCAGGACGATTATGTGGTGCGTTCGTGGACCGCCCGAGAAGGCTTGCCGCTGGATACCGTGAAAGCCATGGCCCAGACTCCCGATGGCTTTCTGTGGATCGCCACGTTCAACGGTCTGGCACGTTTTGACGGCAACCGGTTCGATGTCTTCCAGATCAGCAGCACCCCGGAACTCCCCAACAATCTGATCAACGCCCTGTTCTGCGACCGGCGGGGACGGCTCTGGATCGGGCACGAAACCGGCCACGTCACCTTGCTTGAAGGCGGGCACTTCAAGCCGATCCGGATGCCGACCGACTGGTGGCACGAGCCAATTCACTGTTTTGGGGACGACGCCCAGGGCAATGTCTATATGCTCAACCGGAAGTGGCAGTTGGCCGGCCTCAAACCGGACGGGAATATTGTCCAGTTTCCCCGAGGCCGGGATGCTTTTCTGAATCTTGACTCCCAAGCCGCCGACGGGATTCTGCGGGCAACCACATTCAAAGGACGTTGCTTCCTGGTTCGGGCTGATGGTTTGACGACCGAAGCCGACCCGGAGGAGCCTCCTGTGCCCGCTGACGGACGGTGGATGCTCCGCAGTAGCAAGGGGGGCTATTGGGCGGTGCGCGAGGGAAAACTGGGACGTTGGCTTGGCAACCAACTGCTTGAAGATTTGGGGAAAGTGAACTGGGGTTATTCCGTTTACATGAAGATGTGCGAATGGGGGGACAAATTGGCGGGAGGCACATTCTCGGAGGGTGTTCATGTCGCTGGAGTCAACGGGGTGCAGGGACATTTCTCGACGCCAGAGGGTTTGCCCAGCGCCTCGGTCACCAGTTTGCTGGTTGATAAAGACCAGAATTTATGGGTCGGCACGAGCGCCGGCCTGGTTGGCATCTGGCCCAAACGGGCGCACTGTCTCCTGCCGCCCGGCAACCTGTCCGACCGCCGGATTCAGGGACTGGCACCTGCGGCAAAAGGTGGCGTCTGGGTTACCACCGAAGACGCCGGCCTGTATCACTATGACACCACTTGGAGGCATATCGAAGGCATCCCTGACCAAATCAAAGTTTTGACCACGGTGGATGAGTCGGCCAGCAACTGCCTGTGGGTTGGGATAGGTGGCAAAGGTTTGGGCCGGCTGGAGAATGGAATATTTACTCAACCGGTTCCCGAAATTTCCGGCAGCATCAGGTCGGTTTTTACCGCAACCAATGGAGATTTTTGGGTGGGCTCCCGGGAAAGTCTGTTTCAGCTGGCGGCCCCGGATTTTGCCAACGTCCGGCGACTGGTGCGCGACGCCGTGGTGGTGACCTGCATTGAAGGGGATGGCAAAGGCGGCATCTGGTTTGGCACGACCGGTGTCGGCCTCGGCCATTCTAGCGGAGGCGAGGTGACTTATTGGCAGCGGAAACAGGGGATTCCCAGCGAGAACATTTTTGCGCTCCATCGCAGTGATGACGAAACTCTCTGGTGCGGCACCGATGGATCTGGCTTGATGCGGTTGAAGAACGGCAAGGTGTCCGTCATCACCACGAAAAATGGCCTGCCGAGCGATACCGTGGTTCAAATCATCGATGATGATCAGGGGCGGATGTGGCTGGGCACCTACGCCGGGATCTGCGCCGTCGATCTGAATGAGTTGAATCTATGCGCCGAAGGCCAAACTACCGAAGTGCGCTGCCTGACCTTGGACACCACGGACGGTTTGGCCACGCGCGAATGCTCGACGGCCGCGCATCCCTCAGCTTGCCGCACGCAAGATGGGCGTTTGTGGTTTGCCACCCGTCAAGGCCTGGTGGCAGTCAACCCGGCGGCAGTCCACGCCAACACGAATTTACTCCAAGTTCGGATTGCGCAGCTGGTCACTGCCTCCGGGCCGGTAATTCTCGGTTCCCGGTCCAACCACATCACCCTGCCCTTGGGGGAACGGCGGGTGGAAATCGCATTTAACGCCCCGAGTCTCAAATCGGCGCAGCGCGTGCATTTCAAGCACCAACTTGAACCGGTGGAAAAAGAATGGAGCAGCCCGCATGGCGACCACGCGGCGACCTATGCCGCCCTCCCGCCGGGCGATTATCAATTCCGCGTTGCGGCTGGCAACGAAGACGGGTTCTGGAATCCGAGCGACACCACGATCGCCTTCACCATCCCTCCCTTTCTGTGGGAACGGGCATGGTTTGCGCCCGTTTGCTGGATAGGCAGCTTCCTGGCCGTCATCAGCATCATCGCGTTTTGGATTCGCAGCCGGGTCCGGCGGCGGGTTGAGGAACTGGAACGCCAGCAGCTATTGGAACGCGAGCGAGCCCGCATTTCCAAGGATCTGCACGATGATCTGGGCGGCAGCCTGACCGAAGTAAATATTCTGGCCACCAGCGTATCCGCCGAAACCCCCGCCGGGCAGATCGGAGATTGCCTGTCACAAATCGTGCAAAAGTCTGAAAGCATGGTGTGCGCCTTGGATGAAATCATCTGGGCCATCAATCCGCATTACGATTCGGTGGGGCCATTCGCCGATTATCTGAGCGGTTATGCGGGCGAGTTTTTAGGCCGGGCGGGCATCCGCCTGCGTTTGGATATGCAAACTGATTTACCCCTACTGGCACTCGATTCGGAGCGCCGGCACAGTCTCTTTCTGGCCGCCAAAGAATCGCTCACCAACGTCGTCCGCCACGCGGCGGCCACCGAAGTGGTTTTGCGCCTCCATACCACCGGACGAAAGTTACTCCTGATCGTGGAGGACAACGGCAAGGGATTTGAACCGGGCGAGAGCCAAGGCCACGGCCTCGGCAACCTGTGCACACGGATGGCCGCCATGCAAGGGCAGTGCCGCATCTCGCGCCGGCCCGAAGGCGGCACCCGCGTGGAACTGGAATTGCCGCTTTTGTAATAAACTAAAAATCACCCGATTGGGGGATGCCCTGATTCCGCCCGCGCGGCTTTAATGTCGGTGTGTCACCATTAGAAACATGCGACATCCCGGTTGCCAATTGTCCCGCTGACGTCAACATTACCGGTGTCATGAGAAATCCCAGATTGTTGACGGTCGCCATCGTGGAAGACAACCGCATCATCCGCCAGAAACTGGAAGGGTGGATTAACCAAACTCCCGGCTACCGATGCGCCTACGCCTGCGACACAGCGGAAGAAGCTCTGGCCGAGCTGCCAAAAATCAGGCCGGAAATTGTCCTGATGGACATCCACCTGCCAAACCTTTCGGGCATTGCCTGCACCGCCAGACTGCGCGAACTCCTGCCCACAGTGCAAATTCTCATCGTGACCGTCTATCGGGACTACGAAAAAATCATGCAGTCCCTCAAAGCCGGCGCCTGCGGATATCTGCTCAAGCGCTCCTCGAAAGCGGAACTGTTACACGCGATTGAAGAAGTGCGGGCCGGCGGCGCCCCGATGACCAGCGAAATTGCCCGGCGGCTGGTGGAATCGTTCCGCCCGAAGTCCACGCAACCGGAGGTCGGCCATCAACCAACCCGGCGGGAAGTTGAAATTCTCGAACTGCTTTGCCAGGGTCTGACGAATAGTGAAATCGCCGGCCAACTGCACATCGGTATCGAGACCATCCGCACGCACTTGAAGCACATCTACGAGCACCTGCATGTCCGCTCCCGCACCGAGGCGGCGGTGAAGTATCGGGAGAGCATTTCCAAATGATGCCAGTCGGCCATGATGAAGTTGGCCTAGGTCACCCTCGCGTGGCGTGACGCAAGGGATTTGTCCGTATTCGGGCCGCCCGCATCCGGGAAACACTGAGCTTTGAAGATGCACCAACATTCGCACCACCAAAGAACATGAACAAGTTCCTCGCCTTTGTTGCCCTGCTGTTGGCGCCGCTGGCAGCGCTGCACGCCGCCGAAGCGCCAATATCAGACGCGCAAGAGCAACCCAAAGCGTCCCCGCTGCCTGTTGTCGTTCCGGTGATGCAGCCGGTGGATATCACGCGGTTGCCCAAGGGCGTGAAGCGGCTCGATCTGTTCCTGCTCATGGGCCAGTCGAATATGAAGGGCCGCGGCCAAGTGCCCGCCGTGCAGAAGCGGAATCCGCGCATCGTGATGATGCACATCAAGAACGACCAGTGGTATGTCGCGCAAGAGCCGTTGCATTTCGACGGTGACCCCGCGACCATGACCGGCGGCGACAACGCCGGCGTGGGGTCTGGATTAACCTTTGCCGAAGCCCTTGTTGCGCGGGAGCCGGACGTGATGGTCGGCCTCATCCCCTGTGCAAAGAGCGGTTCCTGGGTGAATCTCTGGCAGAAGGGAAAAGGCGACACCCTTTACGATCGCACGGTGCAGCGCGCGCAGTTGGCGCTGAAGAAAGCTGCGCCTGGCCAGGCGCGGCTTTGCGGTGCGCTGTGGTTGCAAGGCGAGTCAGACTCCACCGATGGGCGTTATCCCTTCTACAGTGACCGCGTCTTGAAGGTGGTGGACAATTTGCGTGCCGATCTCCAACAGCCTGACTTGCCGTTCATTGCCTGCACCATTGGTTCATTCATCGCGGAAAAGCCGGTGAAGCAGCACGTCACCAAACCGAAGGACCAAATGACCCACTGGAATAATATCAACGATGTCCTCCTGAAATTGCCTTCGCTGCGACCCTATACGGCATGCGTGGATGCACGCGATCTCAAGGACGGCCACATCGGCGATTACTTGCACTACAATTCGGAGGCGCAGGCCGTGATCGGCTGGCGCTTCGCGGAAAAATATCTCCAACTTTCCCAAAGCGAGGAAGCAAAGAAATGAAACACACGCTCCCGCTCCTCATCGCCCTGCTCCTGACACCGCTGTGCGAGAGCCTGTCGCCGGCGGCGTCGCCGGAACAGGTAACGATTGGCGCGATTCGCTGGGATGCGTGGTTCGCCGATGCGGTGAACCCATACGAAAAAAATCTCACGGACAAGCAATGGCACGGGCGGCTGCCGTTCTATGCCAAGATCATTTCAGACAATAAAGTTGAAGTGCGCGGCGACACGCAGGCGGCGGTGGATCAAGAGATCGCCTACGCCAAGGCTGGCGGCATTGATTACTGGGCTTTTCTGTATTACCAGGAAGGCAGGCGGAGTGACGGATTCAATCACGACTACATGAACCGCGCCCGGAGACTCTATCTCACGAGCGAGCACAAGAGTGATGTCAAATTCTGCCTCATCGTCAATCCCAGGCGCAATGCCGACCCACACAACCCGGACAAGGATATCAACGAGTGGATAGCGATGATGCAGGAGCCGAGCTACCAGAAGGTTGCTGGTGACCGACCGCTTCTCTACTTCATGTTTTGGTATCCAGACTCTACCGTCGAACGGATATTCGGCTCTTTGGAAAAAGGCCGCGCCTATATGGACAAGCTGCGGAAACGCATCATGGAGACGGGACAGAAGAATCCCTATTTCGTGGCGCTATCGCAGAAGCCGGAGATCGGAGCTGCTGCCGCCGAAGGCGCTGGTCTCGACGCGATCAGCGCCTACACCAGTTGGGGCGGCCCTGGATATACAGGGACGTGCGCTGGCTGCGTTAAAAATTGGAATGGCATGAAGGCCACTGGAATAAAGGTCGTTCCCAACTTGGTTGCCGGCTGGGGCGGGCCACGTGATGGCAAAGGCGACACGAAGCAACCCACGCCCGCCGAACTAGCCGCACATGTGCGCTCGGCCTTCAACTGGATGGACGCGAACGCCGAGGTTGCCGAGGCGAAGACAATGTTGTTCTATGCTTGGAACGAGGTGGATGAAGGTGGCTGGCTCGTGCCGGACAAAGGTCAGGGCACGGCTAAACTCGATGCCATCCGCAGGGTGGTTGAAGAAAGATGGCAGGCATCGCCTCAGCCCACACGCTCCAATGCCGCAGCTGTAACAAGTCCTAGCCGTTGAACCACAATAACTTAGCATGAAACAAACCACATCTACCAAGCACGCCATCATATTCATGATTGCCCTGCTGCTGGCGCCGCTGGCCGCGCTTCACGCCGCTGAAACCAAACCTGCCTTCGCTAAGACTGCGGAGGGCAGGCCCAACATCCTCATCATCCTCGCCGACGATCTCGGCTATGCCGATCTCGGCTGCCAGGGTTCGCAGGACGTGAAGACGCCGAACATCGATTCGCTGGCAGCCAATGGCGTTCGCTGCACGGCGGGCTATGTCACTGCGCCGCAGTGCTCGCCGTCCCGCGCGGGGTTGATGAGCGGACGCTATCAGCAGCGCTTCGGACACGAGGGGAACCCGAACTTTCCGCTCATGCTCATGGGCGGTGGCAAGACTATCGCCGATCACCTGAAGGGCGCGGGTTATGCCACGGGACATTTCGGCAAATGGCATCTCGGCTTCTCCGATTTCGGCATCGCCCCGAAGGAGATTCGCGAGAGCAAAGATCAGATGCTGCCCACGCAACACGGCTTCGATGAGAGCTTCGGCTATCCAGACTACGAGAAGGTGGCGCAGAAAGGCACCGACATCGCTCCCTCGCCACACGCGCACGATGATCGCGTCTTCGCACGCAAGGCGGTGGATTTCATTCAGCGGCATCGCGAGCAGCCGTTTTTCATATACCTCGCATTTCATGCGCCGCATTATCAGCAGGTGGACTTTGGCGGATATAAGGAGCGTTTCCCGTCGCCAGCACCCGGCCGACTGGGCGTGCTGAGTGTCATGGCGCAGCAAGATGACGCCGTGGGCCTGGTGCAGAAGGCGCTTCGGGACTGCGGGCTGGAGACGAACACGCTCGTCTTTTTCATCAGCGATAACGGCGGCACGCGCACGCCCGACATGCCGCCAAGCAGCAAACATTTCCGCGGCTCGTTAAATGCGCCATTTTCAGGAAAAAAAGGAAACTCGCTCGAAGGCGGCGTCCGCGAGCCGTTCATCGTGCAGTGGAAAGGGCATTTGCCCGCCGGTAAAACCTATGACCGGCCCGTCAGCACGCTCGACGTGCTGCCCACTGCGGTCGCCGCAGCGCAGGCCAAGCCGCTCGCCGGCGTCCAACTCGACGGCGTGAATCTTCTGCCATTCCTTCTTGGCGAAAACGCCTCCGATCCGCACGAGGCCCTGTTCTGGCGCTGGCGTGCCGAGCAAGCCATCCGCATGGGCGACTGGAAGCTCGTTTGTGGCAAAGATCAGAAGCAATGGCGACTCATCGACCTGAGTCACGATGCGAAAGAAGCACACGACCTCACGACGCAGCATCCCGAGAAGGCCAAGGAACTCCTCGCGCGTTTTGACGAATGGGCGAAGGCACTGCCACCCGTCGGACCAAGTTTCAAAGACACGACGGAAGGGGATGATGATGAAGCGAAGGCCAAGAAGTAATAACATCATGAAGCATACCTTTACACTACTTACCGCTCTGCTGCTGGCACCGCTGGCCGCGCTCCACGCCGCTGAAACCAAACCTGACTTCGCTAAGACTGCGGAGGGCAGGCCCAATATCCTCATCATCCTCGCCGACGACTTGGGATGGGCGGACACCGGCTTCAACGGCAGCAAACAAGTCGCCACGCCGCATCTGGATTCGCTGGCCACCAACGGCATCCGCTTCAGCGCCGGCTATGTAACCGCGCCGCAATGCTCGCCCACGCGCGCCGGCCTGCTCACGGGGCGCTACCAGCAGCGGTTCGGGCACGACAACAACAACTACAATCTGGCCTGCTTTCACACCGGGCAGCGGATTTTTCCGGAATACCTCAAAGCTGCCGGTTATGTGACCGGCATGGTGGGCAAATGGCATCTCGGCCCGGCACCTTCCGATCATCCCCAGCAGCATGGTTTCGATGAATTTTTTGGATTCCAGGGTGGCGGCCATGCCTACCTCACGGAACGCCCGCAAGATGCGGATAATCCGGTGATGCGCGGCACCAACGCGCTTCCGCTCGACGGCACCACTTTTCTAACCACCACCTTTGGCAGGGAGTCCGCCAGTTTCATCCGCCGCCACACCGACCAGCCGTGGTTTCTCTATGTTGCCTTCAATTCGCCGCACATGCCGCAAGCCATGCCACCCGGCTACGAGAACAAGGTCAAAGACATCAAGCATCCCGTCCGCGCCCGTTGTGTCGCCATGACAATGAACATGGACGATGCCGTCGGCGAAATCCTCGACGCCTTGCGCGCCACCGGCCAGGAGGAACGCACCTTGATCGTGTTCACCAGCGACAACGGCGGCACGGCCCTGCCCGACAGCATGATCAAGAACGGTTCGCTTAACGTGCCTTATCGCGGCGTGAAGGGCGATGTGTATGAGGGCGGCATGCGCGAACCGTTTGTGATCCAATGGAAGAGCCATTTGCCCGCCGGCAAGACGTTGGATGCCCCGGTCAGTTCACTCGATCTGTTGCCGACGGCGCTGGCGGTTGCCGGTGCCAGGCCTTTGCCCGGCAGCTCGCTTGAGGGTGTCAACCTGTTGCCCTATCTCACCGGCACGACCAAGGACGCGCCGCACGAGGTGCTTTACTGGCGCTGGCAGAACAAGTGCGCCGTCCGCCAGGGCGATTGGAAATGGGTTCGGGTCAAAAACGATCCCGAAGAACTCTATAATCTGGCCACCGATCCTTATGAGAAGACCAACTGCGCCGCCAGCCATCCAGAGGAACTGAAGAAACTCGCCGGGCGGTTCGCCGCGTGGAACACCACAAACCCCGAATTAAACCCCGCCCATTTTGCCAAAGACGCCGAGGCGACTGCCGCCGGTGAGTCAGACAGCATGACCCCCAACAAACGCAAACGTAAAATCCAATGACCTCCAACACCCTCAAGCAGGCCGTTTTCACCGGTTTGATGCTGCTCGCGCCGCTGGCCGCACTTCACGCCGGCGAGCTAAAACTCGCTGCCGTCTTTTCCGACCATATTGTTTTGCAGCGCGACAAGCCAGTGCCCATCTGGGGCTGGGCTGATCCGGGCGAGAAAGTAACGGTCGAATTTGGCGGAATAGCCAAGACAGCAGTGGCGGACGCGAGCGGCAAGTGGCTCGTCAAACTCGACCCGCTTGCGGTCAGCGCGGAGCCACGTGTGATGAACGTGAAGTCCAAGGCCGGAGCACGCACCGTTCACGATGTGCTCGTCGGCGACGTTTGGTTGTGCTCCGGCCAGTCGAACATGGTCTTCCCAGTGAGGAGCGCGAACAACGGCGAGGCCGAGGTCGCTGATGCGAAGCACCCGCAGATGCGATTCTTCATCGTGCCGAAAGTCGCCAAGGCGAAGCCGCAATCCCAGTGCGGCGGTGATTGGCAGGTCTGTTCGCCAGAGACTGCCGGAACATTTAACGCGGCAGGTTATTTTTTCGGTCGTGAGCTTCACAAGACTTTGTATGTGCCGATCGGCCTTATCCAGTCGGCTGTGGGGAGCACGGCTGGAGAGGCGTGGACCAGTGAGCGGGCGTTGGCTTCGACTGCAGAGTTCAAGTCACTTATCGGCAAACCGATTGAGTCCATAAAAGCCAAGGTGAAGAATGCCGGAGACAAGTGGGCTGGCGCGGATGGCGATAACAACCTACCGGCCTCGCTTTACAATGGCATGATTGCGCCGCTGACGCCCTTCGCCATCCGGGGCGCGATTTGGTATCAAGGCGAGAATAATGCGAACGATGCCGTCCGCGCGGAGGCTTATCGGCGGTTGCTGCCGTTGATGGTGAGCGACTGGCGGCGAGACTTCGATCAGGAGTTTCCGTTTTATATCGTGCAATTGGCCAACTTCGCACGGCGCGGCGACGCGCCTGCGAGTGATCCGTGGAGAGTCAGCCTGTGGTCGGTGCTGCGGGAAAGTCAGGCAATCGCAGCTTCAACCCTGCCCAAATCCGGGCTTGCCGTGACCATCGACATCGGGGACGCAAAACAGATCCACCCCAAAAACAAGCAGGACGTGGG
>CAINDH010000074.1 GCA_903847285.1 uncultured Verrucomicrobia subdivision 3 bacterium | reverse complement strand
TTCCCAGCCGCCGACATCGTCCTGCGAATTTGGCAAACCGGGCGAACCGCCATACGGCCCGGTGCCGGTGTAGGTGTAAGTGCCATCAATCGTCTCGCGAATCACGCGCGCATCGTGGTCATCGATCAGCGGCTGATTGCAGCCCACATCAGAAAGCACGAGTTTGTAAGCATTCGTAGCTGTGTCGATCGTGGCATAGGACGGGAAAAACGGCGCGCCCACCCAGACGGGATAATTCGTTGGCACACTGCCGGTGCCGGGAGTGGCTTCACGGCCGGCGGATTGATTCGATAAACCGAAATGCCCGGGCATGACGTTGTTCGTGAAGAAATACTGCTGCGTGCCGGGGAAATTGTCGTATTGCGCATTCAGAGCGTAGAAAAACGCCGAAGCTGCGCCGGGCTTGTAATAGTTGGCGACGAAGTTGACCTGCATCGCGCCGCCGTCCGTGGTGCGATGGCCCCAGTTATAAACGACGTTGTTGAAAATATCGATTCGGCCTGCGAAATTCGCCGAGGCGTCGAGCCCGCCAGCGAGACTCCAATTGCGCCCTTCGTTATGCGCGAGCAGATTGTGATGCAAACTGGCAACATCACCACCCACGCTTGCCGCGTAGCCGTGCGCCGTGCCCGCCGGATAATTTTGATGGCCCGCGATGTTCAACGCCTCGGAAATCAGCGAACGTTGGAATGAAATATTTTTGGAACTGCGCGTGCTCAACTCCTCGTCAATGCCCCAACTGATGGAAACGTGGTCCATGATGCAGTGATCACTGCCGCTCAGGCCGGAACCATTCAAGGTGGTGCCGGAAATATTTCCCGGCCGCGAACGCACGTAGCGCATGATCAGATCGCGCCCGCCGCTCACGCCGAGTTGATATTTCCGAGTGCAAATCCCTTTGCCCGGCGCAGTCTGGCCCGCCAACGTGACGTAAGGATTGAATTGGCTGATGATCAAATCCGATTCCAGTGTGATCAACCCGGACACGGCAAACACCACGGTGCGCGGGCCGTAATTTGTGTTCGTCAAGGCATCACGCAAGCTGCCCGGCCCGCTGTCATTGAGATTCGTAACCTCCACCACCACACCACCACGACCGCCGCGCGCGAAAAGTCCGTAGCCTTCTGCGCCCGGAAACGCGAGGTGCCGCGCCCTAAATTCCCAGACCGTTCCCTTGGTGACGTTGCCCAGAGAATCAATTTCATCCACGCGCCAGCAATATGTAAGCAAACTTTTCAGCCCGGTGGCGGTGTAATTGGTGACGGCCTGATTTTGTTTGAATTCGGCGGAAGCATGGGTGGCGTTCTTTACGGCGATAAAATTCGTCCCAAGATACACGTCGTGCGAGGCGGCACTGCCCGCCGTGGCTGCGGACCAGGTGAGCGAAGCACTGCCCTCATCGGCGTTCACATGTTCGTCACCGTCGGCGGGCGAAGGCGTGTTGGCGATACGCGTGGAGTTGGGCGTATCGATTTCAAATCCATTGATCATCGGATCTTTGATTGTCACTGAGCCGACGGTGTTCGTCTCGGCAGCGAAAATAATGGTCGTGATGTCGTTCGTGCTCGCGACGTCGAATTCAACATAGGCCACCGGCGCGGCGGCATTGTTCACCGCACGGATTGTCGGCTGAAGATTGTCCACGACTTGGGTGCCGTTAAGAAAAACATCAATCGGCCCGAGCGTTCCCGCAGCGAGCGCGTCCCAGTGATTGTGAAATGTGAGCAGCGAATGATGGCCGGGGAAAAGTCCAGTGATCGTCATTTGAATCTGGCCACCAGTTCCTAGCGTAGCCGGCGCGACCGTAAATCCGTCTGAAACGAGTTTCGCCGTGCCCTGCGCTCCCGTCTGATACCAGTTACTCAACAGACCGCTGCCGCCCCGGCTTGCGGAAACTGTCGTCTGCGAAAAACTGATGGTGACGGTTTCATTGGAAAGTGTGGTGAAGATTTTCGTGGCCGTGTTCGTCCCCGTTGTGGCTCCGCCGGTC
>CAINDH010000073.1 GCA_903847285.1 uncultured Verrucomicrobia subdivision 3 bacterium | reverse complement strand
TTGCGATCCATCGAATACGGTTTCTTGGCGCTGGCCTGCACGGGAATCTTGTGCTTGGCGCAGTAATCAATCATCTCCTGCCGGCCGGGAAATTCACTGCGATAGCGTTCATCGCGCCACGGGGCGATGACTTGCAAATCCGGCGCGAGCGCGGCGGCTGTCAGCTCGAAACGCACTTGATCATTTCCTTTTCCAGTTGCGCCGTGAGCGATCGCATCCGCTTTTTCTTTTTTCGCAATTTCAACCATGCGCTTGGCGATGAGCGGGCGCGCGATGCTGGTGCCGAGGAAATATTGGCCTTCGTAAATCGCGCCAGCGCGGAGCATGGGGAAGATGAAGTCGCGGGCAAATTCTTCCTGCAAATTATCAATGTAAATTTTGGAGGCGCCGGTCTTGATGGCTTTGGCTTCGAGGCCGTCGAGTTCCTCTTCCTGCCCGATGTCGGCGCAGAAGCCGATCATCTCGGCGTTGTATTTTTCTTTGATCCACGACATGAGGACGGAAGTGTCGAGGCCACCGGAATAAGCTAAAACAATTTTCATGTGGCGCGGATTTTAACCGCCAAGACGCCAAGAACGCAAAGTGGAAATGGTTTTACTGCGGAAGAATTATTCCCAGCCGGACATGCGATCGTAGCGAAAGGTCATTTCGTTGGTGTTGTAACCTTTATACCACTTGGCATGACCATCGGCGAAGAGGAGATTCTGGCCCTGACTGTGCACGCGCCATTCCTGCCAGTTAGTGATGCCGTTGGCGGGTCCCCCCACACAGTTCTGCGAGTAATCATCTTTGTCCGCATCGAATTCCCCGGGCTTGTCCCAGATGGTGTCCCCGGACAAAACAAATGCGGTCGGGAAAATGATTTTTTTGGTGTCCACCGCGGCGTCGTCGTTGGGAGTAACGCTCACGTAAGCTGCCCGACAGCCGTTGAAGTAGTTGAAAGGTGATTGCATGTCCTGAGCAAAGAGTTTGTTTGCCGGACAATGATAGACATTGGTATTGCCCATGTAGGATAAGATCTGCTCCATCCAACTGGCCGAGCGGGTATGCGGGTCTTTCTGTCCCCAGGCGATGTTCCCGCCGGATTCGGGATAGAGCCCGCGCGCATCATCGGCATACATCGTCATGCCAAGGCTGATCTGGTGCAGGTTGGAGTTACAGGCGATCGTCCATGCGCGCTGCTTGGCCGAGGCGAGCGCAGGTAACAACATCGCCGCCAGAATCGCGATGATGGCGATGACGACCAGCAACTCAATCAAAGTGAAACCTTGTTTGCGCTTTTCCATTTTAGAAAAGTTGAACACGCAACAATAGACGCGGAAACGGCGGCGAGGTTTCACTTTTCTCCGACTGAAAATTTACTGCCGTGACGTTACGGTGCCACGGCACGGTAGAATTTTTGCGGCGCGATCAGATTGGATTCACTGAAGCTGAATGGTGAAGTATTGGTGAACACCGGGAGCCAATTCGTTGAGCTTAAATTTGTGGAAGTTTGCAGGATGTAGTTGGCGGTGATCGTGCCGGTGACACCAAGAGTGAACACGCCGTTGGTGAACAACAGCGGTGCGAGCATCGCCGCCCCGCCGGACACGAGCGATGTGCCGGAGACTGTGACCATGTCGTAGCGCATTGTGCCGGACGTGCCGTAGCTTGAGCCGTTGAAGGCATAATTTGCGTTGGCTGTTCCGATGGCAGTGCTTTCGAATTCGGAAACGAAGCGGAAGGCAAAAGTTGCGTTATTGTTCACGGCAGAAATGGCGGCGAGGCTGTTGGTCTTCGCGGTGAAGCTCGTGCCGTTGGTGAATGCGTTGGGGAAATCCACAAAGTCAGTCCCGTTGGTCGAGTATTGGAGGCGGCCATATTTGCTGCCAGTGCTGCTGGACTGAGAGCTCCAACTGACGGCGATGTTTTGTTTCCCAGCAGTGCTCACGGCGAATTGCGCACCGCGCGTTTTGTTGCCGCTTCCCTGCGCCGGATAAGTCGCGGTATTCCAACCAGAATTATCATTGGTTCCAACGGGATCTAACGTGGTGTCGCCAGTGGCAAAAGTAGCCGTCGCGCCACCGGCGAGTGAGGCTGTGCCGACACCGATAAACGGCGTAGCGACACCGGTGCCGGTGTTGGTGTCGCTCAGGAGGCTGTTAAAATTCCACTGCGCGAACACCGTCGGATTGGTGATGACAATCGCGAGGGCGGCAATCGAACTGGTCACGCTGCCGGCAAAATTGCTGACGATGACCGAATAATTTCCCACGTTCGCGGACTGCGCATTGGCCAATATGAACGGATTGGTTGACGCCCCAGAAATAAGGTTGGTGCTATTGAACAACCATTGATACCCAAGCGGTGCGGTGCCGGTGGCGCCCACACTAAACGTCGCCGACTGACCGACCAGCACGGTCTGTCCCTGCGGCTGCGATGTGATATTCGGCGGGGCGTTCGTGGTCAGCAACACTACGACGGCACTGGTCACACTGCCGAACACGTTGGTGATGACCACGGAATAATTTCCGTTGTTCGTGAGTTGACCGTTTGCAAGCGCGAAGGGATTCGTTGTCGCGCCCGAAATATTTGTGCCGCTGAAGCGCCATTGATAAGCAAGCGTGCCACTGCCAGTCGCGGTGACGGAAATGGAGATGGCCGAACCGACGGCGTTGGTGCTGCCCTGAGGTTGTGCAGTGATTACCGGAGGATTGGTCGCAGGCGTGGCGCTGATGAGGAAGTCTTTGATGATCGCCATGTGTTGTGCGAGGCCGGAGTCGGCGGACTGCACGGGCGGGAAATTGAGAAGTTCATTCGCCGTGTAAACCCGGGAGTCAAACACCAGCCCTTTGGGGTAACTCAACGTTCCATAGACCGTGGTGGTGCTGTAATTGGTCAACGCCAGACTTGGCAGCACAAAGTCATGCATCGAATTCCGGTTGGCGCTGGTATCGGTGTTGCCGTTTTTGTCTGCGGGGAACGGTGCCGGGGCAAGATAACCATTCCAAGTGGTCACGCACGTTTCATTGCTGGTTCCGGCGTTGAAGTCGCCCGCCACGACCATCCACGCGTTCGCCGGGAAATTTGCCTGCATGAGCGTTTTCAGATTCGCCGCCTCGCTCGCGCGGTTGCCGGAGGAACTGGTCAGGAAATGCACGCTGACGATGTAGAGGTCGTTCGTGCCGGGCAAGTCGATCTGCGCCCAAGCGAAACCACGGTTGGCCACGAGCGTGTCTGTCCACGAACCGGAGGCGATGATCGGGTAGCGGCTGATGATACCGTTGGGGATGTCGCCGTTGCCGCTCGTCGGCTCGCGGAAATAGGAGTAATTCGTGCCGAAGCCGAGATCCACCATTTCGCGGAAGGCGGCGGCGTTATTCACGTTCGCTCCGTTGGTGCTGGTGTAATTAAACTCCTGGATGGCCACAACGTCCGGCTGCAAGCCTTGAAACAGGCGGATGGCAAAAGGCTGGTAGCTTTGCGTGTTGCCGTTCAAGTTCGCCGCCATGATGCGGACGGTGACGTTGCTTTGGGCCACGGCAGCCGTGGAAAGAAACATTCCGCACGCGAGCAATATAATACTGGCGCAGTTCAAAGCCGATGGAGCAATCCTCATTCTGGATTCATTGTCACCCGCCGCGGCAAAAATTCAAGCGACCATTTGTGACATGAATGTGAACTGGACGACGGCTGGTGATTTGCTATGATTCAGCCGTGCCGAACCACACCAAAGGCGCGGGTCAAACCAGTCCCGCCAAATCTCCGCCGTTCGAGGAGGCGTTGCAAAAGCTGGAATCCGTTGTCGAAGCGATGGAATCTGATGATTTGCCGCTGGAAACCTTGCTGGCCAAGTATGAGGAAGGTGCAAAACTGGTCAAGATATGCCAGGAAAAGCTGAGCGAGGCGGAATTGAAAATCCAGCAGTTGGAAAAAACTGCGGCCGGCGAAATGAAATTAAAACCGCTGAATTTGACCGAAGAATAATTTTTATATGAGTCGTTACTTAGACATGGTTGACGCGCCCGAGCACGTCAAAAAACTCACCATCCCGCAACTGCAAGAACTTGCGGCGGACATCCGCACCGAGTTGATCGAGGGCCTCGCCAAAGGCGGCGGCCATCTCGGCCCAAATCTGGGCGTGGTTGAACTGACCATTGCGTTGCACAAAGTTTTCACCACGCCCAAGGACAAGTTCGTCTGGGACGTGAGCCATCAGGTTTATGTGCACAAGATTTTGACCGGCCGCAAAAGCCGTTTTCGCACCATTCGCCAGACGGACGGCCTGAACGGTTTCGCGCTGCGCACCGAGAGCGAGCACGACTCTTTCGGCGCAGGTCACGCGGGCACGGCGCTCTCCGCCGCACTCGGCATGGCAGCCGCGCGAGACAAACGCGGCACGGACGAACAAGTCGTCTGCATCCTCGGCGACGCGGCATTGACGAACGGCATTTCGTTTGAAGCGATGAACAACGTTGCGCACACGACGAAGAAATTCATCGGCATTCTCAACGACAACGAATGGTCCATCGCCAAAAACGTCGGCGCGATCTCCGGCTATCTCAACAAGCTCATCACCAATCCCAGCTACAATAAACTCGCGAAAGAATTTGAAAGCTTTGTGCGCCGGTTGCCGAAAGGTGAACTCGCGATCCAGCTTGCGCATCGCGCGGAAGGTGGCGTCAAAGGCGCGCTCACCAGCGTCGGTTTGCAACAGACCACGCAGGCGGTTGACACGGACGGTCGCGGGGGACACGGCAGCCCAGTCTTCTTCGAGGAAATGGGGATGCGCTATCTCGGCCCGATCGACGGACATAATTTACCGCTGCTCATCAGCACGCTGGAATTTGCAAAACAGTGCGATCATCCGATTGTCATTCACGTTCTGACCCAGAAGGGCAAAGGCTACGAAGCGGCACTGAAATTTCCGGAAAAATTTCACGGCCTCGGTTCTTACGATGCAAAGACCGGCGAAACGCCCGCCTCAAAACCCGGCACGCCGCCCGCGTATCAAGACGTGATGGGCCAGACGATGATCAAGCTCTGCAAAAAGAATGTGGATGTCGTTGGCCTCACTGCGGCGATGCCTACTGGCACGGGGATGAAGCATTTGGAAAAAGCAATGCCGGACCGTTATTTCGATGTCGGCATCGCGGAAGAACACGGCGTCATCTTCGCCGCCGGCATGGCGACGATGGGTTATCGGCCGGTCGTGGCGATTTATTCCACGTTCCTTCAACGCGCTTACGATTGCATCCATCACGACGTTTGCTTGCAAGACTTGCCCGTCATTTTCGTCATGGATCGCGCCGGGCTTTCCGCAAATGACGGCCCGACGCATCACGGCCTGTTTGACATCTCGTATCTGCGCTGTTTCCCGAACCTCATCGCGATGGCTCCGGCCAACGAAGACGAACTCGCGGACATGATGCT
>CAINDH010000072.1 GCA_903847285.1 uncultured Verrucomicrobia subdivision 3 bacterium | reverse complement strand
GGGAACCCGGTGAGAATCCGGGACGGTTGCGCCACTGTAACGGCTACAATTCCCAATGCCACTGGGCGAAAGCTCGGGAAGGCGGGAAAAGGTTTGAAGCCAGAGTCAGGATACCGGTTTGACTGCGCTCGTCAGCCTCGAACGATTCGAGGCACTTCTCCGCAAAGAGAAGGATGGAGCCAGCCCGCCGATCTGTTTTCGACGGGACTCGTTGAATGCCTTCATTCCCCGTTTTGCCGGAGTCTGGAGGTTTTTTTATTTCCAAAAATCTTCCGGCTCCTCGCTGGTCTTCCAAATCAAACCCGTCCGCGTGAAATATTTTTCGCGCAGACCTTGTTGAAAGATTAGTCGTTGAAAAAAATCATCGCATCGCTGGCGCTGGCCAGCCTGTTTGTCACTCAAAACTCCGGCGCCGTCTCATTGGATGACATCCAATTCTGGACCGGCACGGGAACCAATCGCGCTGCGCTCGTTATTGAATGGAACACCCCGGAAACGTTTGTCGGACCTTTCGCCAGTTCCAGCGTGCCTGCTCCCATCGTCAACAAAACGCTGGCTTGGGGTTATCGTTTCAACAGTCCGGCGACAGGCACAGAAATGTTAAAGGCCATCGACGCCGCCGACCCCACGCTCGCCGTCGCGATCAAGACCACCTTCGGAACCTACGTGGAAGGCATTTCTTACCGTTTGTCCGGTGCCGGACTCTCCGGCATTAAAGACGCCACGCAAACGAATTTTTTCACGGATCGTTTTCTCACCAACGTCACCGTGGACATCGACGCCGCCGGTCCCGTGTTGAGCGGCGATGTTTACTGGGGCGGATATTATGGGCCGAACTGGGAAATGTGGACGGAAGCCGGAGCCAGCGGCGGTCTTACGAATGCACCCGATCGCGGGACGAACACCTACTGGACTTCAACCGATCCGATTTATGCCTCGAGTGGTTATCATGGAGAATGGGAACTTGCGCAAATTGGTCTCGATGGCATGACCTTGACCAACGGTTCATGGATCGGTTTCTCTGTGGCCGCTAGCCCTTATCATTACGACCTAGACGCCCCCTACAACGCCCATAAGCGCGCGCCTGCCATTCCCGACGCCGGCTTCACCGCGACGCCTGTGCAAAACTTTGCGCTCAATCATGGCGGTGGTAAATGGCAGGGAACCTTCAATGGCCGCACGAACTGGATTTACGCTTTGGAACGCTCCACCCAATTGCAGACTTGGGCCACCGTCACGAACAGCAATCCCAGCGCGAACGGCAGCGTGACGTTGGAAGATACAAATCCCACGGCGCCCGCCGCCTTTTACCGCATCCGTGCGGAACGGCCATGAACCAGAAGTTTTTCAATCCAGCGGCGTGCCCCTTGTGTGGCGGCGCGAACGAGTGCCAGCTCTGCTCGCCGCACGCTTTCAAGGGCCGGTGCTGGTGCGCGGATGTGGAGATTGCCGATGAACTTCTCGCGCGCGTGCCGGAAAATTTCCGCAATCGCGCGTGCATTTGCCGGAAATGCATCGGTAGTTTTCAACTCCGGCACGAATTATTTCGTTCGAACGCGCCGCAACCAACCCGCCATGCGCCGATGGGCGTGAAGTTGGAGCGCAGTCAAGGCGGGTTCACGTTGATCGAATTGCTTGTCGTCATTGCCATCATCGCCATTCTCTCCGCGATGCTGCTGCCGGCACTGGGCAAAGCCACAGCCACGGCGAAACGCGCGGACTGTCAGGGTAATCTCCGGCAACTTGGCATCGCCACGATGCTGTATTGGGACGATAACGCGGGAAAATGTTTCAAGATTTCTGAAGGGAACACCAACAGCGGAACCCTCTGGTGGTTTGGCTGGCTCAACAACAGCCAGCCCGAAGGCCAGCGCCCGTTTGATCTGTCCACCGGAAAATTATTTCCCTATCTCAACGGGTCAGACATCCGCCTATGTCCATCGCTCGACGCCTTCAGCCCACAATTTAAATTGAAAGCGAACAACGTCGTCTTCAGTTACGGCTACAACCAAAAACTTTCCCCCTACAGCGCCCCCCTCAACATCAGCCAACTTCGCAGCGTTTCAGAAACCGCTATCTTTGCCGATGCCGCGCAAGCGAATGATTTTCAAGCACCCGCTTCGCCAAGCCATCCGATGATCGAGGAATGGTATTACTTGGATGCGTCCACAAATTTTGCGAGTGCGAACTACTACGCGCACGGTCATTTCCGCCACGCTGAGCGCGCCAATGTGACCTTCGCCGACGGCCATGTAGCGGCGGAAAAAATGATGGAAGGCTCGCGCGACCGCCGTTTACCTTTGCAAAACCTCGGTCAGTTGCGCGTGGAAATTTTGGCGGCGCAGTGAGTTAGTTTTACCCGCGGCCAAACGACAGGGGCAACTTTAGTTGAATTTGATGTGGACTTCCACAAGGCCAGGGATGGCCTGGCATTCAAAGGTGATGCAGAAAAATTCCACGCCGGGCTTGGGGGTGACGCTGAATGAATTGCCGCGAATGACGGCGGGCGTGGTCAACGCGCAGGTCGCGCCAGCATCGCACAGCCAGGATTTCAAACCGCCAGCAATCATATTCGTCACTTCGCCGATGACATCGTTCACTTCCGTGTCTCCGGAAATTTCTTCGGGCTTCAGTCCCAGCATGGCGGCAGTGGCGTTCATGGCGAAGGGCGCGGTGAGGTGCAGATAAATTTGTCCGGTGACACTATCGCCCGCCATGCCGACGGTGCCGGTGATGCGTTCGCCGGAAATTTCCGGCGCGTTGTTGCTGGCGGACGGCACGGCTTTCATGGCGAGCATGGTGTCGAAAACGGTTTCGAGATGGCCCGTGACATAGGTGCGAATTTCGGCGGATGGGATGGCTACATTCATGATTCAGTGCGGCCCAGGCAAAGCGGTGGCCGATTATGATTCATCGGCGGAATCAACGCCGGGTGTAGCGGGTTTTTTGCGCCGTGCGAAAAGTTAAGCTTTATTCTCGAACAAGCTCGGCGCAGTGGCGCGGGCAAGTTCAACGCAGCGGGCGTAGATTTCGGAGGGCGATTCACATTCCAGCGCGAAGCCGGCGAGGGCCTTCGCCTCGGAATATTTGATGCGGCGGATGATGTATTTCACTTCGGGAATCACGGCGGGCGCGCAGCTTAATTCATCCACGCCAAGGCCGATGAGCAATGGCACCAGCACGGGGTCGCCGCCGATTTCTCCGCAGACGCCCGCCCAGATGCCGGTCTTATGCGCGGCATCCACGGTCATCTTGATGAGCCGCAAAATGCCCGGATGCGTCGGCTCGTAGAGGTGTGAGACTTTCTCGTTCGTGCGGTCGGCGGCGAGCGTGTATTGGATGAGATCGTTAGAGCCGATGCTAAAAAATTTCACGCGCTTGGCGAGCGAGTCGGCGATGAGCGCGGCAGAAGGAATTTCAATCATCGCGCCGACTTCAAGATTTTCATCGAAGGCAATTTTCTCCGCTCGCAACTCAACTTTGCATTGTTCGAGCAACGCGGTGGCGCGATTCCATTCATCCAAGCCGGAGATCATGGGATACATCATCTTGACGTTGCCCTCGGCGCTGGCGCGGAGGATGGCGCGGAGCTGGGCGCGGAACATTTCCGGCTGCGCGAGGCAGAACCGGATCGCGCGCCAGCCGAGAAAGGGATTCACTTCTTTCGCGAGCTGTAAGTGAGACGCAAACTTGTCACCGCCCAGATCCAGCGTGCGGATGATGACCTGCTGCGGTTTCAACGCGGTGGCGACCTGCCGATACACTTGATATTGGTCTTCCTCGCCGGGCAGGTTCTCGCGGTTGATGAACAGAAATTCGGTGCGAAAAAGCCCTACGCCTTCAGCACCGTGCTGGAGGACAGATTCGACATCGAACTGGTCTTCAATATTGGCGGAAAGATGAACGGCTTTGCCATCGAGCGTGACGGCTGGCAGCCATTGCACTTCGCGAAGTTTTTCGTCGAGCGTGGCCTTGTTTTTTTCTAGCTGACCGTATTCGAATAAAGTCTTGTCGGTCGGATTGATGACGACAGTGCCGTTATAACCGTCCAGCAACGCGTAGTCGCCCGTCTGTAATTCCTCGCTGATGTTTTTAAGCCCCACGATGGCGGGAATGTCCAGCGAGCGGGCCATGATAGCCGTGTGTGACGTCTTGCCCCCGATGTCCGTCGCAAAGCCGAGCACAAGTTTTTTGTTTAACTGCGCGGTGGTGGACGGGCTTAATTCATGCGCGACGAGGATGCAAGGTTCGGAAATATGCTTGAGGTCGAACGCATCTTTCACCTCGAGCAAATTGTCGAGGACGCGACCGGTCAGGTCTTTCATGTCGGCGGCACGCTCGCGAAGGTAATCATCTTCCACTTGCTCCATCGCCGCTATATAGCGGGTGGCTACGCTGTGGTAGGCAAAGTCGGCATTCACCTTTTGCTCGCGGATCATGCGGAAGACTTCATCAATCACCACGCGATCTTCGAGCATCAGCAAATGCGCCTCGAAGATGTCGCCCTCGGTATCGCTCATGTTTTCCGTGACACGACGTTGGACTTCCTTAATTTGGGTGCGGGTGCGGACGAGGGTGTGTTCGAAACGTTTGATTTCTCCAATGACAGCATCTTCAGAAAGCTCGCGGCGCGCGATGATGTGCCGCGCGCGGTGGAGGACAAGCACTTTGCCGCGACAAACACCGCCGGAAACAGCAATGCCGCGATAGATTTTTTCGCCTTGAGGGTGATTTGACATAGGCGCTGGCACAGGATTAACCGATGCGTTCTGGCTTTGAAAGCAATTCCTCGTAAAGTTTCAGTGAATAAAAAAGCCCGCCAAACGGCGGGCTTTGAAATTTGTGTTGTCGAAATATCAGGCGCGTTCCATGTATTTGCCGGTGCGCGTGTCCACCTTGATCTTTTCGCCGGTCTTGATGAACAGCGGTGCCTGCACGGTGATGCCGGTTTCGACCGTCACAGCTTTTTGGACGTTGTTGGCGGAATCGCCGCGAATGCCTTCTGGCGCATCAGTCACGGTGAGAATAACGCTGGAGGGAATTTCTACGCTGACCGCTTTTTCTTCCACGAACGTCACGGTCACGAGGCCGTTTTCGGTAAGGTAATCTTTCGCATCGCCGACGAGTTCCGCCGCGAGCGTCACGGTTTCATAATTTTCCGGGTCGGTGAAAACGTAATCGCTGCCGTCTTTGTAGCTGTATTCCATTTTGGTGGTCATCATCGGCACCGGCTCGATTTTTTCCGTGGAGCTGAAACGCACATCGGAAGCTTTGCCGGTGCGGATGCTGCGGAGCGTCGCCTGCACGAACGCGCGCAGGTTGCCCGGCGTGCGGTGCTGGAACTCGAGGACGACGGAGATGTCACCGTTGTAGTTGATCGCCATGCCGCGGCGAAGATCGCTTGCTGTTGCCATAAAATAATAGTTCGTGCGCTGGAATTTTTCCTGAACGCGAGTCGCAGAAATTATCCGAAAAAACCCTGATGGCAAGAGCAGTTTTCGTTATCAGTTCCTCTCATTTACCCTGTTTCGGTCAATAACCCCTCCTTGACACCACAAAATTCTGTGTGTTACAAAAAGGTGACCACAATTACGAGTGGTTCT
>CAINDH010000071.1 GCA_903847285.1 uncultured Verrucomicrobia subdivision 3 bacterium | reverse complement strand
CAAGGACGCGGAAATCGCTACTTACAATCCGCTGACACCGGGCGTGAATCTGACGGCGCGCAACACTGAAAAATCTCCTGGTGCGAAAGAATCAGCCAAGATGAACTTCCGCGAATACGACCGCGCACCGGAAGACGCGTTGAATCGCATTCTCTGGGCGGAGGCGAAAGGAATGAACGCGTCATATCCCGCGCCGATTCATCGCGCGGTGTTCACCAGTCCGCTCGCTGGGAACGGCCATTAAGCGTGTATGAAATTACCGACGAGCATCCGCCGGTCCGCCTTTGCCGTGATTATCGCGCTGGGACTGGCGATGAATGCGAAGGTTTTTGCTGGGGATGTTTTACTGTCAGCTCACGCGCACAACGACTACGAACATCCGCATCCGCTGTTCGATGCCCTGGCGCAAGGTTTTGACAGCGTGGAAGCAGACATCTGGTTGGTTGATGGCCAATTGCTCGTCGCGCACAACCTCGCTGATGTGAAAGTTGAACGCACGTTGCAGGCGCTGTATCTCGATCCGCTGCGCGAACGCATTCGGCAAAACGGTGGTCACGTTTTCACCAACGACGTTTCCTTCACACTGATGATTGACGTGAAGTCAGCGGCAGAACCTACTTACGTCGCGTTGCGGCAAGTGCTGCTTGGCTACACCAACCTCCTGACTTCATTCGCTGCCACAAAAACTCAAACCAATTCGCTGAACATCCTGCTTACCGGCAATCGCTCGCTGGAAATGATCGCGGCGGAACCGCTGCGCTACGCAGCTATTGACGGTCGTCTTCTTGATATGAAAACCAATCTCTCCCCGCAACTCGTCCCGCTCATCAGCGAAAATTGGACGCAAAACTTCAAGTGGCGTGGCCACGGCGCGTTTCCTGAAGACGAACAAAGCAAGTTGCGCCAACTCGTTGAGCACGTGCATCAGCAGGGACGCCGTCTGCGCTTCTGGGCGATTCCCGACACGCTCGCGGGCTGGCGCGAACTGCAATCCGCTGGCGTGGATGTCATCGGCACTGATGACTTGGTGGGTCTTGCGAAATTTCTTCAGTCAAATCGCCCTTGATATTGATATGCCTTGGTTCAAAAAAGTGATGATGAGTGTAGTCGGAGCGTTGTTCGCTGGCTTGGTTTCAGTCGAAGCGGCGGCGGTGCAACATTCTATTTCAGCGGCGAACATTGACGTTGTGCAGAATGACACCGCCAACAACACCACTTCCGTCACCGTCACGACCGCGCTTTCCATCAATGATTTTCGAGTGCGCGTCGGTTCCAATCGCGCAGACTACAACGTGCAAATCGGCGCGGATTCCACTGACGATGTGACCAATGGCATCCTTATCAGTTCGATCAACCAAAACGGGCGCGACAATGGCGAGACGAATTTTCCCGGAATGAATTACGGCACGAGCGCGATTGACAGCAACGCCAGCGCAACGCCCGGCTCCAGCGGACAATTTTGGATTCCCGTTTTTCAAGCACCGCAAAATGCCGAATATAATTTCAACGTGGCCGCCGCGTATTTTCCCTACACGAACGGCTGGTATGGCGGCTGGTTGAACAATTCCGGCGGCGTCAACGGCGGCGCGAACAATCACCTGCTTGGAAATCCGAATTTGATTCTCGGCACGCACGTCATTGACAACGGCAGCGGCAAGACCACGGTGAATTTGAAACCGTTCGGTTTGGATTCGCGTAGCAACGCCGTGCTGCTCGTCTGTGGCGGAAAAAATGAGGCGAACTTTGCGCTTTCCAATACCAACGCCGACGGCACCTGGACGATCACCTGCCACGATGACAATGGCAGCGCGGAACAAGATTACGTCGCGTTTGTTTGCGTGCCGCTCACGAACCACACGGTCATCGCGGGTAAGTTCATGGGCGACGCGCGCGTGACTTTGCAAAGTGCACCGTTCAACGTCACCAACACGGGCGTCGGCACGTATCATCTTGTCATTCCCGGCGTGGATCCGACGAGCGGCGTGCTGATTGTCTCGCCCGAAAGCGGCGGCGCGAACAACGGGGATAACATCGTCAGCTACCAAATCAATCAAGGCGGCTGGGACATCCAGACGCGTGACATCACCGCCGGTTTTTCTCCGTCGCTGCAAACGCTGCCCGCCAGCGATGCCGCCGCGTCGTTCGTTTTCATTCCCGGCCCGACGAATAATTACGCGTCGTTGCAATGGTTCGGCTCGCCGACAAACAACTGGGATTTGTCCGGCACGAACAACTGGCGGATTTT
>CAINDH010000070.1 GCA_903847285.1 uncultured Verrucomicrobia subdivision 3 bacterium | reverse complement strand
GGCGTGAATTATTCCGCCGCGCGCGTGCCCGGCGCGATTGATACTCTGCCCGGCTCCGTCATGGAATTGAACACGTGGATTCTCGCAGCCGCCATCGGGCTGGGGCTAGCGCAAATTCCTTTCATCATCAATATTTTCTGGAGCATTGCGCACGGTGAAAAAGTCGGCACAAACCCGTGGGAAGCCACCACGCTCGACTGGCACACGCCCACGCCGCCGCCGCACGGAAATTTCCCGCAGGCGCCCGTCATCGTGCGTGGCCCTTACGAATACAACGCGCCCGGCTACGAAGGCAGCTACGCGCCGCAGGCGGAATTCCCCGCCGCCGCTCACGGTCACGACGACCACGGCCACCACGCGCATCACTGAAATTTCACCACCGATAATTTTTCATGGAAATCCCCTATACAGTCCAAAACCGGCCGGATACCGGCCTCTACAACGCCAAGCTGGGCATCTGGCTTTTTCTTGCGTCTGAAGTAATGCTCTTCGGTGGGCTTTTTTCCGCCTACGTTTTGCTGCGCGCCGGTGCGGAGCCGGGCATGTGGCCGCATGGCTGGCTGAATGTCACGCTCGGCACCATCAACACGCTGCTGCTCGCGCTTTCCGCCATCACCACGCTGCTCGCGTGGGCAGCGTGCAAGGTGCGCGACTTCGGTAAATTCAAATTCTTCCACGCCTGCACCATCCTGCTCGCGCTGTCGTTCTTGGGAATTAAATCCTACGAGTATCACGACAAATTTAACCATTACGAAATCGCCATTGGCAGCGGCGAATACGCCGGCCAGTTTGCCGACGGCCATTTCAAATCACAGTCCGCCGATTTCGACCTCAAGAAAAAAACCGGCACGGTCACCATCGAAGGGCACATCGTTGAAGACCGTAAAGAACTGATGGATCTCCGCACGGAAGAGGCGAAGAAGACCGTTCACAAGGAAATTGAAATCAAGGCCGCGGACATCAAAAAAATGCAAAACTACGGCCCGTGGCACAACACCTTCACCGCGATTTATTTCACCATGTCCGGTCTGCATGCATTGCACATCCTCGGCGGCACGCTGGTGATTTTTTATCTCTGGGGTCCTGGTAGCCGGATGTGGAAGACGGATCCCGAACGTTTCACCAACCGTATTGAAGTCTCCGGCCTGTTCTGGCACTTCGTTGATTTGGTCTGGATTTTCCTGTTCCCGGTGATGTATCTGACCTGAAAAACTTTTGATAAATTTTATGAGCGAATCTGAAAAACCTTTCACGATGCAGAGCCAGATCAAGCTCTGCGCCCTCGTCTTTACCGTTGTGTTGATTGCGACGAGCCTCATGATTTACGCCTCGTTCCTGCCGCATTACAGTTGGACGATCAAGGTTGCCATCATCCTCACCATCGCGGCCGTGAACGCCTTTTTTGTGGCTGGCTTCCTGATGCATTTGTTGTCCGAAAAAAAACTCGTTTATACCGTGCTCGCCTTCACCGTGTTTTTTGTCATCGGTCTGGCCGGCTTGACATTGTGGGCGATGAGTGATTTTCCGGTAGGAACCGCGATGCATTGAATTGAAATGTCGCTAAAGGCCTTCCATCTAATTTTTGTAACGCTGCTAACCTCGCTGTCGTTTGGCTGCGCGGCGTGGGCGTTCAGCAACAGCCAGCCCGGCTGGGGCGTGGCAGGGATCGCAACTGGCATTCTCATCATCATCTACGGCATTTATTTTTTGAAGAAACTGAAAAAAATCAGCTACCTGTGAAGTTGTCCGCCAAAATTTTATTGCTGCTCGCGCTCGTCATTCTTGCGCCGACACAAGTATTTGCCTGCGCGACGTGCTACGGCGGCAACATCGATTCTCCGATGGCCGATGGCATGAACTGGGGCATCTTCACTTTGATGGGCGTCATCGGCACAGTGCTGGCGACGTTCCTAACCTTTCTCATTTACATCATCCGCAAGAGCGAGGCACTGAACGCCGCCGCCGAAAACGCAAAAAAACTTTCCAAAACATGAACGACTGGTTTGCCCATAACATCCTCGGACTGCCCGCCCGCGCCTCGGTCAGCGCGAAGCCTATTGACGACCTCATCGTCTATGTCCACTACCTGATGATCGTGCTCTTCATCGGCTGGGTCGCCTATTTCTGCTACACCCTCTGGCGCTTCAACGCCAAGCGCGCCGCCACTGCCAACTACACCGGCTCCAAAAGCAGCCTGCCGAAATACACTGAGATCGCAATCGTCCTCATTGAGGCCTGCCTGCTGCTGGTTGCCGTGAAACTCTGGAGCAAAAACGTCCAGCAATTTCCTGAGCCGAAAGATTCCACGGTGATCCAGATACAGGCGCAACAGTTCGGCTGGAATTATCGCTACGCTGGGCCGGATGGAATTTTCGGCGCGCAAGAAATGAAACTCGTTGCCGACAACAACATTTTTGGCGTTGACCCGAAGGACGAACACGGCCTCGACGACATCCAGTATTACAACGGCAACCTTCACGTCGTCGTCAACAAGCCCGTCATTATTTATCTCGGCTCCAAAGATGTCATCCACTCCTTCAAGCTTGTGGCCATGCGGATGACCCAGGACGCGATTCCCGGTCTGCGCATTCCGCTGACCTTCACACCCACGAAACTCGGGCGCTATCAAGTCGTCTGCGCACAACTTTGCGGCGGTGGCCACTCGCAAATGGCCGGCGGCTTCGTCCTCGTCGAGTCACAGGAAGATTTCGACAAGTGGATGAAATCCCAAGCCAGCGCTGCAAAGCCAAAAAGCTTCGAGTAAACTCACTGCCTTTTGCAGCTTAGATTCATGGCTGAAAACTCCCGCCCTTTGCCGCGCTCCGTGTGGCTGGGCAGTAGCTTGGCTTTCGGGTTGCTCGGGCTGGCGGTTTTCGTCTCGCTTCTGCAAAACTCGCGTTCGCAAAAAACTCCGCTGCCCGTGTTCAGCCAGATCGCAGACTTCACGCTGACCAATCAAGACGGAAACATTTCAACTCTCGCTGATTTCACTAACCACGTTTGGGTGGCCGACATTATCTTCACCAGTTGCGCCGGACCTTGCCCGCGCATGACGACGCAGATGAAATCACTTCAAGAAAAAATCCCCGCCAACAGCACTGCCCTGCTCGTGACACTCACCACCTTTCCGGAATATGATTCGCCGGAGTTGTTGAAAAAATACGGCACGCACTACGGCGCAGACTTCCGCCGATGGACTTTTCTCACTGGCGCAAAAAATGAAATTGCCAAGCTCGCCGCTGGCGACTTGAAGTTGGCTTCCCAGCCCGTGAAGCCGGAAGAGCAGCAGAACCCCGCCGACCTCTTCATCCATAGCACCTATTTTGTCGTCGTGGACAAACGCGCACAACTCCGCGCCGTTTTTGAAACCGGCGGCGAAGGTGTGGACTGGACGAACACCGTGTTGCCAAAAATCCTCACCACCGTCCGCCAGCTGGAAAACGAACCATGACCGTCCACGACCTGCCCCCCGTCAATGCCACGCTCAACGGCTTGAGCGCCGTGTTCCTTACGCTGGGCTATATCTTCATCAAGCGCGGTAACAAAATCGCGCACCGCAACTGCATGATCTCGGCATTCTGCACCTCGGCCATTTTTCTGGGCTGCTACCTGACGTATCATTTCTACGCTGGACGGACCGTATTCCCCGCCAATTGGTTTAAACCAATTTATCTTTTAATACTGTTCACGCATACGGTTCTCGCCGTCGTGATCGTCCCGATGATTTTGATGACGCTATGGCGAGCGAAGAAAGAAAACTTTGAGGCGCACAAAAAAATTGCCCGCTGGACGTGGCCGCTGTGGATGTATGTCTCCATAACCGGCGTGGTGATTTACCTGTTACTCTACCAGGTTTTTCCGCAGAAATAATTACGAATGAATTCTGCCGTCAAAGTTGCGATTGATCCCAGCCAGTTCCCGGAAAATGTCCGGCGCGATCTGCTCGCCTCGTTGCGCACACGGCGCGTGAACCACAAATTTCATTACGATAGCGTCAAGCAAACCCAAAAATGGCTCGCGTTACACGAAACCCATTCACCTGCGCGCTACGATAAAAATTGTCTGGCCACTTACGACCAGGCTTTCATCGCCACGGTAAAAAGAATTCAAGCAAAGTCAGTTCACGTCATCGGCCTGGGCTGCGGGGGCGGGCAGAAGGATGTGTCATTGCTGAAACAGTTGTCCGCGCGCCGTAAAAAAATTTCCTACACCGCCAGCGATGTTAGCACCGCGATGGTTTTGGTGGCACGAAAGGCGGCGTTGAAAATTTTGCCGACAAAAAGTATTTACCCCTTTGTCTGCGATTTAGCGACGGCAAGTAATCTGGAACATTCTCTAGTCACGCCTCAGGTCTCACTCATCACATTCTTCGGCATGATCCCCAATTTCGAACCGCGCCAGATTTTGCCAAAACTCGCGGGACTGTTGCGCCCAAATGATTTTTTACTGTTCAGCGCCAACCTTGCCCCCGGCGATGACTACACTGCCGGCATGAAGCGGATTCTACCGCAATACGACAACCCGCTCACACGCGACTGGCTGACCTCGTTTCTCTACGATCTCGGCGTGGAGCCGTGTGATGGCGAGTTGTTTTTCAGCATCGGGACCGGTGACTTGGGCTTAAAACGCTTCGTAGCTAAATTTCGTTTTCGCCGGGCGCGGAAAATTTGCGTCAGCGGCAAACAATTTGCCTTTACGCGCGGCGAGGCCATCCAACTATTTTTCTCTTACCGCTACATGCCGGAACAAGTTCACAAAATTTTAGCGCGACAGGGCCTTAATGTTGCCGAACAATGGATTGCCAACTCAGGGGAAGAAGGTGTTTTTCTCTGTCAGCGCAGTTAAACTATTCCTGAATTATTTATGCCTTGGTTTTATCTCATCCTCGCCGGACTCCTAGAAATCGGCTGGGCGGTCGGAATGAAATACACGAATGGCTTCACGCGGCTCTGGCCAACGGCGGCGACGTTTGCCACGATGACCGTGAGTTTCTGGCTGCTGTCGCTTTCGCTGAAGACCATCCCGATGGGCACAGCCTACGCGGTGTGGACCGGCATCGGCGCAGCCGGCACAGCGGCGGTGGGAATGCTTTTTCTCGGTGAACCACGCGAAGTGGCGCGCATCGTCTGCTTGGTAATGATCGTCGCAGGCACGGCGGGCTTGAAATTATTTTCCGGCAAAGTCGGCTGATACTGGCGCAGGCGAATAAAAGCATTGTCCGCAAAAATTCTTCCTGCCAGCATCACTGCCGGAACCAACGTCGCTCCGCCCGATGAAAATTTTGTTCAACTGCACGCTGCCGTTCGCCCTCGCGCACGGCGGACAAGCTATCCAGATTGAACGCACACTCGCGTCGCTCGCTGAAATCGGCGTTGCCGCCGAACCTTTGCGCTGGTGGGACGCTACGCAAACCGGCGACCTCATACATTACGTTGGCATCATGCCCGTAGATCAAATCGAGTTCGCGCGGCAGAAAAGAATCAAAGTTATCATCGCCAACCTCCTCACGGCGCAAGGCTCGCAGACACCGCTACAACGCGGCGCACGTCGCGTCTTCCGCTGGGGCGTGGAAAACTTTGCACCGCGCGTCATGGCGCACGCATTCGGCTGGGAAAGCTACCGCCGCGCCGACGCCCTCATCGCGCTCACTCCATGGGAAAAGCACTTGATGGAATACAAGTTTGGCGCGCTGCCGGAAAAAGTTTTCGTTGTTCCCAACGGCGTGGAGCCGGAATTTTTCGCCGCCCAAAAAAGCCAACGCGGTGAATGGCTGGTCTGCACCGCGACGATTACCGAGCGCAAGCGCGTGCTGGAACTCGCACAAGCCGCCATCGCCGCGCAAACACCCGTGTGGATTTTGGGCAAGTCCTACGCGGAGAGCGACGCCTATGCGCAGAAGTTTTTCGCTCTCGCCAAGGCCAATCCAAAATTTATCCGCTACGAAGGCGGCGTGAACGACCGCAATGCGCTCGCAAAAATTTACCGCGCCGCGCGTGGCTTCGTGCTGTTAAGCGCGATGGAAAGCTTGAGTCTCTCCGCGCTCGAAGCCGCTGCGTGCGAATGTCCACTGCTCTTGAGCGACTTGCCGTGGGCGCGCAGCTCGTTTGGGGCAGGCACACAATTCTGCCCGGTGACTGACACGGTGTCCGTCACCGCTGCTGCACTAAAAAAGTTCTACGCCGCTGCTCCTACATTGCCCGCGCCACCCAAACCCGCGACGTGGCCGGACGTGGCACGTCAATTCAAAGGCATCTACGAAAAAGTTTTGGCCGGTTGAGGCAAAATTTGTTGTTTCGCTGGAGGCCAAATGTCAGCACGTTCCCGGAATGGATGTCATTGCAAAAGCCTTGAGCGGCGGGCATGATTTTCCGCCAGCAGCAATAATTTATGAGCGTCGCTTTAGTCACCGGTTCCGCCGGACTTATCGGTTCTGAAACTTGCCAGCGCTTTCACGCGGAAGGCTATGACGTGGTGGGCGTGGACAACGATATGCGCGCACGCTTCTTCGGCGCCGAGGCTTCCACTGCGCTCACGCGCACCAAGCTGGAAAAATCGCTTAAGAATTATCGCCACGAATCCGTGGATATCCGCGACAACGATGCGGTGAATACACTTTTCGCCAAGCTCGGTTCCTCGGTAAAAGTCGTCGTCCACACCGCCGCGCAACCTTCGCACGACTGGGCGGCGCGCGAGCCTCACACGGATTTCAGCGTCAACGCCGTCGGCACACTGAACCTTCTCGAAGCTACGCGGCAACATTGTCCCAAAGCGGTTTTTATTTTCACCAGCACAAATAAAGTTTATGGCGACACGCCGAACTTGCTGCCGTTGCGTGAACTGGAATTGCGCTGGGAAATTGATCCGGCGCATGCGTATCACGAGGGCATTGATGAAACGATGTCCATTGACCAGACGAAGCATTCGCTTTTTGGCGCGAGCAAAGTTGCGGCGGATATTTTGGTGCAAGAATATGGCCGTTACTTCGGGATGAAGACGGCAATTTTTCGTGGCGGCTGCCTCACCGGCCCGGCCCACGCTGGCACGGAGTTGCACGGTTTTCTCGCCTACCTTATGAAATGCACTGCGACTGGCCGTCCGTATCGCGTGTTCGGCTACAAGGGCAAGCAGGTGCGCGATAACATCCACAGCCACGACCTCGTGGAGGCATTCTGGCAATTCACTTTGCAGCCGCGCTCCGGCGAAGTCTATAACATGGGTGGTAGCCGCCATTCTAATTGCTCCATGCTGGAAGCCATCGGGATGTGTGAAAAAATCAGCGGTAAAAAACTCGACTATTCCTACGTCGAGGACAATCGCATCGGTGACCACATCTGGTATGTAAGCGACGTGCGGAAATTTCAAAAGCATTATCCGAACTGGAAATACCAGTTTGATTTAAAAGCGATTCTCGAACAGATTCACGCCGCCGTCATTGCCAGCTAAACGCGCATGAAAATTCTCGTTACCGGCATCTGTGGGTTTGTGGGCAGCACGCTGACCCGCGCGCTGCTGGAGGCGGGCGAAAATCTTCAAATCACTGGCGTGGATAATTTCATCCGCCCCGGCAGCGAACTCAATCGCCGTGAACTCGCCAAGCTCGGCGTAAAAATCATGCATGCCGACGTTCGCAGCGCGACGGATTTTGAAACACTCCCCGCCGCCGACTTCGTGATTGATGCCGCCGCGAATCCCAGCGTGCTGGCTGGCGTGGACGGAAAGACCAGCTCGCGTCAGTTGCTCGAACATAATCTTTGGGGCACGGTTAACATTCTAGAATACTGTAAGACGCACCGCGCCGGGCTGATTTTATTGAGCACCAGCCGCGTCTATTCCGTGCCACCGCTCGCGGCGCTGCCGATGGAGCTGCATCAAAAAGCATTTCGCCCGAAGCGAAATGAAATATTGCTGGAAGGAATTTCCGCCGCCGGTGTCAGTGAAAAGTTTTCCACCGCGCCGCCGATTTCGCTCTACGGTTCCAGCAAGCTAGCAAGCGAAGCCGTCGCGCTCGAATACGCGGAGACGTTTCAATTTCCGGTCTGGGTCAACCGCTGCGGCGTGCTCGCAGGCGCAGGACAATTTGGCAAAGCCGACCAAGGAATTTTTTCATTTTGGCTCAACTCGCACCTGCGCCGTCGTCCGCTAAAATACATCGGTTTCGATGGCGGCGGCCATCAGGTGCGTGATTGCCTGCACCCGCGCGACCTCGTGCCGGTGTTGCTGGCGCAGATGAAATCCGACTGCAAAGACAAGCCACGCATCGCCAACTTGAGTGGCGGCGCAAAGAATTCCATGTCGCTCGCGCAATTACACGACTGGTGCGATGCGCGTTTCGGCAAGCACGCCGTGGCCGCCGATGCCAACCCGCGGCCGTTCGACATCCCGTGGATGGTTTTGGATTCCTCTCTCGCAGAAAAAACCTGGAGCTGGTCGCCGAAGACATTGTTGCCTCAAGTGCTGGATGAAATTGCCGCGCACGCAGAGCAGAATCCAAACTGGTTGGAGATTTCCAATTCCTGATGGACAAGAACCCGCCCAAATTAAATGCGCCCAACCCGACGGCGCCACCGCTGCAACTATTGTCCATCGTCATTCCCGCGCGCGACGAAGCGGGAGCGTTGCCCGCCACCGTCGAACATCTTCATCTGGAGATGAACCTGAATAAAATTCCACACGAGATTCTCGTGGTGGATGACGGCAGCACGGATGCAACGTGGACGGTGTTGCAGGAATTGCGGAAGAAAATTCCCGCGCTATATCCCATTCAGAACACCGGCCAAAATGGTTTTGGCCGCGCGGTCACCTTTGGCCTGCGTCGTTGCACCGGCGATGCCGTGGTGATTATGATGGCCGACGAGTCTGACGACGTTCGCGAAGTGGCGGCTTATTGGAAGAAGTTGAATGAAGGCTGGGATTGTGTTTTCGGTAGTCGCTTCATCAAAGGCGGCGGGGTGATTGACTACCCGCGCGTGAAACTTTATTTGAACCGTGTGGTAAATTTTTTGATCCGTGTCGTTTTCGGAGTTTCCCTGAACGACACCACGAATGCCTTCAAGGCGTATCGGCGCACCGTTATACAGGGCTGCGAGCCACTGATCTCGCCGCATTTCAATCTAACAGTGGAACTGCCATTGAAAGCCATGGTGCGGAACTATTCGTGGACGGTCATGCCCATCACCTGGCGCAACCGGCGGTTTGGCGAGCCCAAGCTCAAGCTCAAAGAAATGGGCAGCCGCTATTTTTTCATCTGCGCCTACGTCTGGCTGGAAAAATATTTCAGCCGGGGTGATTACCAGAAGACGCGGATAAAATAGCCCTCTGCGCAGCGGCAAAACCGGCGGCAACATTTCTGCTCCGGCTGGAGAATTTCGCGGGTTGCCGCCGAAGGCGTTGGCGCTTACTTTTTGTGCGTGCCCGAAAAAGCCCCTGCACCAAAATTTTCACCGCTGCTGTTACTGCTACGCGTGAACACCGTCCATAGTTGGCGGCGGCTGCTGGCCATCCGGCAGCAATCGCGGCTGCTCACTGGCATCATCGGATTTTTTATCGCGGGGTATCTGGTGCTGGCGTTTGAACTGTTTTACCGGGGCATGAAATTCATGGCCAAGTTTCCCGGCCTCGGCGCGGTGCTGACCGAGCGGCTGATGTTCACACTCTTCGCTTTTCTTTTCGCGCTGCTGCTGTTGAGCAACCTCGTCATCGCTTACACGAATTTATTCCGCAACCGGGAAACGTCCTTTCTCCTGTCGCTGCCGGTTTCCACCCAGACCATTTTCAACTGGAAATTTATCGAGACGAGCATTCTTGCCTCGTGGGCGTTTTTGTTTTTGATCGCGCCGCTGCTCGTCGCGTTCGGGCTGGTGCGCGATGTGCCGTGGCATTTTTATCCGCTGACAGTGCTGCTCATCGGACTGTTTATAATTTTGCCCGGAGTATTTGGCTCGGCAGCGGCCATCGCCATCGGGCGGCATCTGGACCGGAAAAGTTTTCAGATTGTGTTGCTGTTGCTCGCGCTGGTGCTGCTCGCGTTCGTCGCGTTCTGGTGGAAGGCAAACCCTGTGGACGACGACTTGCTCGACAAGCGCACCTGGGAAGCGTTGGATAAGCTACTTGCCAAGACGCGCTTCACACTCTTCCCGATTTTGCCTAGCTACTGGCTTTCTACTGCCGTGTTGCAATGGGCCGAGGGCATCACGCAAAACGCAGTGTTCTTTGCCGGCGTGCTGTTGAGCCACACGCTGTTCTTCGGCAGTCTTGCGTTCACGCGGTTCGGAAATCTTTTTTACGACACCGCCTCTGCCGTGCAGAGTCGTGGTGGTAGCGGATTCAAATTTAATTTCCACAGCGCCGAAAAAAAATCCCAAGCCCCGGGCTTCCTAGAAAAGTTTGCAGAGAAAATTCCTTTCCTCCGGCCCGATACCCGCGCCATCGCCGTGAAAGATTTACGGATGTTCTGGCGCGACACCACGCAATGGGGTCAGTCGGTGATGTTCTTCGGCTTGCTTGGCGCCTACATCATCAACCTTCGCAACTTCACCCATCAGCTTACCAGCCCGTTCTGGATTCACGCCGTCGCGTTCCTCAACCTCGGAGCGTGCGCTTTCAATCTAGCTTCCGTCACCACGCGGTTTGTTTTCCCGCAATTTTCCCTCGAAGGCTCCCGCCTGTGGATTGTCGGGATGTCGCCGATGGGTTTGCCCCGCATCGTGCAGACGAAATACTGGCTGGCTAGTATTTTCTCGCTCATCGTTACGCTCGGTCTCGTCGTCCTCTCCTGCTGGCTGCTGAAAATGCCGTGGGGCGACGTCGCCTTTTTCGGTGCGGTCATCACGGTGATGACGTTTGCACTCAACGGCCTCGCGACTGGCCTGGGTGTTTTGTTTCCAAACGTGAAAGAAACCAACCCGAACAAAATCGTCAGCGGCTTCGGCGGCACGCTTTGTTTTGTGTTGAGCTCCATCTACATCATCGCCTCACTCACGCTGCTGGTTTTAGGCGGCGGCGGCTACCATTCCCACAGCGACTGGGTCGTCGCCAGCCTCATCGCCTTCCTGCTGCTATCCTTCCTCATCGGCTGGGTTCCAATGAAACTGGCAATGAAACAACTGAAAAATTTTGAGGCGTGAATCCCATTGAATAAAACTCGTTGACGCCCACGCGCTATTTGTATTACTGTCCTAGGACAATAGTTCAACCATGAGCGTCCCAACACTAATCAAAGGCTGGAAGATCGAGTTGCACTCGGGCATCCCGGTCTATAAACAAATTGCCAACCGGCTTACCTCGGCGATGGCTGACGGCACGCTGGCCAGCGGCGACCGCCTGCCGACCATCCGCGAATTGAACCAGGCGCTCGGCGTGAATCCCAACACCGTGGCCAAGGCGTATCGCGAGCTGGCGCTCAAGGGTTTGATTGACGGCCAGCGCGGCTTCGGCTCGTTCGTGAAGCTGGACGACGCCATCGGCACGCTGCCCGAAGCAAAAAAAAAGGCCAAGCTCACGGAGCTTTACCACCGAATGCTGACGGAGGCGCGCAGTCACGGGCTGAATGAGGCGCACATTCTTTCATTCATCAAACAAAGGAAAACACCATGAACAAAATCAAACGCAGTAGCCGGTTGTTGAAGGCGTCATTCGCCGTCTTGTTCCGCGAAAAAAAGTTGCTCCTGTTTCCATTTATCACGATTGCACTGGCAATAATCATCGCGCTTTTTTACATCGCACCCATCGCGCTGTATCCCACCGGACATTCTTATTTTTCTACTGCACACTGGAGCACCTTGGGCGAAATGTTGGTTCAACCGGCTAAACACACATCTGGCCAGTCGGTAAAGATTGGGGAAACCGGCATGATGGTGGCCTTATCAAGCCATTGGTGGGCGACGCCGTTTTTTACGCTCGTTTATTTTACCTCCATGTTCTTTGCCACTTTCAGCAATGTTGCGTTTTACCATGAAATCATGCAGGCATTGAATGGTGAGGCCGTATCCATCCGCCGCGGTTTTCGTTTTGCGACAGCCCGCTGGCGGGCCGTGCTGCTGTGGTCGCTGTTCGCCGGGCTCGTTGGTTATATCATCAGTGCCATCGAGGAGCGCGTCGGCTTGATCGGCAAACTCATCGCCAGTTTCATCGGCATCGCGTGGAGCGCGGCGTGCATCTTCATCATCCCGGCTTTGGTGCGCGAACCGGAAACGGCGAATCCGCTTAAACTTCTTCGCAGTTCTGCCGGCACTCTCAAACGTTCTTGGGGCGAACTGGTCATCGGTTTTGTCGGGCTGGAGCTGGCGTTTGGATTTGTTTTCATGATGTTGCTGCTGTTGGTAATTATCGGTGCGGGCGCGGCTGGATTTTATCTGGGCTTCCATTTTCACCTGCATTATATGCTGATATTTTTTGCTGGCATGGGCTCGATGCTACTGATTGCCCTGCCGCTGACATGGGTCGCTGGAGTGGTGAACTGTGTCTATCGCTGCGCGCTTTACATCTATGCCACTGAAGGCGTCGTGCCGGGAACTTTCGACAAGGAACTCCTCGACTCCGCGTGGAAGGTGAAATAAGCAGTCGGCTTCTCAAAGCGCCTGTTCCAAGTCGGCGAAAAGTGTGGGTGCATCGGCCAGATGCGCCCGCCCGCCGGGCCAAATCAGTCCGAAACCCTTGCCATAAGCCGGACCATTTGCCACGCAGGCGTCCGTGTCGCAATCCACAATCTGCCGTTGCGCCGCGCCGATGGCGTTCGTGCGTTTGCCATCCGCCTCAAACTTCCAACCCACGATGCTGGTCTTGGGATACCACCTGCGTAGTTCGGCAAGAATCTTTGGCGTGGGCACCAGTTCTACCAACAGGTTGCCGCCTCGCGTAGAAATTTTCTTGGTCGGTTTGAACGGCTGAAGTTTGCCGGCCGCCGAGCGCGTGAACATTTTTCCGAACGCAAAATCGCTCACCGCCGCCGCGTGAAAAATGGCGTCCACTTTTTTGCCGCGAAATGCTTTCAGCTTCGCCCGCAAATCAGCCGTGGTAGAAAAGACGATGACCGACTTCGCCTTGCGTGCGCCCGGCCAAGTTGCAGACTCACCGATGAGCAATGTTACTTTATGGCCGCGGGTGGTGAGATAGTTGGCGAGTTCCGTGCCGAGCCGGCCCGTGGAAAAATTCGTGAGCCGGCGCACGTCGTCGAGCGGTTCGTAAGTTGGGCCAGCGGTGACGATACAATTCATGCCGCCTATTAAGCCGCAAAAAGGCGCAAAAGGCACAAAAATTATTTTCCCGATGGCTGCGTGCGACCCGATAAAAATTTCGGCAGCAGGGCATAAGCGGCGTGGCCGGCTTGGATTTGGCGTCCGGCGGCGCGCAGCAGGCGTGGACGCCATTCTTTGGCTTGTGCCCATGCCTCATCCACTGCCGTCGTTAGTTTGGTAGAGAAGTTGGCTTCATCGGTGGCCAACACAGCGCAGCCGCCGTCAAACTCGCCGGCCAGACCATGAAATTTGTCCGCGTAGTAGTGCGACTGGACGATGCCTACCGCCGGAATCCCCTGCGCCAATGCAAATACGGCGGCGTGATAACTGCCCGTCACGACGATGCGGCAGGTAGCGGCGCGGCGGATGACTGCAAGCGACGAGTCCAGATCGGCGCCAGAATTTTCCGCTCCTACGAGTCGCCCGATGGTTTGCACGTCGGAATTTTTTGGGCCGATGTAGATCGGCAGGCCAACGAGCGAGGCTGACTGCTGCCGGGCCTTCGCGAAAATGATTTCACGGATGACAGGCATGGCAGCAGCAACTTGTCCGGCATAGGCCGCTTCCCGCAAGTTGATACCAATCCCATTGCCCATGAGTGCGGTGCGTTCACTGAAGGTGAGTTCCACTGCATCATCACCGGAAATTAAAATATTTCTATCCGGCACGGAAAGTTTTTGGAGCAGTTTTGGGCCAGTGATTCGCTCACGCAGAAAAAAACAATCTACACGAGGCAACACTTGGCTGGCCTGTGCCTGCAGTTCCGCATCAGCTAGCGGGCCGATGCCTTGACCGAGCATGACGGTGGGAATATTTGCCCGCTGAGCGGCGGCAATCGCAGCGAACATTCGCCCGGCCTGCGTTTTGAAGGCATCATTCAGCAGTCCGGAACCAGCCATGACCACAAGGTCAGCATTAAAAAATGCGCGTGCAAACTGGCGAGTGGCAACACCATAGCGAGGAGTGAGCAGACGGATGAGTGGGAGAATTTCTGCGTGGCGCAAAGGAAACTGACGGCGGATTTTTTTAGGTATGTCTGAGAATAATGGTCGTGACAGAGTGCCAGTAGCGAGCCAGCGATAAAAACCAACCCATGGGACGGGTTTCGCCAGGGGGCAATGTTGTTTCAGCTGTGCCGGGTCTTCCGTCAAAACATGTAGCGTCGCCTCCGGCCAGATTTTTTTTAGCCGCACAAGCGCCACCTGCAACATGGCCACATCGCCAAAGTTGTCACAGTGTAGGGTGCCTGGCAGGACGAAAATATTCATTTGTTCAGGCTCCGGTTGGCGGCCAAAAATCCATCCACTGCCACCACCACATCGAGTCGGTTTATTTGGCGGGCGGCTCGCGAAATTTCTTCAAACAACGGAGCTGCCAAGTTTGTTGGTAGCTTAAGTTGCTGTAAATTTTCTAGCGAAAATCCTTCTTGCGGAAAGCTGGTAGCGCGTTGGCGGCAGTTGAGCAATTCCAGGGAAAGCAATGTGCGGTAGCATTTTTCACAACGACCACAATTAATTTCATTCCGTCCTACCCAGCAGACATGGAGGTTTTCCAGCGCCACGGTGTTGCTAGCAATAAAAGCAACCTTATCGTAGCGGTAAAAATCCGATCCGTAGTCCAAAAATTTTAGCCTGCTGGATGACATCTGCGTCGTCGTCAAAAGGTGCGTCCCGCAAGCTCGCATATCTCCCGGCGACAAGCTGGCGGAAACCAAAATGGTCTTGAACCGGCCGCCCATCAAAAGGCCGACCGCGCCAAGGGCTTGGCCATGCATCACCGTTGCCCAGTCAAGTTTTCCGATGCGAGTCTGTCGCAAGTTGGTGGCGACTGGGATAATAGTTTTCTCCAGCTGGCTGCCGATGCGGGCAAGCGCTTTCATTTTTCCATCGAAGGCGGAACGGTTTTCCAGCGGGATGTCGTAGCCCCAGACATAAATTAAATCGTTCACCTTTTGTCCGCCACCGGTCGCATCAAAATGTAGCGCTGAAAAAAAAGAATCCACACCCGCGGTGAAAAAGCAGCCCGTTCGGTTACCCGCCTCCGCAGTGTTCGCTGCTGGTTCCGCCATTATACGAATGGGCCGCTTTTTGGGAAACCAACCAACCCAGATGCGCTGAAGTTCCTCGGCGTTTTGCAGCAAGCCGGCATCAACCGGGGTATTGATTTTCAAAGATTGACCGAGCTCGAAGGCCAGAGGTAGCAACGCCATCAGCCAAGCGTTGCCGGCATCCGTGGCAGTTGAGGCAATGGTTTCCGGAAGATCAAACCATAACATCTCTTTTTGCCACCAGCGGTAGTTGACCTGTGCCGCCACGCGCCGGAAGCCGAGCAAGTCGGTGGTGGCGTTGCAGGTGTTGGTTGCAGTAATCATATTTTGCCGAGCATGACACGCCAAGCCTATGAAAGTAAAAGCACTGCGGACAACCACGGCAAACTCAATTTCATATTTTCTACCCGCGCCCGACTGTGAACATCCGTTGCTTGCTTCGCGTCAGGTTGCGCGGATAAAGTTATCTTCTCATGTCGCACGCTGATTTTGTCCACCTGCATCTGCACACCGAGTATTCGTTGCTCGATGGCGCGTGCCGATTGGACACGTTGATGGAGCGGGCGCACGAATTGAAATTTCCCGCGCTCGCCATCACAGATCACGGCGCGATGCACGGGGCGATTGAGTTTTATCAAGCCGCCCGTGCCAAAGGCATCAAGCCCATCATCGGCTGCGAAGTTTACGTTGCGCCCGGCTCGCGGCTGGAGAAGAAAAAAATCGAGGGCGACAAGTATCATCATCTCGGCCTGCTCGCGAAGGATGAAGCTGGCTATAAAAATCTCATCAAGCTCACGACCGAGGCGCACTTGGATGGCTACTATTACAAGCCGCGCATTGATAAAGAAAGCTTGGCGAAATACAGCGCGGGCTTGATTGCGATGTCTGGCTGCCTCGCGAGCGAGATTCCCGATTTGATCATGAAAGATCAGATCCCCAAGGCGCGCGACGCGGTTGATTTTTTCAAGCAAACACTCGGCGCTGAAAACTTTTTCCTCGAACTGCAAAATCACGGCATCCCAGAGCAAGCCAAGGTGAACAAGCAGTTGCTCATCTTCGCCAAGGAGTTTGGTCTGAAGCTCGTTGCGACAAATGATGTTCATTACGTCGAGAAGGGCCATTCACACGCGCACGATTGCCTCGTGTGCATCGGCACTCAGGATTTGCTGAGCAATCCCAAGCGCATGAGCGCAGGCTATGTGCCGGAGCAATTTTATCTGCGCAGTGCCGAGGAGATGAAAGCGCGATTTGCTGAAGTGCCCGAGGCGGTGCTCAACACGCGTGAGGTGGCTGACAAATGTAATTTGGAAATTCCGTTTCCGAAGGCGGGTGACACACGTTTTTATCCGGTGTTCAATCCGCCCGAGCATTTCACCCGCGACGGCTATCTGCGGCATCTGCTGGCGGAAGGTTTGTTCCGGCGTTACACGATTCACGCGAAGGCGGAGGGGAAAGAATTTATCGTGGCCGGGATTGATGATCCAAAGCGGTTGCCAACCTTTAATCCTACTCAGCCCAATCAGGAAGAAGCCATCAAGACGGTCATTGATCGTCTGCAAACCGAACTCAAGATCATCGAGATGCAGGGCTACATTTCGTATTTCCTCATCGTTGCGGACTTCGTGCAATACGGTCGTAGCAAAGGCATTTCCTGCGTGGCGCGCGGAAGCGCCGCCGGTTCCGTCGTCACATATTTGCTGGAGATCGCGAACGTAGATCCGATTCGCTACGCGTTGCTGTTCGAGCGCTTCCTGAACCCCGAGCGCGTGAGCCCACCGGATATCGACATCGATTTTGCTGACGATCGTCGCGCGGACGTCATCGAATACGTCCGCGAAAAATACGGCCGCGACGCCGTGGCGCAGATCATCACGTTCGGGACCATGGGCGCGAAATCCGTCGTGCGCGATGTCGGTCGCGTGATGGGTTTGCCGTATGGCGACGGTGACCGGCTGGCGAAATTGATTCCAGCCGAGTTGAAGATGTCGCTTGAAAAAGCGCTCAAGCAGGTGCCGGAACTCAAGGAGGCTTACGAGAACGAAGACGTGACGCGCGAGCTGATGGACACGGCGTTCATCCTCGAGGATCTCACGCGCAACGCCAGTGTTCATGCCGCAGGCGTGGTCATCGGGCCCGAGCCGCTCGTGAATCTGCTGCCGCTCAAGCTCGACGACAGCGGCACGCTGGTCACGCAATACGCCATGAATCCCGTCGGCGAACTCGGTTTGCTGAAGATGGATTTTCTCGGCCTGAAAACGCTGACCGTCATTCGCAACACCTGCGAAATGGTCAAGCGCACGCAGGGCATTGACGTTCCGATCGACAACCTGCCGCTCGACGATAAGAAAACTTACGACCTGTTGAACCGCGCGGAAACACTAGGCGTGTTCCAGTTGGAATCCGGCGGGATGCGTGACCTGTGCAAGAAATTTCAGATCAGTTCTGTCGAGCATATCACTGCACTCGTGGCGCTGTATCGGCCCGGTCCGATGGACCTGATTCCCGATTTCATCAAGCGGCGCCATGGTGAAATCAAAGTGGAATACGAGCATCCGCTGCTCGAACAGATTTCCAAGGAGACCTACGGCATCTTGATTTATCAGGAGCAGGTGATGCAGGCGACGCAGTTGCTGGCCGGCTACACGCTCGGCGGCGCGGATTTGTTGCGACGCGCGATGGGCAAGAAGAAGGTCGAGGAAATGCAGAAGCAGCGCGAGACGTTCGTCAAAGGCTGCCACGAGAAAAATAATATCCCCAAGACCAAGGCAAATCAGATCTTCGACTTGCTGGAAAAATTTGCCGGCTACGGCTTCAATAAATCGCACGCCGCCGCGTATGCCATCGTTGCGTATCAGACCGCATATCTGAAGGCGAATTATCCGGTGGAATATTACTGCGCCATGATGACGAACGACATGGCGGCGACGGAAAAGTTGAGCGAATACATCGCCGAGGCGCGCGCGATGGGCGTGGAAGTGCTCGGCCCGGACGTGAACGAGAGCAGTGTTTATTTCGCGCCCGCGCGTGAAGGCAAAACCATCCGTTTCGGTCTCGCCGCCATCAAAGGCGTGGGTGAAGGCGCGGTGGAAGTCATTTTGAAAGCACGCAACGAAGGCGGGAAATTCAAAACACTTTCGGATTTGTGCGAACGGGTGGATGGCCGCGCGCTCACGCGTAAACCGTTGGAAGCATTGATCAAAACCGGCGCTTGCGACACGTTCGGTCAGACGCGTGCGACGTTGTTCGTGCAAATCGAGCGCACGTTGTCACGCGCGGCGAGCATTCTTTCGGATAAACAAAAAGGCCAAAGCTCACTCTTCGGCGCGCTGGAGGAAAAAACTTCCGCCATGCCGGAAGCGATTTCCAATCTGCCCGAATGGCCGCAGCACGAACTGCTCGCGAACGAAAAAGAGCTGCTCGGTTTTTACATCAGCGGCCATCCGCTAACGCCGCTTGCGCCACTGATGCAAAAGTATTCACTGCATACCACCGCGCAACTGGCCACCGCGCAGAACCGCAGCATGACACGTATCGGAGGCATAATCGCGGCGGTCTCACATGGTGTTTCAAAAAAATCCGGCAAGCCGTATTCGATGGTGACGCTGGAAGACTTGGAGGGCTCCGTGCAGTTGCTGGTGATGAATGACTACGACAAGTTCCGTCCGTTGCTGGAGGAGAACAAGCCGATCCTTGTCATCGGCGAAGTCAGCACCGGCGAGGACAAGCCGAAGATTTTTCCGCAGGACATTATGCCGCTGGGCGACGCGGCGAAGAAATACACCAAGGTCGTCCACCTACGCCTCAACACCGCGCATCTGCAACCAGAAGACATGGCACGCGTGCAGCAACTCACCGCCGCACACGTCGGCAAATGTCCGTTGTTCCTTTGCTTCATGCGTCCCGAAGGCACGATGGTTTTTGTGGAAACGCACGAACGCTTCGGCGTCACGCCATCCATAGAGCTGGAGCATGCGGTGAACAAAATGTTCGGCGAAAAAACCTACTACGCCCGCGTGGACATCAGCCTGCCGGAAAAGGCCAAACGCAGTTGGGAGAAGAAAAACACTGGGGGCGGCGGAGATGAATAATTTTCCGCATTCCATATTTGGCTTGAACGCAGGGTGGCCGTGAATTGAGACTGGTTCATTCATGAACGACGAACTATATGCTAAGTGTAGTTGCCAGCATTGCGCTACGCATATCGAGTTTCCCATCGAGGCTGCCGACCTGACGGTGGATTGTCCGAACTGTAAAAAACCTACACTGCTTTCACTCGAAGCCGCACCGCCTGTCACGGACCCAAAACCCGGTTCACCGGAAATTTTGAACGCCTTTCAATCTGGCATCCCGCGCACGCCAGTTTCGTTCCTCTATCAAATCGGCCTGTTGCTCGTGACTGTGGTGATGGTCATTTTGCCCCTGATTTATCTGGCGATGATTATCGCTGCGGGCTGGGGCGTTTATTATTACGCCGTCCACGCAAAATTCCTTGTGACCTCCATGACCGGCGGGGGGCGGGTCTACATCCTCAAGCTATTCGCATTTCTCACGCCGCTCCTCATCGGCTGTGTGCTGGTTTTTTTCATGGTCAAGCCGTTGTTCGCCCGCCGGCCAAAGCACGCGCAGCCACTGGCGTTAAATCCGGGGGTGGATGCCACACTGTTCGCTTTCATCGGAAAAATTTGTGACACCGTTGGTGCGCCGATGCCGACACGTATTGACCTCGACTGCGAACTAAACGCCTCGGCAAGTTTTCGGCGCGGCGCGGCCAGCCTGTTTGGCGACGACCTTGTGCTCACTATCGGACTGCCGCTGGTGCGCGGGTTGACGATGCAGGAACTGGCCGGCGTCATCGCGCATGAATTTGGACATTTCACGCAGGGTTTTGGGATGCGACTAAGCTACGTCATTCGCATGGTGAATGGCTGGTTCGCCCGTGTCGTTTATGAGCGTGATGCGTGGGATGAATGGCTGGCCGCATGGGTGACCGAGGCCGATGACTGGCGTATAATGATTGTGGGCGGGCTGGCGCAGCTAGCGGTCGGCTTCTCGCGCTTGCTGCTGAAACTGCTCATGTATCTCGGCCACGGCGTTTGTTGTTTTCTGATGCGCCAGATGGAATACGACGCGGACAGCTATGAAATCAAACTCGCGGGCAGCGACGCTTTCGAGCAGACGGCGAAGCGCCTGAATGTGCTCGGTGCCGCCACGAAGCAAAGCTACCAATCCATGCGCGCCTCGTGGAACAACAACCGTCGACTGCCGGATAATTTCCCCGCGTTCCTCGCCAAGATGGAGGGCAGGATGTCTGATGAATCACGCACCAAAATCGAAGACAACGTCGGACTTTCGCGCACTGGAATTTTTGATACCCACCCGTCGTTTGGCGACCGCATCCGTCGCGCGCGTCAGGCGGGCGAACCGGGAATCTTTCATCTAAATTATCCCGCCACACTGCTGTTCGCCAATTTTGACGCGGTGGCGAAGCAGGTGACATTTTTGCATTACACCGACAGCATTGGTTTGCCGTGTGACATGGCAGCGTTAGTGCCGGTGGAAATTTCTGACTCAAACCAATGAAAACCCGCCGTGAATTTTTTAAGTCTGCCGCTGTTCTCAGCGCGCTCGGTGCCACCGGCCTGCCGTTGAGCGCAGCGGAAAATAAAATTGGGCCCCCGGGAGCTGGTGATGACCGGCGTTACTGGATTTCCGTTCTTGAGAAAATTTCACGGCCAGTTTTGGAAAACCTTTCAAAGCGCAAGCTGAGAGAGAAAATGCCGGTCGAGGAAAAAATCGGCGCGAAACGCGCGGGCTGCACTCATCTTGAAGCGTTTGGGCGGCTGATCTACGGCATCGCGCCTTGGCTCGCCGTGGAAAATATTTCCGGCAGTGAACTCAATCTGCAATCGGAATTCAACAAGTTAGCGCGAGCTTCGCTCGACGCGGCAACCGATCCGTCGTCGCCGGATTTCCTGAATTTTTCCGAAGGCGGACAGGCGTTAGTGGACTCGGCATTTCTCGCGCAGGGAATTTTGCGCGCGCCCAAGGTTTTGTGGGAGCCGCTGGAGGTGCGCGTAAAAAAACAAATCATCACTGCGTTGAAATCCTCCCGCAAGATTACCACACCCGATCGGAACAACTGGGTGATGTTTGCCGCAACGGTCGAGGCCGCGCTGCTGGAATTTGGCGAGCCGACGCTGGAGGTGCGACTAGAAGGCTGCGTCCGCAAAATGCTCGGCTGGTATCTCGGGGACGGCGCGTATGGAGACGGTGAATTTTTCCATTTTGATTACTACAACAGCTTCGTCATTCACCCGATGTTGCTGGATGTGCTGGCGGTCTTAAAAAAACACGACCCGCAGTTCGCTGCCGCCCACGCCATGGAATTAAAGCGCGCGCGGCGGTTTGCGGAAATTCAAGAACGACTCATTTCACCGGAGGGAACATTTCCGTCTATCGGCCGTTCGATGACGTATCGCTTCGGCGTGTTTCAATCGCTCGCGCAAATTTCCTTGCTGCATGAATTGCCGGAACTCGTCTCGCCTTCGCAAGTCCGCTGCGCACTCACGGCTGTCATCCGCCGGATGATAGAAGCGCCAGGAACCTTCGATGCGAACGGATGGCTACGAATTGGGTTCTGCGGCCACCAACCCGCGCTTGGCGAAGGCTACATTTCCACTGGCAGCGTGTATCTTTGCACCGCTGGCCTGCTGCCGCTCGGCTTGCCGCCGACGGACGAATTCTGGCTCGCGCCAGCCGCGAGGTGGACACAGCAAAAACTTTGGGCCAGCGAAAACCTGCCCGCCGACCACGCCATGACCGATGTGAAGATGGTTGATGTTCCCGTTTTAAAAAGAAACGGCCCTTAAACTTTTGGCGTGACGGCGAAAAACATTTCGCCATGCTTGCCGCAGCTCAAAAGACCACCATTCAAGACATGAAACTATTATCCGCAATTTTGCTGGCCGGCATGGCCGCAACTTTTTCAGCGTTGGCCGCACCGGGAGACATAATCGAACTGCCGCCCGGAGTGCATCCGGACAATGTCACGCTGTCGTCAGATCCCGCGCCAGCGATGCCACCAAAACGCGCGCCCGTGGACTGGAGCAAGCTGCCGCCCGCGTCCACGAACGCCGGCATCACCTTCGCCAAAGATATCGCCCCCATCCTCAAAGAGTCCTGCGTGCGCTGCCACGGCTCGCAACGGCCCAAAGCCGGTCTGCGGCTCGACAGCTTGGAAGGCTTGATGGATGGAACGGAAAACGGCCCGATTCTCAAGGCCGGCGACAGCGCCAACAGCTTGCTGGTGAAATCGGTTTCGCAACTCGATCCCAAAACCGCCATGCCGCCGAAGCCACGCGGGCCGCGCGGGCCACGTGGTCTGCAAGGAACGAATGCGCCGGCGGTTGGTCAACGTCTCGAATCTGTTATTCACCGTTACGGTGAAACTCCGGGCACAAATGCCATCGCCATGCGTGAACGCGGCGAAGGTCGCGAAGGTGCCGAGCGCGGTGAGCGTGGTGAACGCAATCCGGGTGGCCCGCAAGGAACGAACGCGCCGGGGCAACGGCCGCGCAATTTTGGCCCGCCGGCAAAACCGTTGACCGCCGATCAGGTTGGTTTGGTGCGCGCGTGGATTGATCAGGGCGCGAAGTAATATTGATGCTGAAAAGCAAAACGCGGTGTTGGAAATTTCCAACACCGCGTTTTTTGCGGGTAAATCTATTTCACCGCCGCCCAGACGCGATGGACATCGTCGTGTTCGTCGAGCGAGTGAAGAAAGTCGCCGACTTCTTCGTGCTGCGCCTCGGTCAGTTCAGGCAACTGTTTCGGGACATAGCCGATTTCACTCGTCACCACCGTCCAGCCGTTTACGGCGAGCCATTTGGAGACGGTGGCTACGGCGGTGCGTTCGCAGATAAACTTTGCACCCGCTGCGCCTTCAGGAACATCATCGTTTTGCTGGTGTGAAAGCAACTCGACCTCATTGGCGCCTGCTTCAATCGCCGCCCCTTCGCGGTCGATATTCGCGTCTGGATGATGCGCTTCAACAAGGCCGACGTGGTCGAATAAAAATTTGTTACTGCCGCCGGTGCCGAGCTGGCCCTTCTTGAAGAGCACGCGGATTTCCGGTGCGGTGCGATTCACGTTGTCGGTGTAAACTTCGACGATGAGCGGGACTTTGTGCGGCGCGTAACCCTCATACACCACGTGTTCCATGATGAGTTTTTCATCACCGATGCCCGCGCCTTTATTGATGGCGCGCTGGATGGCGTCTTTGGTGACGCTGTCCTTCTTCGCTTTTTCCACGGCGGTAAAGAGCCGGGCGTTGGAGGAAAGATCCGCCCCGCCCATTTTGGCGGCCACGGAAATTTCGCGGACCAGTTTTCCGGTCGTCCGTCCTTTTTTCAGGCCGGCGACCAATCGTTTAGCATGAAGCCATTGGCGTCCCATAGGAAAACACTTTAGCAATGTCCCCCGCGTCGCGCAACCTGCCGGTGAACTTGGTGTGCGGGTGCTTCCGGTAAAATTGCGTTTGCCGGACACAGTAACTCGCCCTAGAGTTCCCGTGTGTCCAAACAAGGTTTGAGGAAACATTTTCGCCAGCAGATAAATTGATTTATGTCCACGCTCAAAAATAATTCCCGCAATCCCTGGGTGTGGATTCCCTCGCTGTATTTTGCCGAGGGCTTGCCCTATGTCGTCGTGATGACGCTGGCGGTGGTGATGTATAAAGGCCTCGGCCTCTCGAACACAGACATCGCGCTTTACACCAGCCTGCTTTACCTGCCGTGGGTCATCAAACCGTTCTGGAGTCCGCTCGTGGATTTGATCGGCACGCGGCGGAAATGGGTTTGGCTGATGCAGCTCATCATCGGTGCAGGGCTCGCGGGTGTGGCGCTTTCGGTGCCGATGCCGGATTTTTTCCGCTGGTCGCTGGCGTTTCTCTGGCTGCTGGCGTTCAGCTCCGCCACGCACGACATCGCGGCGGACGGCTATTATCTTTTGGCGACGACGGAGCGGGAACAGGCGTTCTTTGTCGGTATCCGCAGCACGTTCTATCGCATCGCGATGATCAGCGGCCAAGGTTTGCTGGTGATTTTCGCAGGCTACGTCCAGAGCCACACTGGTCTACCGAAAGTGGAATTGCACGTCGCCGCCCAGCCGGGCGTGGCGATGGTGCAAACGGTAGGGACGAATCATTTTTTCTCGCAGAATCCGGCGGGTGTATTGCGCGTCGTCAGTAGCGCAGAACACATTACCATCAGCCCGGAGCCGCGCAGCAAAGCGGAGGTTGGCGAATTGATTGCGGCGGCGAAGGCGCAAAATATCGCACAAGGTTTTTGTGCGGCAGATATGAAGCGCGACGAAGCGAAGACGGAGGGCTGGTGGACCAAAAGTGTTTCGCGGCCGCTTCGGAATTTTTTGGCGGAACATTTTGGCGCGACGAAAACGAAAACCAACTTGGGCGGCAATCTGGGCGTGGTGACTTTGGAACTATCGCAACCACCCACGAAGGAAACGGTTCTCACGCTCGGCTTAAAATCGGGTGACAAGAGCATCGCCATCGCGGAAGGTGCGCGGCTGGTGTTCAACGAAACAAACTGGAATCAGCCCGCCGCCGTGATGTTTCAGCTCGATCCCAAATTGCGCACCGCCTCGTCCGCCGTGTTTGAAGTTCGTTCTGGAAATATCGCACTCTCGTGGTCACTCACGTTCTGCCTACTGGCGGCGATGTTTCTTGGCTTCGGCCTCTGGCACAAATTTATTTTGCCGCGCCCGGAGTGCGACCGGCCCGGAGCGTCTGGCGACAATGGCCGCTTTGCCAAAGAATTTTTTCTCACGTTCGGTAGTTATTTTCGTAAGCCCCAAATCATAGTCATGCTGCTATTCCTGTTGCTCTACCGATTTGGCGAAGCGCAGTTGATGAAGATGGTCGTGCCGTTTTTGTTGGATGGTCGCGAGGTGGGCGGCCTCGGCCTGACAACGGGGCAAGTAGGTTTTGTTTATGGCACGGTGGGCATCATCGCACTGACGTGCGGTGGCCTGATCGGCGGCATCGTCGCGTCACGCTACGGTTTGAAGACGATGTTGTGGCCGATGATATTCATCATGCACCTGCCAGATTTGGTTTTCATTTATCTTGCGAACACGCAGCCGGACAATCTCACCGTCATCAATCTCTGCGTGGCTGTAGAACAGTTTGGCTATGGCTTTGGATTCACAGCGTATATGCTCTACATGATTTACATCGCGCGCGGCGCATACCCGACGGCGCATTACGCCATCTGCACGGGCTTCATGGCGCTGGGCATGATGCTGCCTGGGATGTGGAGCGGCTGGTTGCAAGAAATCATCGGCTACCCGCATTTCTTCGTATGGGTGCTGTTGGCGACGGTGCCGAGTTTCATCATCGCAGCGCTGATCCCGCTGGAACAAGACTTTGGAAAACGGGCGGCAAATCCTTGAGGAAAAGAATTGCTTTGAACATATCCGCGTTCGCAGAATCCAAGCTCCAATGAAACCAAATCGATTGCTGGTCCTGTCCGTAATGCTGCTCTCGCTGCTCGCCAACGCCCGCGCGCAAAACGAAAGCCTCGCCTCCATCTTTACCAATGCCGATACGCGGGTGATTCCAGGGCGACGGACTAGCATCATTTACATCCAGTGCCACGGCCTTGGCTATGGTGACTTGAGCTGCTATGGCCAGACGAATTATCAGACACCGAACCTCGACAAGCTGGCCGCTGAGGGCGTGCGCTTCATGAATTTTCGTCCGGGCGGCACGAATTTTACTAGGTCGCTTGCCACGCTGATGACTGGCAAAAAATCGGGCGCATTGACCGCGCCGACGGTGGCCGAGCGATTGCAGGCAGCGGGCTATGCCACTGGCCTGATTGGTGAATGGACGCTCGGCGAAAAACCGTGGACGCAGGGTTTTAATGAATTCGCCGGCTTCCTGACCGAGAATGCTGCGCGAAATTATTACGCCGACAGCATCCGGCGTTTTGCGCCTCGCGGCTGGATGACCGTGAGCAACACTGTGGAAGATTTCGATCGGGACGAAATGATTTTTGAAAACATCGAGGGCAAGCAGGGGCGCTATCTGCCGGAAGTTTTTGTGAATGCCACATGCAACTTCATCGGCATCCACCAGCCAGAAGCAGTCAACGACTACAAACCATTTTTCCTGATGGTGAACCTGCCGGCTCCACGCAGCGCCAAGGCGGGGGCGGATGAATTTCCTGTGCCCAGCGACGCGCCGTTCACGGGTGAGAGCTGGCCACAGTCGGCAAAAAACCGCGCCGCGCTCATTATCCGGCTCGATGGCGGCATTGGCCGAATTTTTGAAAAACTAAAGACTTTGGGGATCACGAACAACATCGCCGTGTTTTTCAGCAGCAGCGCCGCGCCGGAAAAGTTTGCGGACGCGAAATTGAATTTCCTCAAGCCGAATGGCGCGACAATCGCCAGCAGCACTTCACCCGCACCATTGCCAATGATTGTTTGGTGGCCGGGTGCCGTCCGCGCAAAAACGCCGAACACATTCGCGTGGTCGAGTGTGGATTTTGCACCGACTGCGCTAGACATCGCGTATGCGAAACGTGCGAAAGATTTGGATGGGATGACGCTCCTGCCGGTTTTGGAAGGTAAGGGCGGCGCAGAGGTGGACCAACCTTAACCGAACTTGCGCAAACAGCCCTAATTTTTAGCGCGGCGGCGCACTGCTCGGCAGCGGCGCATTAAAATCCCGCTGGTGTTCGATGGTTTTAACCTTCAGCCAGACCGACACGACGGTGATGGTTATACCCAGCAGCACCATCGGCCAGACAATCCATGGCCATAGGTGTTTTCTTGGGGGAGAAATTTCATCTGGCGCGTTCATGCCAGCATCCTCGCACGACCGGGCGGCGAAGAGAAGTTTGGAACTCTAGCCAGTCAGGGTTCTAATTGCAGACAATCCCTTCGCGCTGACAAAACAATTTGCCTTCGCCACGCGGATTACCTATGCTGCGCGGCTCGTTTAATAGAGATTTTACCGTGAATATCACCATTGAAAATTTGGCCCCGTGCAAAAAACTTGTGCGGGTTGAACTGGATGCAGCCGCCGTTGACACCGCGTTTGACGCTATCACGAAGGATTACCAGAAGCAGGCCGCGTTGCCGGGCTTCCGTCCGGGCAAAGCGCCGCGCGACATGGTCGTGAAGAAATATAGCGCCGAAATCCGAGACGAGGCCAAGCGCAAGCTCATCGGCGACAATTACCGCGCGGCCATCGCCGACAAGAAACTTCAGGTCATAGCCCAGCCCGATATCGAAGAAATTCAATTTGAACGCGGCCAGAATTTGATTTTTGCCGCCACCGTAGAGACCGCGCCGGAATTTCAACTGCCGGAATACAAAGGTTTGGCCGCGAAAGTGGATACCAAATCTGTCACCGATGCGGATGTGGAGAAAGCCCTCGACCTTTTGCGCGGCCAGCACGCGAAGTTTGAGACCGTGGCGCGCCCGCTGTCTGATGGCGAGATTGCCGTGGTCAATTACACCGGCACTTGCGAAGGCAAAGCCATCACCGAACTCGCGCCGACGGCGAAAGGTTTGACGTCTCAGGAAAATTTCTGGATTGAAACGAGTAACAACGATTTCATCCCCGGTTTCGCTGCGCAACTCATCGGCGCAAAAGCCGGCGACAAGCGCACCGTGAATGTGGATTTCCCCGCCGACTTCGTCACGAAGGAATTGCAGGGCAAGAAGGGTGTTTACGAAGTCACACTCGTCGAGGTGAAGGAAAAGGTTTTGCCGACGCTCGATAACGAACTTGCCAAGAAATTTGGTGCGGAAGATTTGGACAAGCTTAAGACCGGCGTGCGCGCCGATCTGGAAAACGAACTCAAATATTCCAAATCCAAAACCATTCGCCAGCAGATCGTGCAGACGTTGCTGGAAAAATTGAATTTTGAACTGCCGGAGACGGCGGTCGCGCAGGAAACGCGCAATGTGGTTTATGACCTCGTTCGCCAGAACACCCAGCGCGGCGTCGCGCGCGAGATCATCGAGACGCAGAAGGATCAGATTTACGCCGCCGCTGCCGGCAACGCCAAGGAACGTGTGCGTCTGGCGTTCATCGTGCAGCGCATCGCGGAGCAAGAGAAGATCGAGGTCACGCAGGAGGATGCATTGCGCCGCGCGCAGTCGCTGGCGATGATGTATCAGATGCCGCTCGACGCACTGATCAAGGATTTGCAGAAACGGGATGCCGTGGGCGAACTCTACCAACAGGTGCAGCATGAAAAGGTGCTGGAACTGCTGGAGAAAAACGCAACCATCACCGAAACCGCGCCGGCAAAATAATTGCGAGTCACCTCGCAGCCGCGCGTGGCGTCTGGATTGGCCAATGAAACATTTTGCAGCCAGTTTATTTTTCGCCATCGCGCTCACCGTGAGTGCGCAGACGAACACCACGCGCGTGATGTCGTTGCAAGACTGCTTCGCCGAGGCGCTCAAACATAACTTCGACGTGCAGATTGAGCGCTACAAGCCCCAGCTTTCGCTTTACGATTTATATGCAAACTACGGAGGCTACGACCCGCAGTTCAGCCTTGGTGGCAACCACACCTACAACAAGTCCGGTGGAGTATTCATCACCAACGCCATTCCCATCACCCGCGAAAACTCTTTCGATACTGGACTGAAAGGTAATTTGCCTTGGGGTATGACGTATGACCTGTCCGGTAAGGTTTCGGACACGACCACCAAGGAAAGCTCCGACGGTAGCGCGAGCGTGAGTCTGACGCAGCCGTTGCTGAAAGATTTCTGGACGGACAAGCCCCGCATCAACATTTCAATCGCCAAGAACGCGCTGAAAATTTCCGAGCAAGGTTTGCGGCAAAAAGTCATCGACACCATCACGGCGGTGGATAACGCTTTTTACGAACTCATCTACGCTCGTGAAAAAGTGAATGTTCAACAGCAAGCCCTTGACCTTGCACAGAAGCAACTTGCTGACGACCAGCAGCGTGTGCAGATCAAGGTCATGGCTGAACTTGGCGGAACTATTGAGCAAGACCAGGCGCAGGTGGCGCAGAGCCGCGCAGATTTAATCTCGGCACAGTTTGGTTTGGCTTCCGCGCAAAACACGCTTAAAAACCTGATCACGGACAACTATCTGAAATGGCATGACGTGGAAATCATTCCCTCTGGACCCATGGAAGCCGTGCGGGAATTTTTTGACCTGCAAAGCAGTTGGAGCAAAGGTATGACGCAGCGCCCTGACCTCATCCAGTCGCGGCTCGATGTGGAGAACCAGGGCTTCAACCTCAAGTATTCCTTCAACCAACTTTTTCCGCAGCTCGACCTCACCGGCAGCTATGGCTACAACGGAGCCGGTCAAGAATTCAACGATTCTTTCGGTCAGGTGCAGTCGGCCAACCGCCCTTATTACAGCTACGGCGCAAAGCTCTCCATCCCCTTGAGCAATGTCGCGGCACGCAACGCCTACAAATCTGCCAAAGTTAACTCGCAACAGGTGCTGCTCCAGCTCAAGCAGATTGAGCAAAAAGCCATGGTGGAAATTGACAACGCTGTGAAGCAGGCGCAATCCGCGTGGGAAGGTCTGGAAGCCACGCGCTCCGCCCGCGTTTCGGCCGAAGCCGCGCTCAAGGCTGAACAGGGGAAATATAACGCTGGTAAAAGCACCACCTTCACTGTGCTGCAATTGCAGAACCGGCTGACCTCCGCCCGCTCGCAGGAAATCCGTTCACTCGCGAACTATAACGAATCCCTCTCCAACCTCTCCCAGCAAGAAGGCAGCACGCTCGAACGCCGGCAGATTGATTTCAAGGTGAAGTAAAGACGCGACGCTTCGCTGATAAAATTGACGGGCGTTTTGATTGGCGAAAGTCAGCGCGGAAATATTCCTCACCAAAACTTCCAGTCGCCCTTCCATACTACCCACACTCCGAGCAGGAAGTTCGTGATGGCGTGTGCGGTCATCGCCTCACCCAAGTGCCCCCTGCGGATGACCAGCCACTGAAACGCCGCGCCGCACAGGATGCCGGCCAGCCATTCATTATGCGCCAATCCAAAAACCAAGGCGGTGGCTAGAAACGGGAGCGGGAGAAATTTATCCAGCGGCACAGAGAGAAAATTCTGGTTCGCGATGTAGCGATACAGGAATGAGCGGTAAAAAACCTCCTCCAGCGGCGGCACGATTATCGTTGAACCAAGAAGCCGCGTGATGATGAACAGCCATGCCAGCGCGGAGCCGGAACCAAATTGTTCGTTAGGATTCCAAACCGATGTCGATGTGGCGGGCGCGGATGAAAAACCAAGCTTCACCCACAATGAATTCTGCGTGGTCCATTCACCAGAGATGCCAACCCATATCAGAAAAATTGCCACGCCCACACCGATTGCTTCCCAACTGAAAGCCCAGCGCATTTCTGCGACGAGCGGCCACGTTTCAATTATCAGCCACGCGCCAACCAGAGTTTTTGACAGATAAAACCAATACGCTGAAGCGGGGCCGCATTTTCCCTGCGCGACGGTGAGCAGGACGAAGATGACGAACGGCGCGACGCGCGCCAGCAACGGGGAAGAGGAGAGAAATTTTCGCAGGAACATCGTTCAGCCGCCGAGGCCAATCTTGATTTTTTTTTTATCCGGGCCGACAAGGATGACGTTGTATTTGGTGATCGCCTTCACCGTGTATTGCTCAAACTTGTCGCCGGGGCGGATGGTCTTGCCCGCGAGAATGGCCGAGGGCGCGGTGGGCGAATAAAAAATTCCTTGCAGACGCGGCAGTTCCACCACCGGCACTGGCGTTGGTTCAGGCACATACGGTGCGCGCACGACTTCAACTTGCTGCGTGGTCGCGGGGTCAGGCGGAGCTTCCACGATGCTGTTGACCTTGCGATGCGCGGCGGCCCAGCCAACGGCGAAGATGGCGGCGAAAACAAGAAAGATGATGATGGCGGGCACGAGCCACATAGCGGTGTGCGATGATTCGTCATGCGCGGGCTGGAGCGGCGGCAGGGTCGTAGGCGTATTGCGCGGCGGCGCTTGCCGCGCCTGTTTGAGTGCGTCGTTGATAAGGCTCATGAGCTGATGTTTCCTTCCAATTCGCGGATGGCGCGTCCGACCATCCGGTAATTGATCCGATAACTACGTTCTACAAATCCCGCTAGCAGTGCTTTGTCGCACAGCGCATTTACTAGCCGCGGAATCCCTTTGCTATAACCAAACACACGCCAGATGGCCGGGAATGAAAATGTGGGCACGCCGCGCGAACCCGCCAGCGCCAACCGGTGGTGAATATACTGCCCCACTTCGTTCCGCGTCAACGGCGCTAGATGGTAGCGCACGGTGATGCGTTGCCGCAGTTGTTTCAGCCGCGGACTATTGAGTCTATCGCGCAATTCAGGCTGCCCCATTAGCACAATCTGTAGCAATTTTCGGTCGTCGGTTTCGATGTTCGAGATCAACCGCACCTGTTCCAGCAATTCTTCCGTTAAATTTTGCGCCTCATCAATGATCAAAACCGTCTCTTTGCCAGCGAGCGTCTGCTTCAGCAAAAAATCGCTGATGGCAGCAATCGTCTCCAAGCGGTCGCGCCCTTTCACGTCCAGTCCAAATTCGATGGCAATGGCGCGCATCAATTCATCGGCGTTCAGAACGGGATTCAAAATCAAGGCGGTGGAAAATTTTGCATCCAACGATTCCAACAATGCGCGGCAGAGGGTGGTTTTGCCTGCGCCGACTTCGCCAGTGAGTTGCACAAAACCTTTTCGCTCGCGGATGCCGTAAGTGAGGTGATTGAACGCCTCGCGGTGTTTCAGGCTGTGGAAAAGAAAGCGCGGGTTCGGCGTGATGTCGAACGGCGCCAACTTCAATCCATAAAACTGCAGATACACGCGGATTGATTAACACAATTCGCTCTTAATGAAAGCCAAAGGTGAACTAGCCGGAATGCGGGAGGCCTAAATAAACGCCGCCAGCGGCCTCATTTCACGCGCACTGCTCACGCAATATTTTTTTCACCGCCTTCACGAGCGCCATCGCTTCCGCTGGCGTGCCCATGGTTATGCGCAGGTAATCGCTGACTTCCGGCGCGCTGAACCAGCGGATGAGAATTTTTTTTTCGCGCAGTTTTTGCAGCCATTCTTTCGCTGGGAACAGCGGCGGCTTGGCGAGGATGAAGTTTGTCTGGCTCGGCAGCACGCGAAAACCCACTTTCGTCAGTTCACGGCTCAACGCGTCGCGCGTCGCGATAATTTTTTTAAAGTTCGCGCGGTAGTATTTTAAGTCGTCCAGCGTCGCGGCGGCGGCGATTTGGCCAAGGCCATTCACATTGTAGCTATCACGGATCTTGTCCAGCGCCGCGATGAGTTCCGCATTGCCGACAAAATATCCGACGCGCTGGAAGCAGAGCGAATAAGCTTTTGAGAAAGTCCTCGCCACGAGGACGTGCGGAAATTTCAACGCCAGCTTCAGCGCGTTCTCATTGGCAAAATCCACATATGCCTCGTCTAGCACCACCACGCCATTCTGAGCGCGGCATAGTTTTTCCAGCTCGCGCGTTTTATAACCGCGTCCACTCGGCGCATTCGGTGTCGTGATCAGCGAGAGCGCTGCACTGAAATTCCACTGTTTGCCACGCTTTAATTCTGAAACCGTCGGCATTGAAAAATCTGGGTTCAAATTCACCGCATTTTTCGCCGCGCCGTGCGTATCCGCGAGCACGGGATAAAGCGAGTAGCTCGGTGTGAAGTATTGCACGACCGATTTTGAGTTTTTGGTTTTTGATTTTGTTTTCGGCTCCACAAACGCCCGGATGGCCAGCGCCAGCACTTCGTCCGAGCCGTTGCCGATGATGATATTCTCGGCCTTGCAACCATGTAGCTTCGCCAGCTTTTCGCGCAGCATCTGCGCGGTGGGATTCGGATACAACCGCAGCCGATCGTCCACCGCCGCCTTGACCGCCGCCAATACTTTCGGCGATGGCGGATAGGGATTTTCATTCGTATTGAGCTTGATGAGCCCTTTGATCTTCGGCTGCTCACCGGGAACGTAGGCGTGCAAATTGTGAACCAGCGGACGGATGAGTGAGCGGGCGTTGGGCATGGAAAAGCGTTAATGCTCAGCCAATTTAGCCAAGCGCGACGGAAAACTCAAATAGAAGCCAGTGGGGAAACTTTTCCGGGGCGTAAAAGGTGGCAGAGGTTGCGCCGTGACCTTTGCTGTCGCCGAGCATGGCGTCAGGCAACGGAATCATTCGTAAGTCGTAATAATTGTGACAGCCAAAGTAACTACTGCGCCGCCAGTATCCGTTCGCAGCGCGACCTGCCCCACCACTTCCGGCATGTGCATAATCTTTAAAAATTAACCTTGGGCGCGCAGGCAGGTAAGGTGCGTCGCGCCAAAGAAAAAGCCCCGGACGATTTCGTCCGGGGCTTTGATTTTCAAATGTGGTTTAGTCAAACGCGTGACCGGCGCTGCACAGGACGTTCTTGACCTTGTGGCGGACGAGGTCTTTAACCATCTGGCGGGCGGGGCCCATGTATTTGCGAGGATCAAATTCGCTAGGCTTTTCCGCAAATACTTTGCGGATGCCGGCGGTCATGGCCATGCGGAGGTCGGTATCAATGTTGACCTTGGTGCAACCCACGCGGCGGGCGATTTCGATGTCGCCTTCTGGCACGCCTTGGGAGTCGGGCATATGGCCACCGTATTTGTTGATCTCGTCCGCGAGATACTTCGGCACGCTAGAGGCACCGTGTAGCACGAGCGGGTAATCACCAAGATTCGCATCCATGAGGGCTTGCTTGATCGCTTTGAGGCGCTCCATGTCCAAGTGTTGTTCGCCCTTGAATTTGAAAGCACCGTGGCTGTTGCCGATGGCGACGGCAAGCGAATCGCAGCCGGTTTCTTTAACGAATTTGACGGCTTCGTCGGGATTCGTGTAATGGCCACTAGTGGAGTGCGCGCCGCCTTCTTCGCCTTCGTCGAACTGTGCGCCGACGAGGTGGCCGAGTTCGGATTCCACAGAGCAATTATATTTGTGGGCGTATTCGACAACTTTGCGAGTGATTTCCGCATTCTTTTCAAAAGATTCGTGAGAGGCATCAATCATTACGCTGGTGAAACCTTCATCAATGCACTGTTTGCATAGCTCGAAGGTGTCGCCATGATCCAAATGCACCGCAATCGGGATGTTAGAGAGACTAACGGCGGCTTCAATCAGCTTTTTGAGATAAACCGGGTTGGCGTATTGGCGCGCGCCCTTGGAAATCTGGAGGATGAGCGGGGCTTTTTCCTCTTCGCAAGCCTCGACGATGGCCTGGATGAGTTCCATGTTGTTGACGTTGAAAGCACCGAGGGCGTATTTGCCTTTCAGAGCTTTAGCGAACAGGTCTTTGGTATGTGTCAGTGGCATAAATTGTTTTTTGTTGGAGATAAGCCATGGGGCTCATCTGTCAGCGGGCATGATAAAAATTTTCCGGGGAAAGAAAATGAAAATTTATCAACCATGACCTGCTGCCGGGGAAATAAAAATGGAGCGAGCGAAGGGATTTGAACCCTCGACGTTCACCTTGGCAAGGTGATGCTCTACCAACTGAGCTACGCTCGCGTCCGAAAGTTTTGGGATAATAACCAAGTCCGACCGTCTGGCAAGCCCGATTTTCAGGGAACCACTTCGCCCAAGGTGGCGCGGACGATCTTGAGCAGGCTGTCGTGTTCGATGGGTTTCTGGAAAAACGCCACCGCACCGGACTGCGTCGCGCGTTCCTTGGTCTTCACATCTTCACTGCCGGTGATGATGATGATGGGAATCTTTTTGGCCAAATCCAAGCGATGAAACCATTCCATGATGCGGAAGCCGTCCCACTGCACGCTGCCTACGTCCGGTGGAAAACTCAAATCCAGCAGAATCAAATCCGGGTTTTCCTTGCGCACCGCCGCCATGGCTTCAGCACCATCCATGGCCGAACACACGCGGTAGCCCGCTCCTTGCAGCTTGAGCGTAATCGTCTTGATGACAATTTCGTTGTCATCCACGACCAGGATAGTTTTGGCGGGTGTGGCACTCATGATTCAAACCTTGAGGCGGACACTAGCAAAGCCGCCGCGCCGCGCAAAGAAATTTCTCTGGTTTGCCCCGCGCCTTCCCGCCCGCTAGACTCTTGGGGTGAGTAATGAATTTTTCGCCCCCGGTGAACAGCGCGCCGCCAAGGTCAACGACCTTTTCGCCCGCATCGCCCGCCGCTATGATTTTTTGAACGACCTCCAGAGCTTTGGCCTGCACCGCCTCTGGAAGCGTCGCGTCGCGGATCTTGCTCAGGTTTCCGGTGACAGTCGCGCGCTGGATCTGTGTTGTGGCACTGGCGACATCACGTTTACCCTCGCTCGACGCGGCGCCGAAACCACCGGCCTCGATTTCAGTGCCCAAATGCTCGAAGTGGCCGCCCAACGCCAGTCCAATTCAAAATTCAAAACTCAAAACTTAAAATTCCTTCAAGGCGATGCGCAGCAGCTTCCGTTTTCAGAAAATGCCTTCGACATCGTGACTGTTGGCTATGGTCTGCGGAATCTGACGAGTTGGGAGCGTGGCCTTGATGAGATGCACCGCGTGGCCAAGCCCGGCGGACGGATCATCGTGCTAGATTTCGGCAAGCCGCCGAATGCCCTGTGGCGAGCGATTTATTTCACGCATCTGCAACTCTCCGTGCCGCTCATCGGCCTGCTTTTTTGCGGCAACGCTTCCGCCTACGCCTACATCTTGGAATCACTGAAACATTATCCCGCGCAACTTGCCGTCGCGGAAAAAATGCGCTCGCTCAAATTAAAAAAAATCCAAGTCATCAATCTGCTCGGCGGCGCGATGGCCATCAACTACGGCGAAAAATAAAATTTTCTGAGGTCAGCGGTGGGCTGGCGTGTTGTTAGTAGAGAATGCAGGAAACGGCAGGAAGCTATTGACGCTGTGCAGTTTTGTCGCGTGTTGCTTGGCTGGATGAGTATTTACAGACACCAACCAGCTGGTTGCGACCAAGACCAGCAAGGCCGCCAATCGGAGCGCAGAATTCAACTTCATGATTCTATAGACCCGCCTCGTCGTGGTTCTGCTCAAAAAGCTTTTCCCACGCTTTGCAAATTTCCACTGCTGTGTATATTCCGCGCGTGCCTATCGCTCCGGAACTTTTCACCGAAGCCCAACCGTTCCCGCAACTTGCGGCGCTGCTCCGGCGCGGGCGTGAACTACCATTGTATCGCGAGCATCTCGCTCGCTACGAGCGCGATGACTGGGACTGTTTTCAGAAACTTCCGCTGCTCGGAAAAAACGCGATACGCGAAAATTTCCCGCAGAATTTCCTCGGCGACCAAGCCATACTCGACGCTTTGCTCGCGCAAAATCTTATCGAGCTAGAACACACGTCCGGCACCACGTCCGAACGGTTGCCCGTGATTTTTGCGAGAGGCTGGTGGGATGCGCAGGAGCAGCGCGCGCTCCGGTTAAATGCTTTTGCCACCACTATTCTGAACGAATTCCCCGCCGCCCGCCGCGCCACCATCACCTCGCCCGCGTGCAACGGCCTGACTTGTCCGACTGTCTGGATGTCGCGCGAGCAACGCATCATCGGCTCCGCGCTCTTCGTCAATCTTCAGCGCATCCCATTTCTGCTATCCGAAGCCGAACTGGAACGCATGGCCACGGAAATCGCCGAGTGGCAGCCGATATTTCTCGACACCGACCCCGTCCACGCCGTCTGGTTCGCGCGCTACTGCGAAAGGCGCGGCCTGAAATTTCCCTCGCTGAAATTTATTCTCGGCAGCTACGAGTTCGTCAGCGCCGTGCACAAAAAAATTCTCACCCGCGTCTTCGGTGTGCCCGTGCTAAACCTTTACGGCTCCACCGAGACCGGCCACCTGCTGATGGAAAATACCGGCGGCGAAATGCAGCGGAGCGAAGCCACCGCCTTCCTTGAGGTTGTGGATGCCGACGCGCGCGGCATCGGCGACCTCATCGTCACCACCCTGAGTAATGATTATATGCCGCTCCTCCGCTACCGTATCGGTGATCTATCGGAAAAAATTCCCGCACCTGACGGGCCGCGCTACATCGTTCACGGCAGGGCTAAGGACGCCCTCCTCGCTGCCGATGGTTCACGCGTGACGACATGGGATGTTGATCGATGCTTCCGCGACGCTGACGGCTTCATGCACTACGAAATTCGCCAAAACGAAGACGGCAATTGTGCGCTGCGTTTTATTCCCGATGTCGTCACGCCCAGTGAAGAAACCTTGCGCCAAGTCACCGCCCGCCTCGAGGCATTGCTGCAAACGCCCGAAAAAATTTCTGTCGAAGCTATGCCTACGCTCGTCCCCACCGCCTCCGGAAAATTCCGCCTGACTTGCCGTGTGCTGCCGGATAAAGTCGCCGCATGAAATCCATCGCCGTCGCTATCGCGCTTTCACTGTGTTTTTTCAGCCTCGCCACCGCACAAACCGAGGAGGGCTTCACCAGTTTGTTTGACGGGAAGACGTTCGCCGGCTGGAAAACGGCGGATGAACACACCAACACCTGGAGTATCGCCGATGGCGCACTCGTTGCACACGGCGACCGCTGCCATCTATTTTACATCGGCGATGAAAAGCCGTTTAAGAATTTTGAATTGAAAGTGGACGTGCTGACCGCGCCGCATTCGAACGGCGGAATTTATTTCCACACCGCGTTTCAAAATATCGGCTGGCCGACCAACGGTTTCGAGTGTCAGGTCAATGTCTCACACGGCGACTGGAAAAAAACCGGTAGCCTCTACGACGTGGCCAACCTCGGCAACACACCCGCCAAAGACAACGAATGGTGGACCCAAACCATCACCGTGCAAGGCAGCAAAATCACCGTGAAAATCAACGATGTGGTCGTGCTGGAATACAACGAACCGCCGGGCGCACAACCGGGAAAATCTTTCGCCCGCAAGCTGGCCAACGGAACTTTCGCGCTGCAAGCGCACGATCCAAAAAGTGTCGTCCACTACAAAAACCTCCGCGTGAAACGCCTCGACTGACCCAATTTCCAACGCGCAGTTGGCTGCCCGCTTATAGAACCAATCAATTCCCGAGCGGCTTCTCTCTGGAAACATTCGGGCTGACCGGCATCGCAAATTTATTTACGTCGTCCGGCAGGGCGGGATCAAAACTGAAATCGCCGACCAGCGATTTCGCCAAGGGCAATTTCGCCTGCTGGACGCCCAACGCCACACATTTTGCCAGTTCATAACTGCCGTAGTTGTTGTGGTGCGTGCCGTCCTGAAACGCCAGACCTATGTCCGCGCCGAGCGCCTTGTAGAATATCCGGCTCATCGCGTGCAGATCAATCACCGCACATTTCTCCGCCTTGGCCACCTCCCGCACTGCATCCGGATAGCCAGCAAGCGTGTCCTGCTCCACGCCGCCTTTGCGTTCCATGGAAGTCAACAAGACCGGTGTGCCACCGAGATTGCGTGTGCGTTCAACGATTTTTTTCAAGTTGGCCCTGTAAGTTTCCAGCGCGTTCGTGGTCTTGTCTTTCATATCGTTGTGACCGAATTGCACGAAAAGATAATCACCTGCCTTCATAGTGCTAAAAATTTTGTCGAAGCGGTTTGCCCCGAGCGAACTCTTGATGCTCTCGCCCGACTCTGCGTAATTCGCCACAGCGATTTCCGGTTTAAAAAAGCGCGGCAGCATCTGCCCCCAGCTATTCCACGGCTCGGCGGGCTGATCGCAAACAGTCGAATCGCCTGCGAGATAAACCGTGGGAACATTCGCCGGAGCAATCTCCAGCGTGCTAAGCGATGGTTGCTTGCCGTTGAACTCCAGCGTGAGTTTATCGTCCCAATTCACCGTCTCGGTGTCTTTTTCGCGCTGCTTGAGTTTCACGTGTTCCGTCTCGGAAATTTTTGGGGTGTGGAAGTGTGCGATGAACGTGCGCGTCTCACCGCCCGGAACCTTTTCCAGCATCAATCGCCGCTGCTCGGCCTTGACGGTGTTCAGCGAGTTGGTGGCGTTACCGCCAAATCTTACAGTCACCATATAATTACCCTCGGGCAATTTTACAGAGAACAAAAACGGCCTGCCCGCAGCGGCATTGGTGTCTGGTTCGATTCCAAATCCGGTTTCTCTTGAATATAAATTGACTGGTGCGAGCTCCGTCCAGCCGGGCTTTCCTTCGCGGGTGAAATCAAATCTAAAACTACTTTGCGCGGAAACCGCGTTGGCGATGATCAAGCCGCAGGCGATGAATTGGATGGTTTTCACGAGCGATTATTTTGTGGATGAATAGGTTTCAACCGCTGTCCCTTTTTCCGAGAAAAACTTTCCCAGCGGATTTCCGTTCAAGCTCTTGAGCCCGGATACCACGCAGATCGCGTTAGTCTGTGCGCCGGAGTCGGTCGTGTGCGTGCCTTTGTCGGCGAAGAGTGCGGCGACATTCGTGCTCCCGATTTTTTTGTAGGTATCCGTCACGACCAAGGTGAGGTCAAGAAACAGCGCGTCGCTTTTCTTCGCCACTTCAGCGTCCCAACCGGCGAGCGCCTCAAAATCGCGGCCCTTTTCCCAACGATCCTTGTGCGGAATCGGCGCCGCAATGATAACCGTCGCACCTTTCGTCTTGGCTTCGCCAGCGAACTTGGACATATACCAGCCGAACGTATGCACCTGTTCCTTGGTGCCGTCTGGCTTGGTATCCTCGCTCACTTCGTCGCCCGTGCCCTTGCCGTCGGCGCGATTCTTATTCGCCGGATCACCAATGCGGCCCTGATCATTGTGGCCGAACTGGATGATTACAAAATCGCCCGATTTGATCTGAGCCGCGACTTTGTCCCAGCGGCCCTCAGTGAAATAAGTCCGCGCGCTGCGCCCGCCGATGGCGTGATTCACGACATTGATCTTTTGCGCATCGAAAAACGGCGCGATGCGTTCGCCCCAACCAAACATCCCTTTGTTGCCGCTGCTGCGCACCGTGGAATCGCCAACGATGTGGAGTGTGGGCAAGGCGTCGTCGCGAATCTTTTCAACAGCAACTTTTGAGGCGTCCACCACCGGACGCTCATCCTCGGCTGCGAATGACGGGATGGTTGCGCCTACCAAAACAATACAAAGTGAAATCAGATGAAAGCTCATAGATTTATTTGTTAGATTTATTCCCCGCTGGCTGAACGGTCCTGGCGTTCTCCGAGAAAAACTTATCGACCGGATTTTCTTTCAACGCCTTCAGTCCAGACACCACACAGATTGCATTCGTCTGCGCACCAGCGAGACTCGTATGCGGTCCGGCGTTCACCACAAACAAGTCCTTCACCTTTTCCTGACCGAGTGCGTCGTATTGATTCGCAATGATTTCATACAAGTCAATGAACGGAACCTTCGCGGCTTGCGCGGCTTGCGCGGCCCACCCTGCCGAACTATCTGCGCCGGGGCGAGGAACTTTGTCATCGCGCCACGAATTGCGCGGAATGAGCGAACAGATGATAGGCCTAACTCCTTTTTCGCGCGCCTCACTGACCATCTGCATTTCATACCAGCCGAAGGAATGCACCGTCTCAAACTTTTTTGTGACTTGATTTGTGATGTCCTGCGACTCGGGGCCGATTCCGTGAATCTCGCCGCGCGCCCGCGAGGCGTCGTTGATAGGCCCGCCGTTCGTGCCGAATTGCATAATGACCACATCGCCACGTTTCATCAGCGCCAGCGTCTTTGGCCAAAAGTCGCGATAATAAGTGCGCGCTGTTGTGCCGCCGAGCGCTCGATTAACGACGTTGATTTTGCTCGTGTTAAAAAATGGCGCGAGGAGATCGCCCCAACCCCATTGGCCGCCGCTGCCATCGCCGCGACTGTTTCGCACAGTGGAATCGCCGATGAGAAACAGCGAGGGCAAATTGGTGTTCGTCGGAAAATTTTCGCGCCGCGCAGAAATCTGGGTTTCATTTTTTGGCTGGCCATCCACAAGCTGTGCAAAAAGAGTTGCCGGTAGTAATATCGCGGCGGTGGCGGCACCCAAAAGAATCTGAGATGAGTAAGATTTCATTTTTGTTTTATTGTTTTAATCGTGTAAATCGAACTTAGGCGCGTCGGATCGGAATTGCGCAGCAGGCAGGCCAGCAGAATTATAGAGATGGCCACCTTCGGGGAAATTCATCCACGCGTAACGAACTGCCGTCGGCGCGACAACTTCGGGACTACTGACGACAACAGTGTCGCCATCAATCTTAGCTGAAGCCGGAACAAATTTTCCATTTGCCCCCGCAACGCTGAACCATTTGAGTCCACCGTCTTTGACCGTTAAGCCATCGGCGTGTGAAAATTTCACGCGAATGGTTTCACCTTCAACCTTCATGGATTCATAAACGGGGCCAGAGAATTCATTGCTCCCTTCGTAAACTTTCGCCAGCGCAATACGCGCCAGTCGATTACCGACGTCTTGCTTGTTGTGCGGATGCACATTTTTACGTTCTCCGATATCAGTCGCAACGGCCATGCCCGTGTTCGGCAATTGCAAAACCGTTGCCTGCGCTTCACGGACTTCAGGACTATTGCTCGCTGCCTCCTGACCCGCGAGTTGGACGATGTAGATCGGAAAATCTCCCTGCGCCCAAAGTTTACGCCAATTGCGGATGAGTTTGGCCTGCACGCGCGGATAGAGTGCGATGCCGCCCTTGTTCGCGTCCACGATGGATTCGCCCTGATACCAGAGCGCGCCGCGAATCGCGTAAGGAATGATGGGTGCGATCATGCCGTTGAACAGCACGGTGGCGTTGTGCTGGTCTTGCACCGGATCGCGCGGGCCGGTGCTGCGCCGACGACCGGCGGGAGCGGCGTTGGTCGCGTTCACATCCTCGGAGCGTGGCGGCGCGACGACTGCGGGCGGATTGGTGCGGAAGCTCTGCACCGCCGCGTCAAAACGGTCGAGCATCGGTTTTAATTTTGGATCGCCCGCCATCGTCTCGCGGTCAATCCACGCTTCTGCAGTGCTCGCACCAAAAGCTTCGGTGATGATGCCCACGGGCACTTTGATTTCGCGCTGCAAGTCGCGCGCAAAAAAATATGCTGCTGCGGAAAACGCGGGCGCGTTTCCCGGCGTGCAGATTTTCCATTTACCACCGACGCGGTTGGTCGGCGCGTAGGTTTTTTGCGCGTTGCCGGTGAACATGCGGATGAGCGGATAATTTGCGGCGGCGATTTCCAAGTCCTCGTTCATCACGCCCGCAAAGTATTTCACTTTTTTTGACATGGAAAAATCCATGTTCGACTGGCCGGACGCTAGCCACACTTCGCCGACGAGCACGTCTTCGCATTTTAGATTTTCGTTTTTGGATTCTAGATTGCCGGTCACCACGAGCGTGCGCGGTTCTGCGCTGGTCTTCATCGGCTTCAAATCGACTCGCCATTTTCCGTCGGCATCCGCCTTCGTCGAAATTTTTTCACCGGCGAATTCCACCGTGATTTTTTCACCGGCATCGGCTATGCCCCACACTGGAACTTTCGCGTAGCGCTGCAACACCATGTGGCTCGTGAACGGGCTGGCCAGTTTCACCTCGGCGAAGGCGGAAGCCGCAGCCAGCAGAGTAATCAATCCGGAAAAAACTTTTTTTAACATAATAACTGAAATCAACCGCCGGATTTTTTCGAGATCGGGCGGGTGTATTTATCAAAGACGTTCAGGACAGGCTGCGAGTTTCCGGCTTCGTCAAAGAAACTGCGTGAGCCAAGACTGCCGCTATTACCGACGGCCGGCTCCCACCAAAAGATTCCTTTGCCGCGACCGCCGGGAACCGCCAGCACCACGCGGGTCAATTCATCTAGAAATTCGCTCTGACCAGTGGGGGTTTCAGGAAACGGCAGAACGACATCGCGCGTTTCGCGATTTGTTCGCCAATGATACGCCGCCTCCACCACGATGACATCTTTGCCATATTCCTTCGCAGCAAAAGCCAGATTCTCCCGCAAGTCCATCAGGGAGCCGTGCCACCACGGGTAATACGAAAAGCCGATGGCATCGTAACGAACACCGTGCTGTTTCAGGTTGTCGAAGAAGTTTTTTGTCGCCGCCATATTTCCACCCTGATCAAAGTGGATCATGATCCACGGGCTTGTTTTTCGACCACTGGCCGCTTTCGCGCCCTTGATGCCAGCGCGAAGGTAATCAGAAAAATTTTCCCAATTCTCCGGCAATTTTCCATCCGGCCACAACATTCCGGCGCGGACTTCGTTGCCGATCTGCACCATGTCCGGCATCGTGTCAGCATCACGGAACGCCGCGATGGTATCGCGTGTGTATTCAAAAACTTTTTTCACGCGCGCCTTGTGCGACAACTCAATCCAGTCGCTCGGCGTCGGCTGCCTGCCGGGATCGGCCCACGAATTCGCGTAATGAAAATCGAGCAGAATTTTGTAGCCGAGCTTTTTTGCGTCCTGCGCCTCGGCGATGGCGTAAGCGAGCGTGTTCGGCAAATCATTGCTCGCTGGCTCGACGAACACGCGGAGGCGAATCCAGTTGTAACCGTGGTTTTTGAAAATCTGCAAGCCGGGCAGCGCATTTGTGCCGTCCTTAAAAATCTTTCCACGATCCTCGGCCTGTTTCAAAAATGACAAGTCCGCGCCGAAGGCGAATTCCGCCGCGCGCGCCAAGCTCCCCGCCGCGCAGAAGCACAAGACGGCTGCGATAACCTTGGCGGCAGGATTTTTCATTTTGGGCGGCGTGGGATTCGCCAATCATGCCAGATTCACGCGCAAACTCATCTCGACAGTTCTGGCGATGCGGGCGTCTCCTGCGGCCAGACATAGCCTAGGCCTGATGCCGGGCCGCCCTGTGCCGCGACTGTGTCAATCACGATGCCGGGATCTACCATCCAGATTTTCAACGTGTGCAATCCGGCGACGGAAACTGCAAGGGTGCTGGTCGTCAACGCCGCGTTGCGCAAGACATTTTCCTGCCACTGGCGGTTGTGCTCGTCTTGGCTCGCCGGCAGTGAAACGATCTGCAGCGGCGCGTCATCAAACGCGATGGCGTAACGCTGCGGCTTGCCGGTCTCGACGGAAAAAGTCGGCAGCGCGCGAATAGTCACGCGCCAGTCGCCGGGAATTTGCAACGATATTTTGAATTGCAGGCAAGGCGACTCGGCCAGGATTTTTTCCGGTGCGGCGCGGACGGCAACCGTTGCCGGAAAAACGGAAACTGCTCCGCCGTTGTAGCCTAGGCCGGTGATCTTCTGCCAACGAGCGTCCTTGCCGGGAACAAATACCGACGCGTGTTCGGCCTCGATCACGATGACGTTGGTTGCGGTTGAAGAATCTGCGGCGTTCGCAGAAATTTTCGGCACACCCAAGTCAACCTGTTTACGCGGATTATCCGACATCATGTCGCGCCATTTACCGTTGGCGGTTTGCTCGTTATAAATTTTGGTGAGCCGGTGGATTTCCCCTTCTGCCGTCGCCGAGCCAGCGAGAAGTTTTTCATTCATGTTCGCCGCCGACTCGACCGGGTAGGCGACGAGTTCAAAAAAAGAATCGCGGGATTCCGGCGGAAGATTTTTCCAGATGGCTTCAACCTCCACCGAAAGTTTTTTCCAAGCGGTCAGTCGTTCTGAAATTTCAACCGCCGAAAACAGGCTGTTCGTCGGAAAGAACACGTGCTCCGGCTTGCGCTGGAAATTCAGGCGGTAGTATTCGGCCATGATGGAAGTGATTTCCGCCTCAATTTCATTGCCAAAATCACGCGTGATTTGTTTTCCTAGCAGGTCGTAAGTGTTCGTTCCGTTCCACGAATGCGGATTCCATGCGAGGTTGAGGAAAAATTCGATGTCGAGTTCCGCCGGTTTCAAATCGCCGACGTTCACGATCCAGACCTTGTCTGCGCCGTAGTCAAACGCCTTCGTCATCTCCTCGGCGATGAGCGCGGGCGGCGTGGAGCAGAGCCAGAGATAATCGCGCGGCGCGCCGTAATACGAGACGTGATAATAAACTCCCGCGCTGCCGCTGCGCTGCCGCTCGCGCACGTTGGAAAACTGGCGGATGTAGCCGTAGTTGTCGTCCGGCCAGACGAGCGTGATGTCGTCCGGTAGATTCGTCATCAGGCGGTAGAGCGGCAGCACTTCCTTGTAGGGGCAAAAAATCTGCGGCACGGCGGCGACGTTTGTGTTGACGTTGCGTGCGAGCATGTCGCGCTGGCCAGCGATTATGGTCTGAAGCCGCGCGGCCTTCTCGCGCTCCGTGCCGCCGCCGGGCATCGCGCCGTCGTGGATGCCGCGCATCCCGGCGGTATAAACATTTTCAAATTTCCCGTTTTCACGGACGCGCTGCTCCCAGTATCTCAAGACACCGTCCGGGTTCGTGACGTAATTGTATTCGCCAAAAGTTTTTTCATCCCACTCGCTGATGTTGTTCCGCAGCATCTGCTCGCAATGCGACGCGCCCATCACGATGCCGTATTCATCGGCGAGTTTGGCATCGGCGGGAAATGAATTGAACGCCGCCGTGCCGGGGTGCATCGCCGGCCAGAGGTAATTCGCGCGCAGCCGCAGCAGCAGTTCAAAAATCTTCGCATAAGTCTTCGGCCCGATGTTGCCGGTCTCCGGCTCGAAAGTTTTCGCCGCCCACCGACGCAAGCCCCAGTCTTCGTCGTTCAGAAAAATTCCACGATACTTTACGGCGGGTGAAGGCTGTTTGAAAATGTTGCCGTGCAACGCGAGCACATTTTTCTTTTTCACCGGCACGTTCGCCCACCAATACCACGGCGAGACGCCGATCATCTCTGACAACTGATAGATTCCGTAAATCGTCCCGCGCCGGTCGCTGCCGGCAATTACGATAGCGCGCTCGACTCCGGGCAATGGATTTTTCACGACCTGCAAAACAAAACTTTCCCACTGGCCGCTGACGCCACTCGTCGCCAATTTTCCTTCGGCGGCGAGCTGGTCATTGATTTTGCTTCTGCCAATCGTGCCGATGATGACGCGGATTTTTTTGTCCGGTGAAGATTGGTTTTCAACCTCCGGCTTTGTTCCCGTCACGCGCGCAATGTCATTCGCCAAGTCACCCGCCGCGCGCAAAACGGCGCGTTCGTCGTTCGTCTCGACAAAAATTGCGCCGCCAATTTTGTCGCTGGATAAAATGAAATCATTCGCGTCCGGCAAATCCGTCAGAATCAAGTCCCCGGCGCGCGCGGAAAATTGTGCTGCGGCAAGAGTGGCGATGGCCAGCCAGCGGGAGATTTTCATTTTGCAGCCTTGAGCGTGATTGAACCGGAAGCCAGTCCGGTCGCGCTCGCCGTCAAAACAATTTTGCCCGCTGCCGCGCTGGCCTTTATGAATGCGACGCATTCGCCCTGAAACGCATGGCGCTCGCTCGCTTGAAACGGCTCGTGGCTGACGGTGTCGCCGCTGTCCACGCAGGCAATGAAGCCGGGGCCTGAAATCTTGAAGGAGACCAAATCGTTTGCGCGCGGCACGGTGATGCCGTTCGCATCCACAATCTTCACTTGCAGCCGCGCCACGTCATTCCACGTCGGCGACAATTTCGTGGCATCGGTCGTCAAAATTATTTTCTCCGCCTTGCCCGCCGTGCGCAGTTCGTCTTTGGCGACAACTTTGCTGCCATTTTTTGCCACGGCTTTCAGCGTGCCGGGAGCAAAGGGGACTTTCCAAACGCGCGGCGATGCGTCGGAATTAATATTTTTTGCGCCGAGCGATTTGCCATTGAGAAACAATTCTACCTCTTCGCAATTGGAATAAGTTTCGACCGTTTCATCATGGGGTGCGGGATTGCGTGAGGTCCAATCGGCGAACTGCACCTGCGTGTGCAGCTCCGGCCCGCCGTAGCCGGGATCGGTCGGCATCCGGTCGTTCGGCGCGGTGCGGCGGGCGAGGCGGACGATCGGCTCGCTCAGCCACCAGCTCGCGCGCTCGAACGCCATCGGCTTGATCTCGCCGGTGCGATCCAGAAGGCCGGACGAATGATTGATCAGCGGCCAGTCGCGTGACTCGCCGAGATAATCCACGCCCGTCCAGAGGAACTGGCCGGCGTGCGAAGGATTATCGCGTAGCCACAGCCAGGTCTGACGATCGTGACGCTGCTCGGTACCGATGATCTTGCGCGATGGTTTGGCGCGTTGCGCGGCGAGCAATTCGTTGTCGCGATAATTGGTGCCGACCACATCAAGCAAGTCGGCAAGGCCGTTGTCGTAGTCGTGGCTTACGTTCGGGCGGAACAACGCCTGCGTGACGGGCCGCGTCGGGTCGTTGGTGTGACAAACTTGCACGAGATTGCTGGCAATCGGAATCGCGATGCCCGACTTGGGTGTGTCGTGGATTTCGTTGCCGATGGAATACAAAATCACGCTCGGATGATTGCGGTCGCGGCGCACGGCATCGGCGGCGTCACGTGCTGACCAGTCGTTGAAGAACAAGTGATAGTCGTAAGGATTTTTCGCCACCGTCCAGCAATCAAAAAATTCATCCATCACAAGAAAACCAAGCCGGTCGCACAGATCGAGAAACTCCGGCGCGGGTGGATTGTGCGCAGTGCGGATGGCGTTCACGCCCAGCGTGCGCAACGTTTTCAGCCGCGCCTCCCAGATGCCAAGCGGCACCGCCGCACCGAACGCACCGCCATCGTGATGCAGGCAAACGCCGTTGAGGACAACTTTTTCCCCGTTGAGCACGAAGCCTTGGTTGGTGGTGAATACCGCCGAGCGGATGCCGAAGGTTGTCGTCACCGAGTCTAAAACTTTTTTGCCGGCGCGAAGCTCCGTAACCGCGCGGTAGAGTTTTGGGTGATCCAAATCCCAGAGCAGCGGTTTGGACAGAACAATTTGCTGCTGGTAGCGGCCTTGGCTGCTGGCTCCAAGCGGTGGCCGGGTGGTCTCAATGATGGCCACTGTTTTTCCCTGCGGGGAAATCAATTCGCTTTGCAGAATGATATCGCCGGTGGCAACGGATTGGTTCGTCAGGCAGACTTCTATTTTTACTGTTGCCTGTCCTATCGAAACTTCCGACGTGGTGATGAACACGCCGTTCTCTGCGAGGCGAGTCTTATCCATCGTCACTAACCGGACGTGCCGGTAAATACCAGCGCCGGAATACCACCGCGAGGCCGGCTGCTCCGAGGTGTCGCAACGCACAGCGATGATGTTCTGCGTTTTGCCAAAGTTTAAGTGATCGTTCAGATCATAACTGAAGCTGGCGTAGCCGAACGGACGGCGACCGAGATAAAATCCGTTGATCCACACGTCTGAATTCTGCATCACGCCGTCGAACTCGATGCGGACAATTTGATTGGATAGGTTTTCTGGCAACGAAAAATGTTTGCGATACCAAGCGAGTCCGCTCGGCAGAAAAGCGCCCGCGCCGCCTGTGAGATTCGTTTCCGCAAACGGGCCTTCGATGCTCCAGTCGTGCGGCAAGTCGAGCTTGCGCCACGTGGTGTCATTGAATTCATTAAGCTCGCCACCGGGCGCGTCGGATTTTTGAAACCGCCAGCCCCAGTCAAAATTTTCCGCGGTGCGTTCACCAAAAACCAGTAGCGGATGCACGCAGAGGCAGGCAAGAATGATTGAGCGGCGGAATTTCATGTGGATTAGGACGGGAGCTTTGTCCAAAGGTGACACGAACGCAATCGCCTAAACTGTGGATGCCGCAACGCCGCCCGACGGCTTGTGAACAAATACCTTTTGTTGAACTGTTGCGCAGCCGTTACGATGCGGCCATGTCTGCGGCTTACAATGAATTGCTTGACGCCACCATCCAGCACCTCGAAGGTTTGAAAGCGCGAGGCGTCCGGCACATCGCCGTCGCGCCGGAAACGCTCCGCGCACTGGCATTGCCCGCGCGACCGGCTGCGGCGCCAGCTCCGGCGGTCGCGCCCAGAACGTTTTCTCCACCGCCTGTCGCAGCAAAACCGGCTTTCGCACCCGCCGCAGTAACCGCTATACCATTGGTTCAGCCGGCAACCAGCAACCAGCAACCAGCAACCGAAAAATCCGCCGCCTTTGCCGCGCTGCGTGAGCGCGCGTTGGCTTGCTTGAAATGTCCAAACCTCGTGGCTTCCCGCAAGAATGTGGTGTTTGGTGTAGGGAACATTGACGCGCAACTCATGTTCGTAGGTGAAGCGCCGGGCGCGGATGAAGATGAACAAGGCGAACCATTCGTCGGCGCCGCGGGACAGTTGCTGACAAAAATTATTGCCGCCACCGGCCTTTCGCGAGGCGATGTCTATATCGCGAACATTTTGAAATGTCGGCCCGATATGCCTGCCGGTTCCAGCGGCAATCGCAAACCCACGCCCGCTGAAATGCAGACGTGCATTCGGTATCTGCATGAGCAGATTGATTTGATCAAACCCAAAGTGCTCGTCGCCCTCGGCGGCACGGCGATGGAAGGATTACTTGGCCTGACCGGCATTACCAAGCTGCGTGGCCATTGGCACGAGTATCGCGGCATTCCGCTGATGCCGACGTATCATCCGGCGTATCTGCTGCGCAATCAGGCGATGAGCGAGAAGCGCCGCGTGTGGGAAGATATGTTGGCTGCGATGGAAAAACTTGGTTTGCCCATCAGTGAGAAACAGCGGAATTTCTTTTTGAAGGCTTGATTCAAAGGCAGGCCATTCGCTCGTAACAGGATCATCAGAACGGTTACCACGGGAAGAAGATTATTTCACCGGCAACATAATCCGGATGGTCGTCCCGCGGCCGGCGCGTGATTGAATTTTTATCTGGCCGTGATGCGTCTCGATGATGCGGCCTACGATCGCAAGGCCGAGACCGCTGCCGCGTGCTTTGGTGGTGGCCAGCTTGGTTTTGAAGGCTTGCTCTTTCTGTTCGGCGGTCATGCCGCCGCCGGTATCCTTGAATTCCAGCGCCACGAAACTTTGCGCGTCGGCTTCTTCAGTAATCACAAGCGAGCGAATGGTGAGCGTGCCGCCGCCAGCCATCGCTTCGGCGGCGTTAAGAATCAAATTGAGGAAGGCTTGCTCCAGTTGCGGGGCGTCGCCGGAGACGAGCGGTAGGTCGGCGTGCAACTGATGAACGAGGCGGACGCTTTGGTTCGCCAGCTTGTGTCGCACGAGCAGGCTTAGTTCGTCCACGAGGTCGTTCAAATTCACCGGCGCAAACTTTGGCTCTGTCGTTCGCGCGAAATCCAGAATCTGCTCCACAATTTTATTGAGGTGCTCAATTTTAGATTCGATGACGCGGGCGTCTTTCGTGCGTGGATCATTCGTCTCGAATTTCAAATTCAGCGAGTGATACAGCAGTTTCATTACTGTCAGCGGGTTCCGAATTTCATGGGCGACCTCTGCGGCGAGCAGGCCGAGCGCGGAAAGTTTTTCGTTCTGGCGCAACTGTTCCTCCACATCCACGACACGTTCGTAGAGCCGCGCTTTTTCAATCGCGATGGCGGAAAGTTCTGCGAGCGCGGACAGAATTTGTATTTCTTCGTTGGAAAAACTGTAGGCGCGAGCGGTATAAACATTCAGCGTGCCGATGGCCTGCCCGGAAAAAATCAGCGGCACGCTCAAGAGTGAGACGAGGTTTTCGCGCCGGGCAAGTTCTACGTTTTGATAGCGCGAGTCGGCTTGCACGTTGGCGACCTGCTGCGGTTTCTGGCGGCGGACGACGACGCCTAGCAAACTTTCCTCCACGCTCAATCGTGGTTTTGTAATGTAGGCGTCGCCGGCGCCAAAACTCGCGCGCAAGTCCAGCCAATCGCGTGAATCGTCCAGCAGCATGAGTGAACACATTCGCGCTCGCATCAATTCACACGCTTCTTTCGTGATGACGCGCAGAGCCTCGTCCAAATTCAGGGTGGAATTAATTGTGCGGCTTACGCTGGCGAGCGACTCGAACAATCTGGCTTTCAGCCGGAGCTGTTCGTAGAGCCAGGTATTGTGAATCACCTTGGCGGCCTGCACCGCTAGTTCCTGCAACAGCTCCTGGTCTTCCGCAGAAAATGCCTCCGCGCGATCGGAATCCACGTTCAACACCCCGCGCACTTCATCGCGCACTTCAAGTGGCACCGCGAGTTCCGAGCGCACACCGCTGCGCACACCGACGTAGCGTTTGTCTTGCGCGACATCGCCCACGCGCGCGGGCTTGCCGTGCCGCGCGACCCAGCCGGTGATGCCTTCGCCCACGCGCAATTTTATTTTTCGTGCCGTCGAGGAGAGGTTGTGAGCGGCGTGGATTTCGAGAATGTTCGTCGTGGGATTGATGAGCACCAGAGACCCGGACGTGGCGCGCATCACCCGCACGGCTTCGCCGACGATGAGTTGCAGGGCCTCTTGCGAATCTAGCGTGGAGTGGATGACGTTGCTGACCTGATACAGCAAGCTCATGCGCTCCAGCGCGCGTTCAGTTTTTTGAATTTCCTCGGTCACAAGAAAAATGTTTAACGCACCCGCAGTGTCAGGATGATGCCGACGATTGCGAAAATCACATTTGGCAACCAAGCCGCCAGCCAGCCGGGGATGCGGCCGCTCAAGCCAAACGCCAGACTCACCTGCTGAAGCACGAAATAGCTGAAGCAGATGAAGATGCTGCCCGCCACGCCAAAAAATAGATTGCGGCGCCCTGATTGCGCGCCGAAAGGAATCGCCATCAGCACCACGATGAGGCATGTCCACGGCGCGGCGATGCGCTGGTGAAACTTGGTGAGAATTGGCGCGGCGTCTTTCCCGGAGAGGTCGGGATTTTGCCGCAGGTAAGCCCACAGATCCGTCAACGGAATGTTAGCGCTGCGGGAGGCGAGCAAACCGCCTGAGTCCCGGAACTTGATCGCTAACGCGATTTGTTTTGGGGTCTCGTCAAACTCTGTCATCGAGACTTCGTTGGTGGAGAACAGCGGCGCGGGCGGACGTCCGTTCTGACCGATTAAGACGGACATCTTCGCGTTGAAAAAAGTCCACGCCCCATTGGTGTGCACGCCTCGTGCGGCGGTGAACTGGCGCGTTGTCCCATCCGGCAGCCGCCACGTCGCGTTGGGATTGAGCATGGTTGCTGTCTTGAGATCGTATTCGCCGATGAGCCACATGCGTTGCGCGTGGACATTGCGGAAACTTACGCTGGTATAGCGCGTGGCTTTTTTGGAATCCGTTTCCGGTTTGAGGTGGCGCGTCAAAATTTCCTGGGTCCATTGTTGGCAGCGGGGAACGGCTAGTTCGTTCATCGCAAAAAAAACCAAGCCCGCCAGTAGTCCCACGACGAAATATGGCGCGCACAGCCGCCACAAACCGACGCCCGCCGCGCGCAAGGCGGTGATTTCGTTGTGTCGCGCGTGATGCGTCAGTGCGTAGAGCAACGCCAGCAGCAGCAGCACTGGCAGCACGAGAATGAAAAATTCCGGGAGACTCGCGAGGCAGAATTGCAGCACGTCCAACGCGTGTAGCTTAGCCTCCCGCATATCGTCGAGCTTCGTAAAAAAGAAAAAGGACAGCCACACCGCCATGAAACCGCCGAGGCAGTAGCTCATCGGTGTCAGCAATTCGCGGAACAGGTATCGGTCGTGCAACCGCATAAGGCAGCAGGTTAGACGGCGCAGGACAGGCGGAGCAAGTTTTGTCGTGAGACTAGAGTTGTGGAGAAAGACGGCTTATGAATTAGCTAGCCTAGCCTTAGCTCTTGTGGAAGCTGGTCGCGACCCGCATCTGCTGCGCTTTTGGTCCGGCAAACTTCGCTTGATGCGAAGATTGGTGGATTGGCGGGGACTCGAACCCCGGACCAATGCCTTAAAAGGGCACTGCTCTACCAACTGAGCTACCAATCCAGCAGGGCGCAGGAAACTAGATTATAACCGTTCAAATGCAAGCCATTTTCCGCCGAGCCAGACTTGCCTCAAATTGTTGCCGGCATCTTGCCGATTGCCAAGCGGTCGTCTCCGGCCCGGCTAATTTGCTTGCCGTGTCGATTCACAAAGGCATAATGCACGCCCGATGATTTTAGGTGCTGCAGGTTTTCACCGGCACAGCATCGGCTATAGAGCCATGCAAAACTGCCTGGCTTTGGGCTAACACCTAAAGATCGGATGCCAGACCATCTGCGGATTCTCACTGAACCCCGCAAACAAGGTTGCCAGCGTAGCTCAGTTGGTTAGAGCGTGGGACTCATAAGCCCGAGGTCAGTGGTTCGATTCCACTCGCTGGCACCAACCTTCACCCGTCTCTTCGCTTTGGGGTTGCGGCTCAGTCAGCCAGTGTTTCAATTATTCCATCGCTATTGCAATCCGCGTCCGCACCGCTACTTTACCGCCAGCGGTTTTTGTCCGATAGAACTGAAGCCCATGCCTACCATCGCAGAAAAAATCCGGCTCGATCAGGAAAAATCCGGTGTGCAGCCGTGGAAACGTTTTGGCCCCTACCTCTCTGAACGCCAGTGGGGAACTGTTCGTGAAGACTACTCGCCCGGCGGCACGGCTTGGGAATATTTTCCACACGACCACGCCCGCAGCCGCGCCTATCGCTGGGGTGAAGATGGTATTGCCGGCTTCAGCGATGGCCTCCAGCTTCTCTGCTGCTCGCTGGCGTTGTGGAACGGCAAAGACCCGATTCTCAAGGAAAGATTTTTCGGCCTCACCAATGCTGAGGGCAATCACGGCGAAGATGTGAAGGAGATTTATTACTACCTCGACGCCACGCCCACGCATTCTTACCTGAAGATGCTTTACAAGTATCCGCAGCGAGAATTTCCCTACGCGCAACTTGCGGCGGAAAATGCCCGGCGCAGTCGCGAGCAGACGGAATTTGAAATCCTCGATACGGGCATTTTTGATGACGACCGCTATTTCGATGTCTTCGTGGAATACGCCAAAGCCGCGCCGGACGATATCCTCATGCGCGTGACTGTGCACAATCGCGGGCCCGAAGCTGCGACCATCCATGTCCTGCCGCACCTATGGTTTCGCAACACCTGGTCGTGGGACACCGAGCATCACAAGCCCAAGTTGCGCGCTGTGCGCGGCGGTTCGGCGGTCACGGTGGAGCACGAAGATTTGGGTATGTTTGAATTTTACCCTGGCTTGCTCGACGACGGGAAAACATTGCCGGAACTTTTATTCTGCGAAAACGAAACCAATTCCCAGCGTTTGTTCGGCACGGAAAACGCCCACGGCTTTTCCAAAGACGCGTTTCACGAATACCTGGTTCACGGACAAAAGGACGCGGTAAATCCCAAGCGCACCGGCACAAAAATGTGTGCGCATTACGAGCTGGAAATACCCGCCGGCGGTTCACGCGAAATCAAACTGCGGCTAGCCCGCAAGTCCGCCGCGAAGCCGTTTGCAGATTTTGATTCGGTGTTCGCCCAACGCATTGCCGAGGCGAATGAATTTTACGCCGACATCCAGCTAGGCTTGGAATGTGCTGACTTGCGTTCCATCCAGCGGCAGGCGTTCGCCGGCATGATCTGGTCGAAACAGTTTTATCATTTCAACGTGCGGACGTGGCTGAATGGTGATCCCGCGCAGCCCGCGCCGCCCAGAGAACGTAAGACCGCGCGCAACTCCGAGTGGGCGCATCTGAACAACGCGGATATTATCTCCATGCCCGACAAGTGGGAGTATCCATGGTATGCCGCGTGGGATCTGGCGTTCCACTGCATCCCACTGGCGATGATTGATGCCGACTTCGCAAAGCGCCAACTCGACTTGCTCACGCGCGAATGGTTCATGCACCCGAACGGCCAGTTGCCAGCCTACGAATGGGCGTTCAGCGACGTGAATCCGCCCGTCCACGCGTGGGCGACATGGCGCGTGTTCCAGATGGATCGCAAAACCCGCCGCGAAACGCACGAACAGGACAAAGGCGATTTGGAATTTCTTGAACGTGTCTTCCACAAGTTGCTGCTGAATTTCACCTGGTGGGTCAATCGCAAGGACGCGCAGGGTCGAAATATTTTTCAGGGCGGCTTCCTTGGCCTCGACAACATCGGCGTGTTTGACCGCAGCTCCGCCTTGCCCACCGGCGGCTTCATCAATCAAGCCGACGGAACGAGCTGGATGGCGATGTATTGCTTGAATCTGCTCCGCATCGCGCTCGAGCTCGCCCAGCACAACAAGGTCTATGAAGATATCGCCACGAAATTTCTGGAACATTTTCTCTCGATCGCCGGCGCAATCAATGGAGTGAGCGATGGCAAGAGCGCCATGCCCGAAGAAGGCCTCGCGCTCTGGAACGAGCAGGATGAATTTTACTACGACGAGCTCTGCCTGCCTGACGGCAAAAAAATTCCACTCAAAGTTCGCTCCATGGTCGGCCTCGTTCCGCTCTTCGCTGTAGAAACACTTGACCCCGATTTGTTGAAGAAAGTTCCCGCCTTCACCGCCCGGATGGAATGGTTTCTCTCGAACCGTCCCGACTTGGCGAATCTCGTTTCCCGCTGGCACGATCAGGGCACGGGCGAACGTCACCTGCTCTCGCTCCTGCGCGGCCACCGCATGAAATGTATTTTGCGACGCGCGCTCGACGAGACGGAATTTTTGAGCGACTACGGCATTCGCGCGCTTTCCAAAATCCACGAACACGCGCCCTATCGTCTCGAAACTGGTGGCACGGTCCACGAAGTCCGCTACTGGCCTGGCGAATCCGAAGCGGGCTTATTCGGCGGCAACTCCAATTGGCGCGGCCCAATCTGGATGCCCATGAATTTTCTCCTCATCGAATCACTCCAGAAATTTCATCACTACTATGGTGATGATTTCAAAATCGAATGTCCCGTCGGCTCAAAAAATTTCATGACCATCAACGATGTCGCCAACGAACTCTCGCGTCGACTCGTGCGGCTTTTTCAACCCGGCGACGACGGCCAACGCCCTGTTTTGAAATATCATCCGAAGTTGGCAACCGACCCGCACTTCAAGGATTACATTTTATTTCACGAATATTTCCACGGCGACACCGGCCGAGGCATCGGTGCGCCGCATCAGACCGGCTGGACTGGATTGGTTGCCAAACTCATCACCCCACGTCTCCAAGCCGCGCTACCCGGCGACACCGTCTTGATGAAACGCGAAACAAAATAGCCCCGGGAGCTCGGAGCTACTTTGCGCTCCACAAATCATGCGACTGCCCAGTTAAGCGTTGAATCGCTAAAAGGTTTCATTACGATTCGGCAACCAACGGCTCGGCCCGGTTTTGATACAAGAAAAAATGTTTATGAAACTCCGAATCCTGCTGGTTCTGGCGATTGCCACGACGATGTTTTTTGCCGTAATTTACTGCAGCGGTAAAAAAGCCCCCGTAGTTTCCCCAGATGAAATCACCTCGCTGCGACACGAGGTGGACGCGTTACGCGATGAAGTTGCCCGGCTTCGCACGAGCGACGCACGGAAATGGGCAACTGACGCGAATAGGGAATCATTCAGCGGCGGACAATCCAGTCCAGCGGAAATCATGACCCAGTTAAAAAACTTGCGCGCCCAAGCCGATGCCAACCAACGCGCGTGGTCATCCAACTTAGCGGAGATTACTTTGGATCGAGGCAGCGATGCATGGGCACGCGGCGATTTAAAAAAAGCATGAAGCTATTACGGCCACTTGCTGAATCCGGCAGTGCCGTCGCGCAACATCGGATTGGTGTGATGTATGTGCTAGGACAGGGTGTGGAAAAAGATTCTGCCAAAGCGGTCGAGTGGTATGCCAAGGCGGCGGAGCAAGGACAGGCAGAATCACAGCACGGCCTTGGGCTCCGATTGTTGTGGGGTGATGGCGCGGAAAAAGATCCGCAAAAGGCGGCGACCTGGTTCACGGCGGCGGCGAATCAGGGTGTTTCCGATTCAGCGACGTGGCTGGGAGATATGTATTTCACCGGCAATGGCGTGACGCAAGACCCCGTCGAAGGTTATAAGTGGCTGCTGTTGGCAAAGGACAAGTTCAACATCAACCACCGCAACGGCGCAACGATTGAACAGTTTGCCGCCCAACTCACCCCCGCGCAGCTTGCCGAGGCGCAGCAGCGCGCCAACAATTTTGTCCCACAACGCATCGGCGCGGAAGATTTTTAAGATTCGCGTTTAGAAGTTGAATCGCCCGGTTGTTTCAATACGCTTTGGCCACAAATTCATTTTCCAAAAGATTTATTCCGATGAAAAAAACAAAACAACTCACGTCCGTCGTCACCGGCGCTGCTGGCTTTCTTGGCTCGCATCTCACCGACCTGTTGCTCAAGCGCGGTCATAAAGTCATCGGCATTGATAATTTTGTCACCGGGAGCGTGGCGAACATCAACCACCTCGCCGGCAATAAAAACTTTCGGTTCATCCAGCAGGACGTGACGGAGTTTCTTTTCCTCGATGGCGACGTGAATTTCGTCTGGCACTTCGCTTCGCCCGCCAGCCCGATTGATTACCTGCAAATCCCCATCCAGACGTTGAAGGTCAGCTCGCTCGGCACCCACAAGGCGCTTGGTCTCGCCAAAGAAAAAGGCGCGCGCTTCCTCATCGCTTCCACTTCGGAAATTTACGGCGATCCACTCATTCATCCGCAGCCGGAAGAATATTGGGGCAACGTCAACACCATCGGCCCGCGCGGCTGCTACGACGAGGCCAAGCGTTTCGCTGAAGCGATGACAATGGCCTATCACCGCGAGCATAAAGTCGAGACCCGCATCGTCCGCATCTTCAACACCTACGGCCCGCGCATGCGAGTCAACGACGGTCGCGTTGTTCCCGCGTTCATCAGTCAGGCCCTGACGAACAAACCCATCACCATTTTCGGCAAGGGCACGCAAACGCGCAGCTTCTGTTATTACTCCGACCTCATCGAAGGCATCTACCGCCTGATGATGAGCGATTACGATTTGCCTGTGAACATCGGTAACCCGACCGAGATGACCATGCTCCAGTTCGCCGAGCAGATCATCAAGGCCACTAAGTCCAAGAGCAAAATCGTCCACAAGCCGCTGCCGCAAGACGACCCGAAGCAACGCAAGCCCGACATCACCAAGGCCAAGAAACTTCTGAAGTGGGAACCAAAGGTGAAGCTGGCCGACGGATTGAAAGATACGATCGCGTATTTCAGAACGAAGGTCTGACTTGGCAGCGGCATTGTTTCGCCCGTAAGCTGGCGCTGAAAGAATGCTTTTCCGCGCCCGCCAATTTGAATTTCGTTTCCCGCGTCCTGTGCTCGTCATGGGCATCGTGAACGTGACGCCGGATTCTTTTTCTGACGGCGGAAAATTTCTCGTAGCGGATGCCGCCGTCGCGCATGCGCTGGAACTCGCAGCACGGGGCGCGGAGATTCTGGACATTGGCGGTGAATCCACACGACCCGGCGCTGAACCGGTGAGCGAGGCCGAGGAGTTGAGCCGAGTTATTCCCATTATCGAAAAACTTGCGGCCAAAACGAAAGTCGCTCTCTCCATAGACACGATGAAGCCGGCCGTTGCCCGCGCGTCGCTCGAGGCGGGCGCCAGCATCGTCAACGATGTTGCGGCCCATCGCAGAGACGACGAAATGTGGAAAATCGTCGCCGAATTCCGATCCGGCTATATCTGTATGCACGCGCAAGGCTCGCCGCTGACAATGCAGAAGAATCCGACTTACAAAGATGTTGTTCATGAGGTTGCCGAATTTTTTGAGGAGCGGCTGGAAAAATTGAACGCGCACGGCATTTCATCTGACCAAGTGATATTCGATCCCGGCATCGGTTTTGGAAAAACTCTGGAGCAAAATTTGCAACTGCTCGCCGGGTTGAAATGCTTTGGCCGGTTGCAACGACCTTTGCTGTTAGGTGCGTCGCGGAAATCGTTCATCGAAAAATTTTGCGGGGCAAAACTCAATGAACGCTTGCCCGCGTCGCTGGCTTGCGCGACTCTGGCGGTGGCCGACGGCGTGCAGTTTATTCGCGCGCACGACGTGGCAGAAACCGTGCAGGCTGTGCGGTTGACGGAAGCGATTTTTCAAAGAACAAATGTGGACTGACCTCGAAAAAGGCTGGCAACCCGTGGTGGAGATTTTAATCCTCGCGGTGCTGATTTATTTTGCCTTCAAATTCGTGCGCGGCACGCGGGGCTGGCCAGTGGTCATTGGATTCGTGGTGGTGCTGCTGGCGTTCACGGCGGTGACGACGGTGCTCGATTTAAAAGTTCTCCGCTGGATTCTCGGCAGCACGTCCGTGTTCATTGCGGCGGGCGGTGTGGTTATTTTTCAACCGGAGTTGCGCCGGATGCTCGCCGAGTTGGGTAATCTGCCACTCTTTGCCAGCAACAGCGAAAAGCGCGAGAGCATTGAGGTGGTCATCGAAACCTGTGAGCGACTCGCCGATGTGAAAATTGGTGCGCTCATCGCCATCGAACAATCCATTCAGCTGCAGGAAGCGGTCGAGTCTGGCATTAAAGTGGATTGCGATGTCACGCCGGAAATGTTGGAGACGATTTTTTTTCCGAACAACGCAGTGCATGACGGTGGCGTCATCATCAAGGGCGATCGCATCGCCTATGCGGCATGTATTTTTCCGCTGACGCAGCGGGGTGATCTGAACAAGTCGCTCGGCACGCGCCATCGCGCGGCGATAGGTTTGAGCGAGGAAACGGACGCGGTCATCGTGGTCGTTTCCGAAGAAACCGGCACCATGTCATACGCACACAAGGGCCAGCTCGTGCGCGGTGTGACGTTGGAAGAATTGCGCGCGTTCATGACCTCGGTGATTTTGCGTCCTGCCAAGGCGGCTGGAGTGGTTCGCTGGCTGCGCGTGAAATTCAACCAGCCCTACCGCGCCAGCGGCCCAGCTGTCATCACCAAACGCGAGCCGCGGCCGGTGGTAAAACCCACTTTAAAATAATTCCACCCATGCGCGATTTGCTCACCAAAGACCTCGGCTGGAAAGTTTTTTCGCTGCTCATTGCCGCTGCAATCTGGCTCACCGTAAACCGCATCTTGCACGAGGCTGTCGTTCCGGCAGCATCGGCCGGCGGCAGTCCGGTGACATATGGCAATCTCCCGGTCACGCTCGTGGCGCCGACGGCGGATGTCCGCGCCTTCCATGTCGCGCCCACGACGGTCAAGGTCACCGTCATTGGTCCGGCTGCGGTCATGAATACATTGCAAGCCGACCAACTGCACGCTACGGCCACCGTTTCTGGGGCGAGTCTTACGCGTGGCCAGCTTGTGCCGGTGGAAATTTCCCTGCCACCCCGTGTGGCCATTGTCAGCATCGAACCGGACAAGGTGCTCGTCATCGTTCCTAACCCGCCGGATAAAAAACCATGAGCCAGCCTAGAAAAATTTTTGGAACCGACGGCGTTCGCGGCACTGCGAATGTCGAACCCGTGACGGCAGAGACGGCGCTGAAACTCGGGCGCGCCGCTGCGCACGTTTTCCGGAACCTTGAAGCCCATTCACGCGGACGAGGCAAACACAAGATCGTCATCGGCAAGGACACGCGGCTCTCCGGCTATATGTTGGAAAACGCCATCAGCTCCGGCATTCTTTCAATGGGCGTGGATGTGATTTTTATCGGGCCGTTGCCAACGCCGGGCGTGGCTTACGTCACACGCAGTTTGCGTGCGGATGCAGGTATCGTCATCACCGCCTCGCACAATCCTTACACGGACAACGGCATCAAATTTTTTCGCGCCGACGGCTATAAGCTCGAAGATAAAATCGAGGCGGAAATTGAACGTCTTGTTTTCACCGGCGAAGTGGAAAAGATTCGTCCGTCGGCTGAACACATCGGCCGCGCTGTCCGCGTGGACGATTCACTCGGGCGCTACATTGAATTCGCCAAATCAAGTTTCCCAAAAGGCCAGACACTCGAAGGCGTGAAGATTGTTTTGGACTGCGGCCACGGCGCGGCTTACAAGGCGTCGCCCTGCGTATTGCGCGAGCTGGGTGCGGAAGTCATCGTCTACGGCAACACACCCGACGGCAAAAACATCAATGAAGGCTGCGGCTCCATGCATCCTGAACTCATGTGCAAAAAAGTCGTGGAGCACGGCGCGCACATCGGCATCGCCCATGACGGCGACGCCGATCGCGTTTTGCTCTGCGATGAAAAGGGAAATCTAATTGATGGCGACGACATCATGGCCATCGCCGCGCTCGAGATGCTCGCGGAAAAAACTTTGGTAAAGAAAACCTTGGTCAGCACCGTGATGAGCAATGCGGGACTGGAAGCCGCCATCAAAAAAGCCGGTGGCAAAATGCTCCGCACCGCCGTGGGCGACAAAAACGTCATTGATGAAATGCTGCGCCACGGTTTCAACTTTGGCGGCGAGCAAAGCGGACATTTGATATTCCGCGACTACGGCACGACGGGCGACGGCTTGGTGGCCGCGTTGCAAATTCTCCGCATCATCAAAGCCAAAGGCCGTCCACTTTCCCAAATCGCGAAATGTTGGACGCGCTTTCCGCAACTCGTGACGAACGTGAAAGTGCGCGAGAAAAAACCCTTCGACCAACTCGTCGGCTTGAATCAACTCGTGGCCGCAGCGGAAAAAGAATTGTCGGCGCAAGGCGGACGACTGTTGCTGCGCTACTCCGGCACCGAACCGAAAGTCCGACTGCTCGTAGAAGGCCGTGATAATAAAACTTTGGCCGCATGGTCCAAAAAAATCTGCGGCGTCATCCAGAAACAGATTGGGGTGTGAGCCCTGGGTATCTGCAAGATTCCCGCGCTCTAGTCGCAATCTCGGTCTGATTTGCACCCTGCCGTTGACAGCCGCGCTGGCTTTTGGTGAACTTCGCGGCCATGAACCTGATTCATTCAATCTCCAGCCGGAATCTGCTGCGCTCATGCTCAATTATTTTTGTGACATTGCTTGCCGGTTCACTGCACGCAGCCGATGCCGTCACCCCCGCGCTCGCGGTCAACACCGGTGACAACGCCTGGCTGCTCGCCAGTTCTGCGCTGGTGCTGATGATGACCGCGCCCGGCCTGATTCTTTTCTACGGCGGTCTGGTGCGAAATAAAAACGTTCTTTCCACGATGATGCACAGCCTAGTGTTGATGGGGTTGATCTCCGCGCTGTGGATGGTGTTCGGCTATAGCATGGCGTTCGCGGAAGGGAATTCTTACTTCGGCAATCCGCTGACATATCTGTTTCTCAAAGGCGTCGGGGCTACACCCAACGGTGATTACGCCGCCACGATTCCGCACCAGACGTTCATGTTGTTTCAATTGATGTTCGCCATCATCACGCCTGCGCTCATCAGCGGCGCAATCGCGGAGCGCGTGAAGTTCAGCGGCTACATTATTTTTATGCTTCTGTGGGTGACGCTGATTTACCTGCCGCTGTGCCACATGGTCTGGGGCAAAGGTGGTTTGTTCAACTGGGCGCTCGGCGGAAAAATTCCCGTGCTGGATTTCGCGGGCGGCACGGTGGTTCACATCAGCTCTGGCGCGTCGGCACTGGTGCTGGCGATGTTGTTGGGCAAACGCGCAGGCTATCCGCGCGAACCGATGGTTCCGCACAACGTCGTCTATTCGCTCATTGGAACAGGGCTTTTGTGGGTCGGCTGGTTTGGTTTCAACGCGGGCAGCGCCCTGAACGCTGGCGGCCTCGCCACGAGTGCATTTGCAGCCACGCATTTTTCCGCAGCGGCGGCGGCGTTGAGTTGGATGTTTGTGGAGTGGTTGCTGAAAGGAAAACCGAGCGTCCTCGGCGCGGCTTCCGGGATGGTCGCGGGTTTGGCGACCATCACGCCCGCGTCCGGCTTCGTCACAATTCCCGCGGCGTTCTGCATCGGCGCGACGGGCGGTGTGCTCTGTTATTTTGCGGTGACGAAATTGAAGGCCATCCTCCGCTACGATGATTCGCTAGATGTGTTTGGCGTTCACTGTGTCGGCAGCATCACCGGGATGCTGATGCTTGGTTTCTTCGCAAGCGCGGATGTGAACTCCGCTATCGCCACGACCTTCATGAAAAACGGCGCGCTCGTTTCGCTCGTGGGCGGTTCGGCGCAATTTGTGAACCAGCTTATTGGCGTGGTGTTCACGGCGGCGCTCGGTGTCATCGGCACGGTTGTAATTTTCAAAATCGTAGACAAGCTCGTCGGGATGCGCGTGGATCAGGACGAAGAAAGCATGGGACTCGACTTGTCACAACACGGCGAGCACGCCTACAATGAGTGAGTTTCCCAAAATTATTTTATGAAAAAAATTGAAGCCATCATCAAGCCGTTCAAATTGAGCGAAGTCAAAGACGCGTTGAACGAACTCGGTATCCAGGGCATGACCGTCAGTGAGGTCAAAGGTTTTGGCCGACAGAAGGGTCACACGGAAATCTATCGCGGCAGCGAATACACCGTGGATTTCCTGCCGAAGATTAAAATTGAAACCGTCGTGGCCGACAATCAGGTCAAGGTCGCCGTGGAAGCTATCATCAAGGCCGCAAAGACCGGCAAGATTGGTGACGGCAAAATTTTCGTTTCTGCGATTGAAGAAGCCGTCCGCATTCGCACAGACGAACGTGGCGATGAGGCGGTATAATCAACTCCACCAATTCAAAAGCGTTGAAGCGTTCATCTGAACACCTCAACGCTTTTCTGTTTTAAGAATTGCCATTCAGTTCTGCGCCTTCAACTGCTTCTGCGCCTCGGGCAGCCAGCCTTGCAGTTGTTTGATGCGCGTTTCATCTGCCGGATGCGTGCTGAAGAAGTCTGATTTTTTACCGCCGCCGTGCTGCTGGTTGTATTCCATGAAACGCTGCCAGAATTGAACGGAGGCTTCGGGGTTATAGCCCGCGCGTGCCATATAGATCAGGCCGATGTGGTCAGCCTCGGATTCTTGACCACGGCTGTGTGGCAAGAGGACCAGACCCTGGGAACCGAGGCCGTAAGCGGCGTTAAAGGCGGGCAAATATTCCGTGCCCATCTTGGTCCCGAGCCAGTTGCCGACATACTGGCCCACACCCGACGCAATCATGCCTTCGCTCATGCGTTCCGCCCCGTGCTTGGCCACCGCGTGTGCGACTTCATGGCCGATGACCGTCGCCAGACCCGCTTCATCGCGCGTGATAGGCAGGATACCTGTATAGACACCTACCTTGCCGCCGGGCAGGCAGAACGCGTTTGCTTCCTTGCTATCGAACACGACAAATTCCCATTGTGCGTTCGGCATTTCCTTGCCGGTGACGGCGGCGATGCGCTGGCCAACCTTTTGCACCATGGCATTGATCGTCGGGTCTTTACTGATGGGGGTGGACTTCTTCAATGCATCAAAGCTGGAAAGTCCAAGCGACATCTCCTGACCTTCGGGAATGAAATTCAACTGTGAACGACCCGTGACCGGCACCGTGCCACAGCCCGTGTTCAAGAAAGCTGCTGCCGTCAGTGCGACGCACAAAACAAATTGGGAAAAGAGACGTGATTTCATATGCGTAAGGAAACAGACGGCGAGAGAAAATTCAAACGGGAAAATTTTCGGACGCCAACCGCGCAATCTCTGCGGCGTAACCCGCGCGGAAATTGGGAAATTGAAATTGGTAATTTAATTCTGCAAGCAGCTTTGCGTTGCTTACGCGCTTGTTCGTCGCGCCGCGCTTGCGTCCGGCCCCCGCTTCCATTGCGAGGCTGGGTGGCAGCGGCTTTTGTAATTCCGCTGCGAGCCAAACAAAAAAATTCAACTGGGTTACCGGCTCGTTGTCCGCTGCGTTGTAAATTTCTCCCGGCGTCCCGCGTTCCAACGCGGCGATGATTGCGCCAATGACGTCATCGCGATGGATCATGTTCAGCCAGCGCGCGCCGTCGCCCTCGATGCGCGCCTCGCCCCGCAGAAATTGTTTAAAGGAGTGTCCGCGCGCCGGGCCGTAGATGCCAGCCACGCGCAAAATGACGGCGGGCAGCCTGCGTTCAGCGACCGCTGTCAGTAGAAGCTTTTCCGTCTCGACCAAAACCGTTGCAGTCGGCGCGTCCGGCACCACCGCGCTTTTTTCCGTGACCACCCCTCCATCGTTCTGTGCATAGACACTGGTGCTGCTGGTGTAGACAAATTTTTTCAGCGGCGACCCCGCAAGCCATGCGATGAGATTGCGGTTGCCATCAAGGTAGATTTTCCGATAGTCGTCAGCGCCGCCACCGCCGGATGCCGTGCAGTTCACCACCCAGTCAAAATCACACGGAAGTTTGGCGAGGGTGTCCGGCTGGGTGACATCAGCGAGCCACGGCGTGATGCCGGCTGCCTGCATTTCCGCCGCCGCCAGTGCGCTGCGGCGCAGGCCAAACACTTTGTGTCCCAGTCGCGCGAGTTCTTTACCCAGAGGCAAGCCGACGTATCCACAGCCAACAATCAAGACGCGCATAGTTTTGCCACAGAGTCACAGAGAACACGAAGGTGAGCAAAAAATTTCTGCCGAAAGAAAAGCGCCTGCTTCAATCCATCACCGCCGCGAAGCGCAGCCCACGCGTGCTGACCCGGAGTTGTTTAAAACCGAACTCCTCCATGACCGCTTCAAAAATCAAAACGCCGGTGAGAATCACATCCGCGCGGTTCTTCGGTAGGCCAGGAACTTCCTTCCGTTCCGCCAGCGGCAATTTCCACAAATTTTTGCGGTGCGCGATAACGGTTTCAAAACTCAACGCCGCCCGCTCAATCTTCTCGCGGTCGAAGCGTTCCAGCTTTTTATCCATGCGCGCCAGAATGCTGGTCGTGCCGCCCGTGCCGATGAGTTGGATTTCGCCCGTTTCGTTTTTCAACGCCGGTTCGATCTGCGGGCGAACTTCGTGATGCAGAAATTTTTTCAGCCAGTCGCGGCAGTCGGTGAACTCCGCACGCGTCGGCGGGTCGCTGTGTGGAAATTTTTCTAGCAGCCGCACCGTGCCCAAGGGAAAGCTATGGGCAAAATGTTTTTTCGTGCCCTGTCCCACGATGAATTCCGTGCTGCCACCCCCAACATCCAGTAGTAAAAGCGGCTGCTTGGCCAGTTCGCCGTCCGTAGCCACACCTTGAAACGCCCACTCAGCCTCGCGCGCGCCGGAAATAATTTCTGTTTTCAAACCAGAAGCGCGCTCGATCGCGTCGGTCAGGTCGCGGGGATTTTGGGCGTCACGCGCCGCGCTGGTGGCGATGATGCGGATGGATTGCGCGGCCTTTTCGCGAGCGGTTTCAGCAAATTCCCATACGGCAGCTACGGTGTGCGCAATGCTTTCCGGCTGGAGCTGATGCGTCTCGTAAAAGCCTTTGCCGAGACGCGTCTGTTTGGATTCCTCGTAGATGGGCGTCACCTCGCGCCCGCGCACATCCGCCACCAACAACTTAATTGAGTTGGTGCCGACATCAATCACCGCGCGACGAATGGGTTCCATCCTGCGCCCAAAATAGGCAACCGGCTGACGGAAACCAAAATCAAAAGTGTGACATTTTAATGGCGCGGAAAAATGCCGGGGAATACCAAGCGGGCAGGCCCCCCTCACACGTTTTCAACTTTTTGCCAATGCGTTTATCCGAGTCACCTTGACGGATTTGGCTGGAGCACCACTTCGCCCACATCTATCGGCGTGGCTGGGTCGAAATCGTCCGGCACGGTGATTTCTTTGACCGCGCCTTGGGCGACGGCGGGCTGTGACCAGTCGCGACCAGCCCGAGCGGTGATATTCAAAGAATATTTCCCCGGCACGACATTGTCGGCGGTGAACACGCCGCCATCGCGCATCTCGATGGAATAATTTTTCCGCTGGCGCATCAATGCCTGCATTTCGGGCGTGTTGTAGTAGGCCTGCGCTTCGGCGGACGTGTTGAACTTCGGCGCGGCGGGCATAGGCGCGGAGCTGGAGACATTGCCTTGGATGGTGATTGGCGTTTCATTCGTCGGCTGCACCGCGTAGCGAATGCGTCCAACGAGCACCGCGCCTTTGTCCCCGAGCGTGATCTGCGTAGTTTCGCCAGATTTTACCGTCACCGCCGTGCCGTCGCTGTGCGTCCACGAGTTTGCGGACGTTTTGATGAGCCGCACAATCGATCCTTCGCCGGGCGGAATTTTTTCCATGGTGAACGCTCCCTGTTCGTCGGTAGTGACTTTGAATCCGTTGAAGTCCGTGCTGATGCCACGAACTGGCAGCGTGAAAAACAAATCCTTCCCAACACCGGGCTGACCACCGATTTTTAGTGTGCCTTCAATCCGTCCCCATGCCTGCAACGCGAGCGCCTTGCTGGACCGCACCTCGGAAATCTCCGCCTGCCCAAAGCCCGCATCCGCGGCGGCCACCACCAAACCTTTTTCCGGAGGTGAAGGAATCTTGAAGCGGCCTTCGCTATCAGTTTCCGTTGAATGGCCTTGCGACCCGTAAGCGCGCAGACGGCTGCCGGCAAGTTGGACACCGCCGTTCCATTGGTCCGTCACGACAGCGGCTACGGTGACGCCCGGCGCTAGCGTGCCGTCCGGCGCTAGCACCACACCGGCCAGAGTTTCGCTAGGAGTCAGCCGCACGGTGAGTTGCACCGTGCCGTTCTGGGCTTCTGGAAATTTTTCAATCTTGTCCGCGTAGCTTTCCGCCGAGACGCTCACGGCATTTTCGGATTCATCCTCGGTCGTCACACTGAACCGGCCATCCGGAGCATTGAATGATTTTTTCTCGAGCCGACCATAAATGCTTTTGTCGTCTCCGCTGGTTTGTCCTACGAAAACATTGAAGTTCGTCACCGGTTGCCCGCTGGCCGCGTCCAGCACCACGCCTTCCACTTTGCGGCCGCTTCTCAGAGTGATGATGTTGTCTTGGTTTGGCTCCAGCTTCACGCTGTCCTTGCTTTCGTAACCGGTCTTGCTCACACCAAAGCTCATCGTCTGGTTCGGCGCGCTGTCCCAGGAAAAATCCCCGTTCGCATCCGTCGTGCCGGAAAATTCATTCGCGTCGTAGAGCGGATCGCTGTAATAGCGATTGGAAAGCTGGATTCGCGCGCCCGCCAGCGGCTGCGCGGATTCATCCTGCACATGGCCGCGAATGGTGCTGCCGGCTTTGAGATGGAAAATGATTTCCGCCATTTCCGGCTTCACCAGAATATTCCTCGCGTCTGAACTGAAGCCCTTGGCTGAGGCGGAGAAAAGCACCTCGTCCGTTTTCACAGCGGAAAATGAGAAGCGTCCTTCCACATCGCTCGTCGTCTGTTTGCGGTCGCTAGAATATTTTTGCCCTGCCCGCACCGTTGCGTTGGGGACGGGTTGTTCCTGTCCGTCCACCACGCGACCCCGCACCATCTGTCCGCGTTGCAAAACCGTCTTGTAAGCTCCCGCGCGCAGTTGTTGCTCCACCGTGCCGTTTATGCCGCTGACGCCGTTCGCCGCGACATAGTCAGGGTGTGTGACGTTGAATCCGATGCTGTCCAGGAGCGTTGGCGGCACGCCCTTAGCCTCCCAGCGGCCTTGGGAATCCGTGGTCAATGCTTGGCGTGAGAAGGAAGCTTGTTCGCCTTTGGGGTTTGTGACCGCGCCGCGCCAGAAGCGATACGTCGTCACGCTTGCGCCTGCCACCGGAAGATTATCTTCGTTCACCACGATGCCGCCGAGCTTGATCTCCGGGGTCAGTTTCAAAATGTAAGTTGCGGGAATTTTGTCGCCGCCCTTCACGTCCCAGAGCATCATGCGCCCGCTAAACCCTTCCGCGTCCGCGTTGACTTCGAGCGATTCCGCCCCATCGTCGTAACGGACTTGCGCCAAGCCGGCAACATCCGTGGTGGTGTGGCGCGCGGGCGAACCTTTGTTCCAGGCATTGAAACCAGAGCGCACATCCGCGCCGGAAATGGGCCGCCCGTCCGCATCCTGCACGGACAACTGGAGCAGGCCGCGCAATTCTGGATCGGCAAATTCTTCGGAGGTTAAATTATCCGGGCGGGCGCCGGGCAACAACGGATCAAGCGTGAGCGCGGCGACAAAGAGCGAAGGCTTTTTCATCGCGCTTAAAAATTCCAGCGAGCGGACAGTTTTTTCCGGGTGCGGATTGATGAAGCCAATCCGATACAGTCGCAACGTTACATCCTTGCGCGTGGGATGAGGCCCGCGCCACGCGACCTTAGTTAGCGGGTTTGGCAAGCGTGCGGGTTCCTCGTAAGTCTGGCGCACCCAATCGCGCAGATGTCGGTTGGCCTCCAGTGGACTGCTCACCGTGTCATCATCGTAATGCCAGAGCACATCCGCAACTTTCTCGTGCGATTTGTCTGACGAATACAGCGAGCCGCCAAGGATGTAGGCGGCGGCGATATTTTTTCCGCGCTCCCAGACGACACCAGTCGCGCCATTCGTTTCGTCCAATGGCACGACTACGCTGGTGCGAAAGTGCGATGATTCAAAATCGCGCGTGCCCGTGCCTTGCAAGCGGAGAATGCCCTGCAACCAAAATTCAATACCGCCATATTTCTGCGTGCCGCTGGGCAAAGACGACATGGCTGAGCCGTTGTAGGTTGGGTCTTCACTCAATGTCTTCAGCAGCGAAATCGGAATGACCGGGAGCAGGTGATCATCCGCTGCCACCACCACCGCGGCCGGTTTGGCTGGCGCGGAAATCGGTTTTTTCAAGAAGGCTGGCGCGGTGCTGGTGGCGGGTTTTTGCGCGGCGACTGGCGCGGGCGGCGCCACAGCTTTCTGTCGGTGCAGGCCAAACCAAAGCAGGGAGATAATGAGCAGGAGGCCGAGGCTGACCACGACCAGCACGGGTTTTGAAATGGAATCTTTCATATCGATCCTTGGCCCCAACGCGTGCAGGCTTTGAACCAAAGACACGCGGGCGGCGCCAGTGTTCAAAATCCGCCTGGCAAAGGACAGTGAAACTTTTCAAGAGGATTACTTGTTGCACAGATAATTTTGGTGGGGCGTTGTTGCTGCGACGCCCTACCAACTTCACGTAAAAATCCCTCAAGCATCGGGGGAATGCTGGCGATGATGAATTGTTTGCATCCTTTTCAAATAATTCATTCTTCTCTTTTGCCGGAGCCGATTTAGACTCCCGCAACTTAATTTTAAAAAAACATATGGCAGCTGATACCTCCGTCGTCCAAGCCGTGCAAGCCCCGCCGCTCGCGCCGCTCACCTTGAAAACCAAACTCGCGCCCACGCCCAAGGCCGCGCCGAAATATTCGGTCACGGTCAAGAACGGTGCTGGCGCTGATGTGACCCTCGCCGATCCGCGTGCCAGCCGTGCGCTCGTGGCGTTGATGGATTTGCACGCGGTCATCGGCGGCGCAGCCTCGCACTGGGGCGGCCCGGCGGCCTTCGCGGAGATCATGTCCGCCATCCACGGCGTGATGTTCTCCGTCAGCGGTCGCGAATGGCATCAGGCTTACAATTTCGTCAACGACGCCGGCCACTGCGAGAATGGCGTGTATGCCGTGCGCTCGCTCTACGGCTTTGACGGTATGACCACCGAGACCGTGAAAGGTTTCCGCGGTATCCACAGCAAACTCACCGGCCACGGCGAATCGCATCTGAATCCCGAAGGCGTTCTTTTGAGCAACGGTCCGCTCGGCAGTTCGCTGCCGCAAGCGCAGGGCCTCGCCATCGGCGACAAGCTCGCGAAGAATGATCGCGTCACCATCTGCACCGTCAGCGACGGCGCGAGCATGGAAGGCGAAGCGAAGGAAGCGTTCGCCGCCATTCCCGGTCTCGCCGCGAAGGGCAAATTGAATCCGTTTGTGATGTTCATTTCTGACAACGACACCAAGCTCTCCGGTCGCATCACGAAGGATTCCTTCAGTATGAATCCCACGTTCAGCAGCATCGGCGGTCTCGGCTGGAACGTCATCCAGGTTCCGAACGGCAACGATCTCCAGGCCGTTTATCTCGCGCTCGAAAAAGCGCTCGCGGCGGCAAAGGCCGATCCAACCAAGCCCGTGTGCATCCTCGCCAAGACCGTCAAAGGTTTCGGCGTGAAGTCCACGATGGAAAATTCTTCCGGCGGTCACGGCTTCCCGCTCGCCAGCGGCGAAAAGATCACCGAGTTCGTGAACGAAATCTGGAGCGGTCAGATGCCCAAGGAATTCGCTGACTGGACGCACGCGTTCCGCAGCGATTGGGAAGCAAAAGAAGCCGCGAAAAAAGCGAAGGCGGACGCCGCCGCTGCAGCGGGCACGCCTGCTCCGGCCAAAGCCAAGACTGACAAAGTCCAAGCCGGTCTCGCCCGCGCCGCCGTCAAGGCGGCGACGGAAGGTCTGCCGGTATTCTCCGTTTCTGCCGACGTGCAAGGTTCCACGGGCATCAGCCTGTTCCATAAGAGCTTTCCGGATCGCTGGATCGAAGTCGGCATCGCCGAATCTAACATGATCAGCACCGCTGCCGGTTTGTCGAAGGTCGGATTCATCCCGATCGTGGACACGTTCGGTCAATTCGGTGTGACGAAGGGAAATCTGCCGCTCACGATGGCCGCGCTCTCGCAAGCGCCCGTCATCGCGATGTTCTCGCACGTGGGTTTTCAGGACGCCGCCGACGGCGCGAGTCATCAGGCGACGACGTATTTCGCCGCGCTCTCCGCGATTCCGCACACCATCTGCATCGCGCCGAGCTGCCCGGATGAAGCCGAATCCTTGATGTATCAAGCCATCAAGCAATTCGCCGCCGATCGCGCGGCGGGCAAGGATGGCAACAGCTACATCTTCTTCGTCGGCCGCGAAAATTATCCGATGTCGTGGATTCCCGGCGCGCAATATCCGTGGGGCAAGGCGCAAGTCCTCTCCACCGGCAGCGACGTCGTCCTCATCGGCTGCGGCGTGCTCGTGAACAAAGCCATCGAAGCCGGCAAACTCCTCGCCGCGAAAGGCGTGAAAGCCACGGTCATCAGCAATCCGTTCGTGAACCAGGTGGACCTCGAAACCATCGGCGCGGCGGTCAAGGCGTGCGGCGGCAAAGTCGTGACGATTGAAGATCACCAGCTCATCGGCGGCATGGGCGCGCAAGTCTCGCACGCGTTGAGCAACGCGGGCATCGCGCACACGCTGAAGACGCTCGGCATCAACAACGAATTCGGCCAGAGCGCCTACATGGCGGAAGAACTCTACGTGAAGCACGGCCTCACCGGACCGAAGATGGCCGAAGCGGCGCTCGCGTTGCTGGGTAAGTAATTATTGACCGTCCGTAAGGTCAAAAATCAAAAGCGCGGATGGTGAAAACCGTCCGCGCTTTTTTTGTTTAAATAATGGATCAGAAGTCAGTGTGACCCGTTTTCATCTATGCCGATGGCACATCTTCCCAATCACAATAAAAACAATCACCTTCCGGCGAATGGAACTTGCACCCACAATCAGGCGCACGACAAGCCCAGAGATGCAGTTCCGTGAGTCGACCAGCAGCTATCTCTGCAATTTGCTCTTTGTTCAGCTTTATCTCCCAAAGTTTCCGGGTCTGTTTTGGCTCCGCAAAAAATGTAAACGCAAACATGGAGCCGCCTTCCTCAATCAAACCTCCGCTAGCCAAAAGCCATCCCATGGCCTCCTCAACCTGAATTAAATCATCTGAAACTACAGTTACCGACTCATCATCCTGGACAATCAACTCGTTCGCGTATCCGAGAAACTCGACTAACCTTGTCGGAATCTTAACGGTTTCTTTCAACTTTGGCTTTGGAGATTTGCGCCTCATAAACGTTTGTTAACCGGCCTGATATTTAAGCTGCTGTAAGCGTTGTTGGCCATCTTCAAGAGTAGTCAATCGGCCACATTCATGACCAAAAAATCGCGATGCATTTCGTCGCGCTTGTCGTCCATCATCCGGCACTGCTGAAATCCTTTTCCCAATTCTCCTACCGCGCAAGCCCAAAAGCGCCAGAGGACTGGCGCACTCCAAGACGCTTCGCGTTCGCCGAGTGTTTCGTTCCGCGCGCCAGCGTTTTGGACTGCGGCGGCCCTCCGCCGCTTTTCCATCGCACCACTTCTCGCGTGATTTGTCACAAGGCAGCAAAATTCACAAGCAAGTTGCCCAAACATCCATTGCGCGGGTTGGCTCGTTGCTTACAATTTCCCCTGAAACATCCGTCAAAAAATCTTTCAAGGTGGCAATCTATCTTCCGTCCTGCCGAATCATAAAATCCACGTCTCACAAGGCGGATAGCTTGTTTCCTGCGGATTTCATTCTTGGCTTTGAATGTTTGTCCGTTAACCTCTGCGCTCTTAAAATTTATGATTGAAACTGATATCGAATTATTGAAGGGCATCGCCAATACGCTCCGCATCCACTCCATCAACGCCACCACGGCTGCGGGTTCCGGCCACCCGACCTCCTGTCTCTCAGCGGCAGATGTCACGGCTGCGCTGTTCTTTGGCCACATGAAGTATGACGCGAAGAATCCGCACTACTACAACAACGACCGTTTCATTCTCTCCAAAGGTCACGCTGCGCCGCTGCTGTATGCCGCGTGGGCGGAAAATGGATTCATCCCCGTCAGCGAATTGACCAAGTTGCGCCAGTTTGGCAACGACCTTGAAGGCCATCCGACTCCGCGCCTCGCGTTTGCAGACATCGCGACGGGTTCGCTCGGTCAAGGTCTCGGGGTCGGCGTGGGCATGGCGCTCGCCGCGCGTCAGGATAAATTGGATTTCAACACCTACGTTCTGCTCGGCGACGGCGAAATCGCCGAAGGTGCGGTTTGGGAAGCGGCGAATCTCGCGGGCTTTTACAAATTGAGCAACCTCATCGCGATTGTAGATGCGAATCGCCTCGGCCAGAGTCAGGCGACGATGTTCGGTCACGATATCAGTATTTATGTGAAGCGCTTTGAATCGTTTGGCTGGCGCGTCGAAACGCTCGATGACGGTCACGACATGGAAGAAATTCTCGAAGTGTTGAGCGGTGTCGGTCTGGACGAACGTCCGCTGGCCATCATCGCCAAAACCTACAAGGGCGCAGGTGTTTCATTCATTCAAGATAAGGACAGCTGGCATGGCAAACCGTTGAGCGCTGATGAAGCCGCGCGTGCCGTCGCCGAACTTTCGCCGAGCGCAAAGTCTGGCATCGGCGTGGCGATTCAATCGCCTTCACCGCTGCCCGCGCCGAATCTTACCGCGCCGGCAAGTTATCCAGCCATCAGCTACAACCTCGGTGACAAAATCGCCACGCGCGAAGCTTATGGTGCGGCGCTCGTCCGCGTTGGCGGCGCAAACCCCGCCGTCGTCGCGATGGACGGCGACACGAAAAATTCCACCTACTCGGAAAAGTTTGCCAAGGCGTTCCCGAATCGCTTCACGGAATGCTTCATCGCGGAACAAAATCTGGTGGCAGTCGCCATCGGTTACGCCACGCGCGGACACGTTCCGTTCGCCTCGACGTTTGCGACGTTCTTCACGCGCGCGGCTGATCAAATCCGCGTTGCGGGAATTTCTTCCGCCAACTTGAAGCTCGTTGGTTCGCACGTTGGCGTCAGCATCGGCGAAGACGGACCGTCGCAGATGGCGTTGGAAGACCTTGCCATGATGCGCGCCGTCGTCGGTAGCACTGTCTTGTATCCGGCGGAAGCCGTCGCCACGGAAAAATTGCTCGAGCAGATGGCCGCACATAAAGGCGTTTGCTTCCTGCGCACCTCGCGTCCGAAGACACCGGTCATCTACGGCAATGATGAACAATTTCCCATCGGCGGCGCGAAACTCCTGCGCGAAGGCACGAAGGCCACGATTGTCGCGGCAGGCGTGACCTTGTTTGAAGCGTTGAAAGCCGCTGACCAGTTGAAGGGCGAAGGCATTACGGTGTCCGTTATTGATGCTTACAGCGTGAAACCACTGGGCAAGACCGTGATTCTTCTTGCCGCCAGAAAGACCGCGAACACGGTCATCACCGTGGAAGATCATTATCCTGAAGGCGGACTCGGCGACGCGGTCGCAGGCGAACTTTCCAGCGAAGGCATCAAGGTTCACAAGCTCGCCGTCAACGGCTTGCCGCGCTCCGGCCAGGCGGCGGAACTCATGGCGCACTTCAAGATTGATGCGGCGGCGATTGTGGCGAAGGTCAAGTCGCTGTAACAGCAAGCGGTCGGCATCTTGCCGGAAGAATCATTTGGACTAAAACGCGGAGAAGCAATTCTCCGCGTTTTTTATTTTCCTCGCGCCTAATCGCGTCCATGCTCCGCGCATGGAGCAACGCATCTTGAGCCTGCTGGCCGAAAAGGATTATGTCCCGTTGAGCGCGGAAAACTTACAGCGTCACCTGCGCGTGCCGCCCGATCGCGAACCGGAATTCAACCGCACCCTCCGCAAGCTGGAACGGGACGGCAAAATCGCGCTCATCAAAAATTCCCGTTACGCTCTTACTAGCGATGCGGATCTGATTCCCGGTCGCATCCGTATGAACCGTGCGGGCAAAGGTTTTTTTACGCCCGATGATTCCGCGCTGCCGGAAGTTGCCATTGCCGAAAGCGCCACGGGCACCGCGTTGCACGAAGACCGTGTGCTGGTGCGCCGCACTGCGCGTCGGAAAAATTTCCGTGATGGCGACCAGGACACCGGCACCGTCGTCCGCATTCTCGAACGCACGCGTCCACAAATTGTCGGCACGTTGCAGCAAGGACGCGCGTCGTTTTACGTCACGCCGGATGACCCGCGCATTCCGCATGACATTCTGGTGCCGCCCGCCAAGGACGTTGGCCGACCGGCGCGCATCGGCGATAAAGTTGTGGTCGAGCTGCGCGAATGGGAATGGCGCAACGCGAATCCCGAAGGCGAAATCGTGGAAGTGCTCGGTGCGCCGGATGCCGAGGGCGTGGATATGCTGTCTGTGCTGCGCCAATACAACTTGCCGCTGCATTTCCCCAAAACCGTGTTGGACGAGGCGCAGGCTGTCGGCTCGACCGTTTCCGACAAAGATTTGACCGACCGCCTTGATTGCCGTTCGCATCGCGTCATCACCATTGACCCGGACGATGCCAAAGATTTCGACGATGCAATCTGTCTGGAAAAAATTTCGACGGAGCAATGGCGCTTGTGGGTTCACATCGCCGACGTGTCGCATTACGTCAAGCCCGGCACCGCGCTCGACGAGGAAGCCAGCAAGCGCGGCAACTCCACTTACCTTGTGGACCGTGTTATCCCGATGCTGCCGGAGGCGTTGAGCAATGAACTTTGCTCGCTCAAGCCGAACGTGGATCGTCTGACGAAGTGCGTGGAATTTGTCATCGCCCACGACGGCCGCGTCTTGAACACGAAGTTTCACGCCGCCGTCATCCATTCGCAAAAACGTTTTGCCTACGCGCAAGTGTTGGAGATTTTGCAGCGCGCGCCGACCGATGACCCGATTGAGCAGATGTTGCATCGGGCTCACGAGCTCGCGCAAAAAATCCGCCGCCACCGTTTCCAGAACGGCTCGCTCGACCTGGATTTTCCCGAAACGAAAATCCGTTTGGACGAGCAGGGGAAAATCCTCCGCATCGAGAAAAATGAGAACGACGTGTCGCACCAGCTCATTGAGGAATTCATGCTGCTCGCGAACGAAGCCGTCGCCACGCGTTTGATGACTTTGCGCACGCCCGCCGTTTATCGTGTGCACGAAGAACCGGATCCGCGCCGCCTGCAAGAATACCGTCAGGAAGTTTTGGCGCACCATGTCCCCTGCGGCAATCTCTCGCAGCCCGCTGAAATCCAAAAGCTGCTGCACAAGCTCGGCACGATTCCCATTGGCTCCGCGCTGAAGATTGGTTTTCTCAAATCGCTCAAGCGTGCGTGCTACTCGGTAGAACCGCTCGGCCATTACGGATTGGCGAAGAAAAAATATACGCACTTCACCTCGCCCATCCGCCGCTATGCCGACCTCGTGGTGCATCGCGCGTTGTTTGATAAAAATTCTCCGAAAGCGAATGCGCTTAAAGAAATTGCTGATCACATTTCCGTCACGGAAAGAAATTCCGCCGATGCCGAACGCGACAGCAAGGACGTGAAGCTCTACGCATTCCTAAACGCGCAGCTTGAATCTGGCGACCCGGTGAAATACCCCGCGCTTGTGACCGATGTGCGCAACTTTGGGTTCTTCGTGGACGTGTCCGGTCTCGCAATGAGCGGACTCGTGCCGTTGTCCACGATTGAGGACGATTTTTTCATCTTTGATGAAGGTCGGAGAAATCTTGTAGGCCGGCGCACGCGCCGCGTTATTAAACTCGGCGACAAGCTCACCGTGCAAGTTGCCCGGGTGGATTCCGCCAAGAAACAGGTGGACTTCCGTCTCGCGGTTGAGAAGCGTGACAATAAAAAACCGCAGGTCTATGACCCGCGTCCACAGTCCAACCGTGCCGCTGCACACCGGCCATCATCGCGTCCAGAGCCAAAACGCTCACAGCCATCGGCGTGGAAAAACGCTGGCGCGAAAGATACCCGACCAGCGAAATCACAGCGGCCCGAGGAACGTCAGGCGGCGGCCAAGCCGGCGATGTTGCAAACCTCCGGTTCAAAATTTTCCACCGCGCAACGTCCGCTGATAAAATCCAGCGGTGCGAATCGTTTCCAAAAACGCCGGCGTTGACGGGCAGGGTGTGCCAAGTAGTGCTGCGACTTGGCATTGACCGTGCAGCGGTCGCTTTGTGGTGGGGTATTATTTTTGGGCCGCGAAAGATCCCTGCACCTGACGTTGTGCTAAGCGACGGGTATGTCGCAGCGCGACTAACATTCCCTCGGTGGCATCGCCAGTTTTGGCGGCAATGTTGCCTTGCGCGGAAAGCGGTGGCCATTGTCTAATTTCAACATGAAGCCCCGCCGTATTTTTCCGCTGCTGTTCGCCACGATTTTTCTCGGAACTGCCGTTCTTCGCGCCGCCGATGATCCGTTCGCGTGGCCACCCATCACCGCGCAGCAAAAACCGTGGGCCTTCAACTGGTGGATGGGTAGCGCCGTGGACAAAACCAATCTGACGAAGGAGCTTGAACGTTACGCTGCCGCCGGACTGGGCGGCATCCACATCATCCCGATTTACGGAGCGAAAGGATTTGAGGACAAATACATCAACTATCTCTCGCCGAAATGGATGGAGATGATGGGCTGGGCCGTTAGCGAGTCGCGCCGCCTCGGCATGGATTGCGACATGACCACCGGCAGCGGCTGGTGTTTCGGCGGGCCGCAGGTGACGGACGAAGATGCCAACGCGAATGTCGTGATGAAGACTTATGAGCTTGGCATGGGCGAAAGACTCGAACAAAAATTTGACCGCAAGACTACCCAAGCCCTCATCGCTTTTTGGCATGATGGAAAATCGCAGGATTTGACGGACTCAATCACCACCAACGGCGAAGTCTTTTTTGCCCCACCGGGAAGCTGGATCAGCACCAGCACAAATTCAAAGCCGCCAAAAATCGTGACCATTTACGCCATCTCACAAAAACCCAGCGGCCAAAAGGTAAAGCGCCCCGGCCCTGGTGGCGAAGGCTGGATGCTCAATCTGATTTATCCGCATGCAATGGATAGCTTTCTCAAGCCTTACACGGCTGCATTCGCCGCCTACACCGGCCCCAAACCGCGCGCCCAATATCATGATTCCTACGAATATAAATCCGATTGGTCGCCGGATTTCTTTGCGCAATTTGAGAAACGGCGTGGCTACAAGTTGCAGACCGGACTGCCCGCGCTCTTCGGCGCAAATACCGACGAACATTCCGCCCGCGTGCTCTGCGACTACCGTCAGACCGTTTCCGAAATCATGGCCGACTCGTTGAAGAAATGGGTGGACTGGTCGCACGAACGCGGTTTCATCACGCGCGACCAGGCGCACGGCTCGCCCGGCAACTGGCTTGATCTCTACGCCACCGCGGACATTCCCGAAACAGAAATGTTTCACACTGACCGCAACAAGCTCATCAGCAAATTCGCGTCATCCGCTGCTCACGTCACCGGCAAACCGCTTGTCAGCGCTGAGACCGGCACGTGGATCGAGGAACATTTCACCGAGAAACTGTCGGACGTGAAATATCTCTTCGACGACCTATTTCTCTCCGGCATCAACCACATGTTTTATCACGGCTGCTGCTACTCGCCCGACGAGGCCGGCTGGCCCGGCTGGCATTTTTACGCCTCGCTGGAGATGAACCCGCGCAACTCCATCTGGCGCGACGCTCCCGCGCTCAACGCCTACGCCGCGCGCGTGCAATCCATCCTACAATCCGGCCAGCCGGACAACGACATCCTGCTTTACTACAACGCCGCTGATTTCTGGATGGAGCCCGGCGACAAGCTGCTGCCGCAACTCACCGTCCACGCTCGCGACTGGTTCGAGGGCCAGCCCATCGGCAAGGTCGCGAAAGAATTGTGGGATAATGGGTATGCGTTCGACTACGTTTCCGATGCTCAGTTGAAAACGGCGAAAGTCGATGGCAATGAAATTCAAATGCCCGGAGGGAAATACAAAATCATCGTCGTGCCGGAGTGCAAATACATTCCGATGGAAACTTTTAAACAATTGCTCGCGTTGGCAAAGAGCGGCGCGACGGTTTTTTTTGAAATGCAATTGCCGGCCGATGTTTCTGGTTTGAAGGATTTGGAATCACAAAGAATTGAATTTAAGACGTTGACCTCCCAACTTGAGTTTCACCAAAGCAATTCAACCAATTCAACCAAGCCAACCTTCGACACAGCCTACCTAGGGAAGGGGAAAGGTAAAATCGAGCGTGGTGGGTTAAGTTTTATATTTGGAACTCCGGAATTTATGACTGCTGCTAACAAGCTCTCATTCGTCCGTCGCTCCTTTGATGGAGGCTACAATTATTTCATCGCTAATAGAAATGAAACTAACTATGACGGGTGGTTTTTTCTAGGCCGACAGGCCAGCTCATTTGTCCTGCTTGACCCAATGACAGGAAAGTCAGGAATTGCCACAAACGCTCAACGTGCTTCCCACTTGCCAATTATTCATGTCCAACTCGCCGCCGGTGAGTCCTTGATTCTCCGCGCCTTCGCCGACAAAAAAGTAGAAGGCCCGAGTTGGAATTATTGGCAGAACAACGGCCAGCCGGTGGAAATCAACGGCGATTGGAAAGTGAAATTCATTTCCGGCGGTCCGACGTTGCCCGCCGATTTCTCAACCACCAAGTTCGCCTCGTGGACGACGTTCCCCGATACGAATTGCCAAGCCTTCGGCGGAACGGCGAAATATGAAACTACTTTTGCCGCACCGGAATCTGCCAGCAAAAATTTTGAGCTGAATCTCGGCAGCGTTGCGCAAAGCGCCCGCGTGCGCGTTAACGGCAAGGATTACGGCACGCTCATCACGCCGCCGTTCCGCGTGGTGGTGGACAACCTGAAACCCACCGGCAACACGCTCGAGGTGGAAGTCACCAGCTTGGACGCCAACCGCATCCGCGACCTCGACCGGCGCGGTGTGAAATGGAAGACATTCCGCGACATCAACATCGTGAATCTGAACTACAAACCCTTCGATGCGTCTGACTGGGAGTTGACCGATTGCGGACTACTTGGCCCGGTTACACTGACTCCAGTGACTTCGAAGTGAGAGTGTGCTGGTGGAAGTTGTCGCGCTGGGACAACTTCTGCTCGCGCAGCGGGCACCCGAACGGGGCAAGTTTTGTGTGCTGATTGAAGTTCGTTGCGCCCGCACCGTCGCGTGCTCTACTCGTCGCAGCGTGACGAGTTCCACCTCAAAAACCCTCAGCTTTCAAACGTAGAGAAAAATGTAGAGTGAGAATGACACGGCGGCCAGACCCGCTGTCGCCGCGACTGACCAGAGGAAGTTTTTCTGTCGCGCCGCAATCGCGAACGTCGAGATGATGACCGCCATCTGGGCCGCGAGCATACCGAAGAAAAACTTTCCGCTGCGGCGATGATGTTTCTCGGCCGAGATATTTCCCTTCCGCACCTGCAATTCGTAGATGTTGGCGATGGATTGGTTTAATCGCGCCTCGGTTTCGTAGCGAGCGGACGCATAGCGCAGGCGCGCGGCGCTGAAGGCGCGGAACGTGTCTTTGTCGCCAAACATCAGCTTCTCATCAAATTTATCGGAGGCTTTATTGATGGCCTTGGTGGCGTTGTCGAAAGTCGTGGCCGCGTCTTTGGCGGCTATGAGTGATTCGGCGAGTGTTGCGTCCTTCACCTTGGCAAGGGCTGTGGCAATTTCGGGTTCCGGCTTGGAGCTTTCCATGACTTCGAGCGCGGCTTGAACGCCTTCGTCGAACTTCGCGGGCGTGGCGGCGGGGATTTCATTTTTCGCCAGCGAGGCGATGGTGACGGCATCGGCATGTTCCAACACGGCGGGGTCCAGCGGTTTCACGTCGACGGTGGCGGCGAGTAAATCGAGATTGTTGCGCGCGACGGCACTGCGAAGTTTCTTGGCCTGATAATAACTCCACTGGTCGCCGGCCTTGGACTGAAGCTGCGCGGCGAGCGAGCGGTCGTATTGTGCCTTGGTCATCTCGCTGGAGGCGAGGCCAGCAAGCATGGTCGCGATGACGGTCATGATGATGGGCGTTGCGCCGAGAATCTTGCCCCATTTGGTTTGCGGCAGGTCTTTTTTTAACTCGTCCGGAATGACAATTTTTGCGGCCATAAATTTCACCGACTTTAGCAAAATAAATTTTGTTGGCCAGCCTGCGTGTGATTCGTGTATTTCGTGGTTGAGAAATGGAAGCCATCTGGAACCGCCCCGAGATCATCGCGCACACGCAACTGCTCGCCCGCAGCTTGAAGCATTTTACCAAGCGCGACTTACTGGCCGGGCTGGAAGTCAACGTTCCGCCGGCCGAATACTCAGAAAAGATTTTTCACGCGCCATGCGTGCTTGTCTCGCACGGCATCGAGGCGGATCCGGTTTTGAATTATGGCAACGCCGCTGCGCTCGCGCTCTGGGAAATGTCTTGGGCTGAATTCACTGCCACGGCGTCACGGCTCACGGCGGAAGCACCAAACCGCGAGGAGCGCGCCCGCTTGCTGGCGGCGGTCGCGGCGAATGGTTTCATTGATGATTACTCGGGCATCCGCATCTCAAAAAACGGTCGCCGCTTCCGCATTGCGCAGGCAACGGTTTGGAATTTGATTTCAGCCGACAGCAAAGCTTGCGGCCAGGCGGCGATGTTTTCTAGCTGGGAATTTTTGTGAGGCAAGTGCAGTGCCGGGCAGTGCTCGCCGCTCCTAAAACTTAAAACCACTTCTTCTTTTTGAAATACCAGTAGGTTGCCGCCGTGGTGACGGCCGTGAGACCGAGGGCGTATTCGTAACCGTATTTCCAGTGGTATTCCGGCATGGTCTCCGAGAAGTTCATGCCATACCAAGTGCCCACGAGCGTCAGCGGCGTGGTGATGAAGGTCAGCAACGTAAGCGCCTTGATGACTTCGCCGGTCTCGTTGGATGACATGTTGAGATACACCTGCAAGATGCCCGTGAGCGAATCGGTGTAACTTTGCGCTAGTTCGCCGATGTGAAAGAGTGAATCGTAAACGTCGCGGAAATAGGGCACCAGATGTGGGCGCACGAGCTTGAATTCGCCTTGCGCAAAGCGCGAAAGCACTTCGCGTTGCGGCCCGATAATCCGTCGCAGATGCACCACTTCTTTTTTGACCTGCAAAATTTTATTGAGCGTGTCTTTGTTCGGCTTTTGTAACGCGAGCTGTTCGAGCTCGGCGATTTCGAGGCCGAGTTCATCTAGCGCGGGCTTGTAATTATCCACCAGTGCATCAAGCAACGCGTGCGCCACGCGGTCCGGTGCGCGGGCAATGCCGAGTGTGCCGTTTACCGCGCGCTCCTCCACCGACGCGACACTCCGCAATGAATCATCGTGGTAGGTGACGAGAAAATTTTTGCCGAGGAAAAAATTTAATTCGCTCGTGCCGAAGCAGCCGTCCTTGCGGTTGTAATCCACCGCGTGAATCACCATGAAAAGATACGGCGTGAACTTGTCGTCCTCTTTCGGCGAATACTCCTCCACCTTCGGCGACGGACTGGGCTGCACGCAATCTTCGATGGACAGCGGATGGAAATGGAAAATCATCTCCAGCACTTCCTTCCATTCCTCCGCCGTGGGTTTTTCCAAATCTACCCAGAGAAATAGATTGGTGTCCGCGAGCAGCGTTGGCATCAGGAACATGTCAATGTCCCGGGTATGCAGCTTGCCCTGCGTGGTGAATGCGAATGAGCGGATCATGAAAAATTTCTGCTGCCACAAATCCTAGGCACAACGCGGGGCAAGGCAAGTTTCGTTTGCAAACCGCCGCGCATCACGCCAGCGCCTTTACCGTGGCCTCCAAACTGGCCACGTCGGCGATGTTCAACATCGTGGCTGTTTTATCAATGCGTTTCATGAAACCGCTCAAAGCCGTGCCCGGGCCGAGTTCAATAAATCGCGTGTAGCCCTGTGCAAGTAAAGCGCGCACGGACGTTTCCCATAACACGGACGCGCAAACCTGCTCCACGAGCTTCGCGGAAATTTCCGCCGACGTTCCATGCGCCTGCGCCGTGACGTTGGAAATCACCGGCACGCTGGGCGAAACCAGATTTACCCTCGCCAGTTCCGCGCCGAGCTTTGGCTGCGCGCTGGCCATGAGCGGCGAGTGATACGCGCCCGCTACCGCCAACGGCAACGCGCGTTTCGCGCCCTTGGCCTTGGCGAGTTCGCACGCCTTCGCAATTTTTTCCGCTTCGCCGGAAATCACGAGCTGGCCGGGGCAATTCAGATTCGCGAGCACCACGCCGGCTTCGGCACAAACTTCGCGTGTCGGCGCTTCGTCGAGACCGATGATCGCCGCCATGCCGCCTTTGGTCACGTCGCACGCTTCCTGCATGAACTTCCCGCGCTGGCGAACCACGCGCAGACCGTCTTCAAAACTCATGGCGCTCGCCGCCGTCAATGCGGTGAATTCACCGAGCGACAAACCGGCAGTCGCTTCAAATTGCAGATTCGGCGCCTGTTCCTTGAGCAGTTGAAACGCGACCCAGCTCACGAGAAAAATTCCCGGCTGCGCGTGCTCGGTTTTAGTGAGTTCTGTTTCCGGCCCGTTGAAACAAATGCCAGCGAGGTCGTAGCCAAGCGCGGTGTTGGCGCGGTCGAACCACGCTTTGGCGGATGGAAATTTTTCCGCGAGGTCTTTGCCCATGCCGACGACTTGCGCGCCCTGACCGGCGAATAATAATGCAGTTTTGCTCATGGAAAAATTTTAACCACAAAGCCACCAAGACGCGAAGGGGATTTTTCTGTCGCGCTGGGCAGCGGCAGTCAAAGCAGCCGCGTTAGTGTCCGCCGCACCTGCGGATTTTTCAACGCTGCGCCCAGCGTAAAATTTTTCCCCAACCATGGGAGTGTCAAAATATTTTTCTCCGGAAAAAACTCGGCGAGCAGCGCAGCGTTCGTAACCCTGGCCGCATCCGGTTTGGGCGGCGTCATCAGCACGACTTGTGCGGTCTGGCGGATTTCTTCTGGCAGCGCCGCGAGCGTTAGCAAAACATGATTCACCACGCCCAACCGGTTGGGGGCGACGATTACGGCTGCGGCGCGCAACGCGACAATCAAATCCTGCGAATCAAAATTTTCACCCAGCGGACTCAATAGTCCGCCCGCACCCTCCACCAGCGTGACCGCAAAATTCTTTTGCACGCGCCGGATGTGGGCGAGGGCTTGTATCCGCTTCAGGGCTTGCTTTTCGCGCCGCGCTGCCAGCAGCGGGGCGATGGGGGCGCGGAAATGCCACGGGTTGATTTCATCTAGCGTGAGTGCTCCATCCAGGGCGGCAAAAATTTTCTGCGCGTCGTCGCGGCCACCGGAGCAGACCGGCTTTAGCGCGGCTACCGGAATTTTTTTTGTCCGCAAAAATTGGGCGAGCAGGGTGGTCAAGACGGTCTTGCCAGCGTTGGTGTCCGTGCCGGTGATGAAGATTATTTTTTTTATGGCGTGACCAGTGGGCTTCATTGCGCACGGCAAATCTGCCGCCCACAGCGGAGGACAGCAACCTGTTTCTCATTGGCCACCGGGAACGCTTATTGTGCTTTCGCGGTTTGTAAATTCCTCCTTTTCGCCTAAAGTGTCCGCCAGATTTAATGAACGAGGCTGTCACACCAGAAAAAAAATCGCCGCCGGACCACTATGCTGTCCTGCGGAACGCAGATTTTCTGCGTTACGTCGTCGGGCGCTTTGTCGCATCGCTTGGCCAGCAGATGCTCGTGGTGGCGATTGACTGGGAGCTATACCGGCGCACGCATTCGGCGTTGTCGCTGGCATTCGTCGGCTTGGCGCTGATGGTTCCGATGATTTTATTTACCGTGCCGGCTGGCCATTTCGCGGACACGTTCAACCGTAAGAAAATAATTCTCATCACTACGCTGGTGCTGGCGGCCGCGAGCCTGGGGCTGATGCTTTCCTCCATCTTTTTGTTCAACGTCGCGTGGATTTACGCGTTGCTTTTCGTCATCGGTGCGGCGCGGACGTTTTTGTGGCCGGCAAGCGCGGCGTTCGTTACGAGCCTTGTGCCGCGAAGCCAGTTTGCCAGTGCGGTGACCTTCAACAGCGGCGCGTTCCAGACCTCCTGTGTTATCGGCCCGGTGGCTTTCGGTGCGGTCATCGCCCTCACGCCGCACGCGGTCGAGCACAGCACCGCGTGGCCGGTTTACGCGCTGAACGCGCTGGCTTCAATTGTCTGTTTTGCACTCGTCGCCACCATCAAGCACATTCACAAAATCAAACCGCCCGAGCCGGTCACCCTCCGCAGCCTGGCGGAAGGATTTCATTTCGTGTTCCAGAACAAAATCATCCTCGGCACGATCACGCTGGATTTGTTCGCCGTGCTGCTCGGCGGCGCGGTGACAATTCTGCCGATGTTCGCGGACGATATTTTTCAAGCCGGCCCCAGCGGCCTTGGTTGGCTGCGCAACTCCATGGCCATCGGCGCGGTGCTTTGTGCCTTCATCATGGCACACCGCGCGCCGCTGCAAAAAGCCGGGCATACCATGCTTTGGTCGGTGGCCATATTCGGCATCGCGACCATCCTCTTTGGAGTGGCGAATCAAAATTGTTTTGGCAACGGGCTGTCGAACTCGTTCTGGTTCTGGTTTTCGTTTGCGATGCTTGCCGTGGCGGGCTTCGTGGACAACATCAGCGTCGTCGTGCGGCAGACGCTGGTGCAGATTTTAACGCCGGACGAGAAGCGCGGGCGCGTCTCGGCGGTGAACAGCCTCTTCATCGGCACCTCGAATGAGCTGGGTGGATTCCGGTCGGGCATCGTGGCGTATCTGTTCACCACGCCGACGTTTCTGGGTAACGCCCACGCGACCGGCGCGATCATCTCCACCGTGACCGGCGGCATCGGGACGATTCTGGTGGTGATCTTCGTGGCGTGGTATTGGCCGGAGATCCGAAAATACGGGAAGCTGGCGTGAAGGCTGGCCGGTCGCTTATTTTTTCGGACATTGAAAAGAACCGGCGGACTTGAGAACAAATTCAAATTTTCGTTTCAGCGCCAGGTTGCCGAAGGTTTCGTTCAAAGATTTGTGACAGACCACTTCATTGTCTTCAGTGCGCGTGCCGCCTTTGGACAAGGGATGTAGATGTTCAATGTTGGCCTCGGCTAGCGCCAATTTTTCGCCACAGAAAAAACATTGGTTTTGCTGGAGATAAAGCAGCTTCTCCAACTTTGACAGGGCTGACGATTTGGGAGCCGGCGACCGGATGGGCTCACTGGGCTTGCTCGCCACGTTAGATTTTTTCGGTTGGGGCAGTGTGGTCGGCTGTGGCTTCGTTTTCTGTCCCAACTTGGCGCGAACGTCGCTCGCTTGCTGAATGAGCAACTTTTGGGATTCGGTGAATTCACATTCCAACAGTGGATAGGGAAACACTTCGCCCAAGGCCACTCCGGTGCGTAGTCGTTTGGCGTATTCTTTTACCAAGGCGTCGTTAACCGTTTTTTTCATACCCTGCCAATATAATTTGAAGGATGACCAAGTGAAAAGCAAAAGGCGTGGCCGAGCAGAATCAGGTTTGAAATTGAGATTAAAACGCGGTTGAAGCATCATTGTCGGCCAGCGGTCTGACCCGCAACAATTTTATGAGCAAAAAAATTAAAAAAGTTGGAATTCTGACAGCCGGCGGTCTGGCTCCGTGTTTGAGCGCGTCCATCGGTTACTTGATTGAGGCCTACACCCGCCAGGCGCCGAAGGTGGAGATCATCTGCTATGTGAACGGTTACATGGGTCTGCTCCAAGGTAAGAACCTCAAGGTGACGGCGGCAGTTCGCAAGAACTGGCAGGCGCTCGTGGAACATGGCGGCAGCCCCATCGGTAACAGTCGCGTTAAGCTCACGAATATCAAGGACTGTGTGAAGCGCGGGCTCGTTAAAGAAGGTCAAGACCCGCAGAAAGTCGCGGCGGATCAGCTCATCAAGGACGGCGTGGATGTGTTGCACACCATCGGCGGCGACGACACGAATACTGCTGCGGCTGACCTCGCGAAATTCCTCAAAAATAATAATTACAATCTCACCGTCGTCGGCATGCCCAAGACGATTGATAACGATGTGATTCCCATTCGCCAAAGTCTTGGCGCATGGACGGCGGCGGAAGAAGGCGCGCATTATTTCGCCAACGTCGTTTCCGAGCACAACGCGAATCCGCGCATGCTCATCATCCACGAAGTCATGGGTCGTAATTGCGGCTGGCTCACGGCGGCGACAGCGGCGGAATATTCCAAGCTCACGGCAGAAATGAATTTTGTGCCGGAGCTGGGCTTGAGCCATCAACGCCGCGAGGTTCACGGCATTTACATTCCCGAAATGGCGTTGGACATCAAGGGCGAGGCTGCGCGTCTCCGCAAGATCATGGACAAACATGATTGCGTGAATCTCTTCATCTCCGAGGGCGCGGGCGTGTCGTCTATCGTCGCCGCTATGGAAAGCCGTGGTGAAGAAGTGCCGCGCGATGCGTTCGGCCATGTGCGTCTCGACAAAGTGAATGTCGGTGCGTGGTTCTCAAAACAATTTGCCGAATTGCTGGGCGCAGAAAAAACGCTTGTGCAGAAGAGCGGTTATTACAGCCGCGCCGCCGCTGCGAACGCCGCCGACCGCAAGCTCATCAAGCGCTGTGCCGTGAAGGCCGTGCAATGCGCCTTCGCCGGCAGGGGTGGTGTGGTGGGTGAAGATGAAGAACGCGGCGACCAGCTTCGCGCGATTGAATTCGAGCGCATCAAAGGCGGAAAACCGTTCAACATCAAGACCCCGTGGTTTGTGAAGTTGCTCAAGAACATCGGGCAGCCGATGGGCAAGGTGGTCGAAGTGAAGCACTAAGTTTTGTGTGTTCGGCAAAATTGCCGCCGCATTGAGGATAAAAAAACAAGCCGGCTACTTTGTAGCCGGCTTGCGTTTTGAGAATCTGCGACTGAGTTGCGGACGCGGCTTACAGTCCCACCAGCTTCCGCACTTCCGGATCGTTCGCCAGCTTATCCTTCGTCACCAGCACCGTGCCGGTATCAACCATCTTCGGAACAGTTTCTTTTTTCACGACTTTGTAGAGTGTCTGGACGGCGAGGTAGCCCATCTTCTCCGGGTCTTGTGCCACGAGCGCGTCAATCTTTCCGGCCTGCACGCCCTCGACGAGTTTTTTTGAGGTGTCAAAGCCCACAAATTTCACATTCACTTTCACGCCGCCCTTCGTCAAATCTTCCAGCGCAGAAGCAACGCCAATGGTTGAATACAGATTCGCCGCGAAAATTCCGTCGAGGTCGAGCGCGCCGTTCTTCACGAATTTTTCCAGCGTGTTCACGGCAGCGTTTTTGCAACCTTCAATCGTGCCGGTGTCAGGATACGGGTCGGCGGCTACCGTATAGCCGGCGGCCTTCGCGGTTTCGATGAATCCCGCCGAGCGCTCCTCGGTGCTGCCGGTGCCTTGCACAAATCTCATACACATGACCTTCGCGCCTTTTTTATCGCCGATGAGCCGGACGATTTCTTTGCCGCCGATGACGCCGCCGTTTTTGTTGTCCGTCGCCACACAACTAGAATGGGCGTCGCCGTCCACGCTCGAGTCAAAGATTACCACGGGAATCCCCGCCGCGACGGCGTTCTCGACTTGCTTGCGCATGGCCTTCTGGTTCAGCGGCGCAAGCGCGATGCCCTGCACGCCGAGGTTGACCATGTTCTCAATGATTTTATTTTGCTCCGCGATTTCCGTCTCAGTGACGGTGCCTTCCCACTTGAGCGTCACGCCCAAATCTTTCGCTGCATGTTGCGCGCCGCGGCCGACGGTTTCCCAGAATTCGCCGCCGGTGCTTTTGGGGATGGCCGCGAGCGTGAGCGTGTCGGCGGCGGGAAGCTGCGTGGCTGCAAAACTGGCGACGAGCGCGAGGGCTAGGAATGATTTAGTTTTCATAGGCGTTTGAATTGGACGGAATAAATGGATTTCAGTTCAAAGTTCGGGGACGCGCAGAATTTGCAGAAACCATTCGGTTTCCGCAATCAAAACCCCACCGGGCAACGATTCAATTTGGCGGACAACGGTTTGACTGGGTTCATGTGCTCGGCTTTACTTCCAGAAATGATTTGCCGGTTTCTTTTAGTCATCACACTCGCTTTGGGACAATTCTGCTGTCCGGCCGTGGAGCTGATCGGCCCGCCCGCGATTGCCACCACCACCACGAACGCCGTAGTGCATTGGGTCACGGATGTTTCCGCCGGCACGCGCGTGACGGTTCTGCCGACGGCGAAAATTCAGACCGATAAAACCCCCGGCACACAGCACGCGGCCACGCTTACGGGGTTACAGCCGGGCGCGACTTATACGATTGTGGTCGGCACCGCGCGCGTGCCGTTGGCGACGAACCAATTCACCACCGCAGGAACTACTAACGCGAAAGTAGAACCCCAAAAAATTTCCGCAACCCAAGCCAACGCGCCGGCCAAAAAAAATGTTGAAGTAAAACCCGCACCGCCCACTCGGAAAATTTGGGGCAACTTCGCATCGCTGCCCGATCACTTTGAGCGGCACGGCGGCGACTTTCATGCGAAGGACGCAGACGACTACGCGCGGCTCTCGTGGGATTTTCTCCAACGGGCCAAGGCCGAGGGACTGCCTGCGAAAGAAGATGACGCAGGCGTGCTGCGCGTCTTCGATCCCAAGAGTGGCGCGTTTGCCTCTTACAACCGCGACGGCACGACCAAAACTTTTTTCAAGCCGGGCGGACGCGACTATTTTGACCGTCAACCCGGCAGCGCCGTGAATCTGAAAACTTCTAAGTGATATGAAACACGTCTGCCCGGTCTGCAATTATCCCGCACTCACCGAAGCCCCGCGCAGCCAAAGCGGCAGCGGCTCGTTTGAGATTTGTCCGAGCTGCGGCTTTCAGTTTGGCGTGAGCGATGATGACGGGGGTTTCACCTACGCGAAGTGGCGCGCGGCTTGGAAAAAATCCGGATTGAAGTGGTCGAGTCGGCAAACGCCGCCGAAACATTGGGACGCGGCGAGGCAACTTGAAAAAGCTTCAGGTAAAAAACGCGGCGATGGTCCTTGAGGGTGAATCAAGTTGCGCTGCGACTTGCCGTAGTGACACGTCTTGGTTCGGGACGCTGCGAAATAATTTGGTGACGAAATTGTTTTGTGGGTGTATCAGATTATGCTGCGACGGTCGGTCCGCTGTCCCAAACCGCGCCGCCGCCGCTGCACCCGCCGCCAACTTTTTCCACCCATGACTGATCGCATGAATAATAATGTCTTCACGTTTGACACGTGAACGAATGTGCGTGATTTATGGTGCGAAATCGTCCGCTGGCATTCGCTTTGCTAAAATAATTTGCCTTATGTTTTTCACCGTCACTCGCCGATTATTTTTCAGCGCGCTCCTCTTATTTTTCGCGGCGCACTCGCAGGCCGAGTTGGCGACGGTCTGGCAAATAGGTGTGGATGCGGACCCATTTGCTTCAGGTTACAATCCCACGGCGGAATTCTCTTCGGAAAATTACGTCAACGATGCCAAGCCCGGCCTAGTGACACGGCTGCCGGGCGACCCGCTTTACGTCGCCACGAATAACCCCGCGGCAGACGATGATTTATACTGCACAGGAACTTTTCCTGGCGGCTTCAATGGCTTAAGCAACCCACTCGTCGTGCCAAACCAGGAGCCGGACAGCGCTTGGGAACGCGCTTTGACCGATGGCGACCTGACCAACCGCGTGCATTTTTTCCTGACGAGCGCGCAGACGAATAAGCTGTCGCGGCTGCGCTTGAGTCTCGACTTGGTTTGGGGCGGTTCGTGGATTGGTTCGCCAGTGAACGCCAGCGGTGAAGGTTTTGGTCCGCACGACATTCTGATTCGCTTCAAAAATTCTGCGGGTGTCGCCACGACATTGTTTCAAAAACGTGTGGATCGCGACACGCGCCTCACGCTGGATTTTTCAGCGACGAATGTTATCGCCAGCGGTGGGCCGAACACGATAGAAATTGCTCGCACCGGGCCGTTCACTGCGAATACCGGATATTGGATTCAATTTGATTTTGTAAAACTCGAAGCCGACACGAACGCTCTTGTAGACGCGGACAATGACGGCCTGCCGCGCTGGTGGGAGGAGCAAAATCATCTGAGCGACACGAACGCCGCCGATGCCGCGAGCGATGTGGATGCCGATGGGCTGACGGCGTTACAGGAATACAATGGTGGCGTGAACTCCACTGACCCAAACCGCGTAGACACCGATGGCGATGGTTTGAGCGACGATGCCGAACGCACCTTCGGCAGCAATCCAAACTTGGTAGACACGGATGGCGATGGTTTGTCGGATGCGGATGAATTTCGTCTGGGCACGAATCCGCTATCGGCTGATACGGATGGCGACGGTGCATCCGATGCCCTCGAAGTTCGCGTGGGCACAAATCCGGTGAGCGCGGCGAGTGTGCCGACGGTTTTTCGCGGTGGCATCGGATTGCATTTTGTTTCCACGAGCGATGTGGACGGCACCCTCGGCACGAATGATCTCGCGGGCGTGGTTCCTCAGTCGCGCTGGAATGACACGTTGCCCTTGAGCAACTGGAACCGGCCCGCCGGCAGCAAGGCGGATTTTCTCACACCGCTTACGAATAAAATTGTCCGCTGCGACGGTCTCGTCGTCACCAACCTCACTGTGAATTGGACGGCAGATGCCAGTGACGCGAGCCGCAATGCTGGTTCACCTGACCGACGTTTGATGGATGGGTTCATCCGCGCCCACGGCTCCGTTGAAGCCGTGCTGACCATCAGCAACATTCCGTTTTCGAGTTATGACCTCTATGTGGTGGTAGGCGGTTCTGATTATGCTCCGCGCGGACGGCTGCGGTTGAATAACAATAGCGCGACTGATCGCAACTTCACGCCCGTCACGGGACCACGACAAACAAACCTGGTGGAAATCAAAACCGCCACGACCAATTTTCCCCGCGGGAACTTTTTCCGCTACACGAATTTGACTTCGGCCGTTGCCAGGCTTTCCGTGACGGACAGCAACAGCTGGCCCGTCGGCATTTGTGCTGTGCAAATCATTGACCGCACTCTGGACGCGGATGCTTCGGGCATTCCCGACTGGTTTGAAACAAAGTATTCGCTTGAGCCCGGCACGGTGGCGCTTGCGGCGACGGATACGGATGGTGATGGCCTCACAAATTTGCAGGAGTATCAGCGCGGCACAAATCCACGCCTTGCAGACTCGGATGGCGATGGCTTGAGCGACGGCGTGGAGGTCACGCTTGGCACTGATCCCTTGAACGCTGACACGGATGGCGATGGCCTTTCTGATTACGCCGAAGTGAACGGCGCGTTGCCATCCAACCCAAAACTTGCCGACTCAAATACTAATGGCTTGAGCGACTACGACGAGGTCGCGCTCGGACGCGATCCCAAATACAACCTCACCAACAGTCCCACATTTATCGGTTACATCCCGTTTTATCGCCCCTCGCCGAAACGCTGGGAATGGAATTTGGAAAACGTCCAGCTTGTTTGGAATCATGGTGCCGGTGCGCTCGCACCGAACATTTGGAACGAAGACCAACTCGTAACCTTCGCAGTGAAAAACTATTTCAGCACGGATTGGCGCACGTTCGGGATGGAGCTGCATTACTACAACGGAATTCTTTCCTATCTCTTTCACTCGGAAGTCGGCGGCGGTTTCAGCGCGCCCGGTAATCCGGCCAACAGCATTTGGGAGGCGGACTATGGCACGCCCACCGATTTAAAATCCGCGCTCGGCTTCAGCGGCTATGGCCCACAGGATATCTCTGACCGTTTGAAATTTCGACTCTTCGCCCAGCGCGCGTCGAGTAGTAATTCGTGGACCGTCACGTTTGAGATCCGCAACCTGACTAGCAACACTATCGTCGTTACCAAGGCCTACACCAATTGCACCGCCGCTGCGTCGCTGGACGACGGCAGCGCGTTATGGACGGATTATGACGGTAACACGAACGTGCCGAGCCTCGAAGTCCATCAGGGCGTGCAACTATTTTTTTCGCCGACCAATCTGGTAAATTTCCCCGCCTTCACCGCCGCTCGCGACACGGATAAGGACGGTATGCCGGACGTGTGGGAAATCGCTAATCTCTTCAACACCAATTCCGCCGCTGATGCCACGCAGGATGCCGATGGCGACGGACTGAACAATCGCGGGGAATTTCTCGCGGGAACCAATCCTCGTCTCGCCGACACCGATGGCGACGGCATCAGCGACAATGCCGAAATCATCTATGGCTCCAACCCGCTGCTCGCCACGAGCCGCCCGGATTTTGCCGGACGCACTTGGCCGAGCGGACAGGATTTGAACGGCGATGGTTTGCCGGACGCGTGGCAGGCGCGCTTCCACGCCTTCGGCTTGTTGCCGAACGGTGATGCAGATGGCGACGGCGTTTCCAATCTGCAAGAAGCACTGGCGGGAACCGATCCGTTTGATCCCAATTCCAAAATGACCGCTGGCCTGGCCAAGCAGACGAACGATGTCGTCATCAATTGGCCGAGCATCAGCGGCAAAAATCAAATCCTCTACACCAGCACGAATCTTTCAACGTGGACCGCCAGCGCGCTCGTGCCGTTGCTGAACGGCGACACGGCGAATTTGCGCCTGACGAATCGCGTGCGGATTGCGCCGAAAGAATTTTACCGCGTCAGCAATGCTGACAAAGACAGCGACGGTGACGGCGTTCCTGACTGGGCGGAACTGGCCTTGGGTAGCGATCCGTTCCGCACGAACAGCGCGCTTGCCACGCAGCCAGTCATCAATAGCAACGGCGTCGTGACGGGTTTTGTTTCCGGCGATTATGCGGCGTTTGTCCAGCAGTTGCAGACCAACAGCATCGTGACACGTGCACAAGCCGCACGCTTACTTCAGCAGGCGACGTTCGGCCCAACGCCGTGCGAGTTGGATCGTGTGCAGTTGCTTGGCATCTCTGGCTGGATTGCTGACCAGATCACCAACCAGCCCGCGACGCTGCACCGCAAATATGTGAACCAGATTTACGCGGATTTTTATGGCGCGCACACTGACCACGCCTACGACTTTAATTCGCAGGATAATTATATTTTTGGCAACAACGTCACCACACCGTTTGCCCGCGCGGCGATCGGCGGGCCGGATCAATTACGCCAGCGTGTCGCGTTTGCCTTGAGTCAGATTTGTGTCATCTCGCGCCGTGATCCGAGCCTGACCGACATGCCGATGGGGGTGACGGACTTTTACGACATCTTTGTGCGGAATGCGTTTGGCAATTATCGCGACGTGCTGCGCGAAGTCGCCTTCCATCCGGTGATGGGCCGTTACTTGAGCCATATTGGGAATCAAAAAGCGCGCCCGGAAATCAACCAGTATCCGGACGAAAATTTTGCGCGCGAGGTGCAGCAGTTGTTCAGCATCGGCCTGTGGGAATTGAATCCCGACGGCACGCGTAAGCTGGACGTGAATGGTCAGCCGATTCCAACATACGGCAACGCACAGATCACTGAATTCGCCCGCGTCTTTACCGGTCTCTGGTATGGCGGACAGACGTGGGGCAACGGCGGTTGGAACGACGACGACAGTTCCGTGCCGATGCAGATGTGGGCGGAAAAACATGACTTCGGCGCGAAAAACTTGCTGAAAGGATTCACGATTCCTGCGCGTGCGATGTCCGTGGACAACGGCGTGCGCGATGTCGAAGACGCGCTGCGGAATTTATTTGAGCATCCAAACGTCGGCCCGTTCATCGGTCGGCAACTGATTCAATTTCTCGTCACGAGCAATCCCTCGACGAATTACGTCGCCCGCGTCTCCGCGGTTTTCGGCAACAACGGCACGGGCAAACGCGGTGACCTTGCGGCGGTGGTGCGCGCTATTTTACTCGACCCTGAAGCGCGCGAGTCGCGCCCCTATACCAGTGCGCCGGAGTTTGGCCGGCTGAAAGAGCCGATTCATCGCGCCATGGCCATCGCCCGTGTCGGCCACTTGGAAAAATATCCCAACCTTGTCTGGTGGATGTGGGGCGAATTCAGCAGCGCCGCGTTTCAGGAACCGCTCTACGCGCCCAGCGTATTCAATTTTTTCCGGCCCGCCTATCAGCCGCCTGGCTTGCTGACGGCGTGTGGCCTCGTCGGTCCGGCGTTTCAAATTACCGATAGCTACTCGTCCATTTCGTTCCCGAACAAGTTGTGGGAAATCACCCAGAACGGTCTGACACATTACAGTGATTACGGCTTTGCGCCTGACTACACCGACCTGTTGCCGCTCGCCGCGAATGCGCCCGCGCTGGTGGACGAGGTGAATCTTTTGTTTTGCGGCGGCGGAATGTCCGTCGTCACCCGCGACAACCTGTTGAATGTCATCCTGCAAATTCCCGCCTACGACACAGCCTTGCGTGCCCAGATTGCTGTCTATCTCGCCGCCTGTTGTCCAGAAGGCTCGGTGCAGCGATAAATTTTTCTATCAAGCCATATGAGTAAACCCATATCCCGCCGCTCGTTTCTGCGCCAGATGAATTGCGCCGCCGTCGGCTCTTCCGCGATTCTCAATACGCTCCTCAACTTGCGCCTCGCCAACACCGTCGCCGCGCAGGGTGTGCCGACGGACAACAAGGCGCTCGTCTGCATCTTTTTGAGCGGCGGCTGCGACTCCTTCAACGTCCTCGTGCCTTACGAACAGACGCGCTACAACGCCTATTCCATATCACGCGGCGCGACCGGCTCGGACGGTGGTCTCGCGCTGAATCGTAATTCCATTTTGCAACTTTCCGCGCCGGCGAATGATTTTGCGCTACACCCGTCGTGCGTGAACTTGCAGCAGATGGCGAACGGCGCGGGAAATTTTTCCGGCCAGCGGCGGCTCGCGTTTGTGGCGAACGTTGGCACGCTCGTCCAGCCCATCACGAAAGCGCAGTTCAATAATTGGGAGGACGGCAACGACCTCGCGTTGCCTGTGCCCAAAGCGCTGTTCTCGCACAGTGACCAGATTGAGCAATGGCAGACTGCCGTGCCCCAGGGTTTCGCGCAGTTAAGTGGCTGGGCCGGGCGCTGCGCCGACGTGCTGCACAGCGGTTATAATTCCGGTGCAACCTCCATGAGCATTTCGCTCGGCGGCAACAATATTTTCCAGATCGGCAACCACACCCAGCAGTTCGTCGTAACGCCGTCCGGCGCGCTCGCGTTCGACGGCGACACCGGCGGCAGCAGCGGCAATCCGCTCCAGTTGAAAAACTCCGGCCTGCGCTGCACGCTGGATCAGCATTACACCAACCTGCTTACCGAAAGTTTTTCACAGCTCACCAAGCAGAGCGACAGCGCGCAGCTTTTGTTTCAGACACAATTCGATTCCGCTGGCGCCAGCCTCGGCGCGGCGGTGGATGCGCTATTTCCACCAAACAATTATCTCGCCATCACACTCAAGGCCGTAGTAAAGACCATTAAAATCCGCTCGCAACTCGGCCTTCGCCGCCAGACATTTTTCGTGAACTACGGCGGCTGGGATCATCACGGTGAACTGCTCAACACCCAGGCTGGAATGTTGTCCACGCTCGACACCGCCATCGGCGCGTTTCAGCGCGCGCTCGAAATGCTAGGCCTCACGAACGACGTGATGAGCTTTACCGCTTCGGATTTCAGCCGCACTCTGCGCTCAAACGGACGCGGCACCGATCACGCCTGGGGCGCGAACGCGATGGTCTTCGGTGGCCCCGTAGACGGCGGAAAAATTTTCGGAACCTATCCCGATCTTACGCTCGACGGTCCGAATGATGTCGGGCGCGGTGGCCGGATGCTGCCAAGCACGGCGGTAGATTTGTATTTTGCCGAGCTGCTCCGCTGGTTTGGTGTCACGTCTGGGAATATGAGTTACGTCCTGCCGAACATCACTAATTTCTGGAATCCAAATTCCATCTCGCCCCCATTGGGCTTTGTGAAGCCGTGAAGCACGTCGGGAAAATTATTTTTGCGTTTGCGGTAGCTGTTTTCATCTGCTGGATTTTCGTTTCAACCCGCTCGACCACGACCAAAGCCACTCGGAAACAGCATCAGGCCGCTGGGCAAATGAATGCCGAAATTGTCGTCGCCCCGCCTGACGTCCAAGTTGTATCGCCCGCCACGCCAGCTTCAAAACCATCCACACTGATCGGCGAATCCATTTTGCGCGGCTATGCTTCGATCAACACGACCCCGGAGCAAGACCTCACGCAGCTCGCGCACTTGATGAACAATTTTAGCCTGCTCGTAAAATCCTCTGCCGAACGCCCTATGAGCGCCAACGAAGATTGGGCCGCCGCGTTCCGTGGCCTGAATCCCGCGCACGAAAGATTTATTCCGGACACACACGTTGCGTTGGACGCGCAAGGTCGGCTGGTGGATCGTTGGGGCACGCCGCTGTTTTTCCATGCTCTGGGCAATCACCGCTTCGAACTGCGTTCAGCTGGGCCCGACAAAAAGCTTTGGACCGATGACGATATCCATCGCAACGCCAACGGCTCGTTCCGTCGCGGGGCCGCGTTAAATCCTCCGAGCTTGCTGGAAGCCGCGCCGGTCGTAAAATAAATCACCATGCCGATTTTTCTCGAATGTGAACGCTGCACTGCCTGTTGTCGCTGGCCGGGGCAGGTGCTTTTAAGCAATGAGGAAATTACCCGTCTTGCCATGTTCAAAGGCTTATGCGAGCACGATTTCATCCAGCAATACGCGCGGCTGCGACAGGACAAGCGTGGGCTGGCACTCAAAGATCAGCCAGACGGCGCATGCATTTTTTTGGAAGGCGACAACTGCTCTGTGCAGTCGGTGAAGCCACAGAAGTGCCGTGAGTTTCCCAATCTCTGGAATTTTCCCGGCTTCGAAAAAGTCTGCCACGCAATTCCGCGCGAAGTGAGCGAGGTGGAATACGGGCGGCGGATGGCACTGATTAAATCAAAGGGAAATGAGCGGGATGAGCTGTGAGATGTGAGGCTTGAAAACTATTCACGCAGCACGTGTCGCCGGTCACGAAAGATTCACTGGGTCAATGTCCACCGCCAGCGTCACGTCGCCCGGCAGCGTGAGCGTCTCCAGTATTTTGGCGAGCGACTGGCTCAAGCGGCTCATCGCGCGGGTGCGCAACATGATCTGGTAGCGGTAATAATTTTCCGCGCGCAGCAACGGCGCCGGTGACGGGCCGGCGATGACTAGGTCTTTGAAGTCCGCCAGCTTCTTGTCCAGTTCCCGCCGCAGATGTTCGGTGGAAAATTTCACCTTGTCCTCGCTGCGACCTTTGAGAGTGAGCAGCGCCACGCGGCTGAACGGCGGATATTTGAGTTGTCCGCGAAAATCTAGTTCCTGATCATAGAAACCAACGAAGTCGTGGCGGCGAGCGTATTGGATGGCGGGATGAAACGGCGTGAACGCCTGCACAAAAACTTCGCCTTCCACATCGCCGCGCCCGGCGCGACCAGCCACCTGAGTTAGCAATTGAAAGGTGCGTTCGCCCGCGCGAAAATCTGGCTGATGCAGCGCCATGTCCGCATAGATGATGCCCACGAGCGTGACGTTCGGGAAATGCAGCCCCTTCGCGATCATCTGCGTGCCGATGAGGATATCAATTTTCCCGTTACGGAATTCGCCGAGCACGTTGCGATAATCTTCCTTCCGCTTCATCACGTCGGCATCCATGCGCTTGATGCGTGCGTGCGGGAAGAGTTTTCCAAGGATGTCTTCAACCTTCTGCGTGCCCGTGCCTGCAAAACGAATAGCGGGATTCTTGCATTTCTCATTCGGACAGACGTTCGGCACGCGCTCGCTGCGACCACAGATATGGCAGGAAAGTTTTTGTTCTGGGCGATGATACGTCAGCGAGATGCTGCAATTGGGGCATTCACAAACGTGACCGCACTTGGGGCATTGCAACGACGTCGAGTAGCCGCGTCGGTTGAGAAACAGGATTGTCTGCTCCTTGCGCTCCAACCGCTGCGTGATGGCTTCCTTGAGTTGTGGCGAAAAAATCGGTGGGCCTTTGCCGTCGCGCGCCGTCTGCCGCATATCCACGACGCGGACGTGTGGCATTTTCTGGTTGTCCACGCGTTCCGGTAAATCCAGTAGCGTGAACTTGCCTTGCTTGCAGTTATAGAAACTTTCCAGCGACGGCGTGGCCGAGCCCAGCACGACGACCGCACCTTCCATCTGCCCACGCATCACCGCCACATCACGCGCGTGGTATCGCGGCGTTTCCTCCTGTTTGTAAGTGGATTCATGCTCCTCGTCCACGATGATGAGGCCAAGCGGTTCCACCGGCGCAAAAATTGCCGAGCGCGCGCCGATGACGATGCGGGCACGGCCCTGACGGATTTTGTGCCATTCGTCATGCCGTTCACCCGCGCTCAAATGCGAGTGCAGCACTGCCACCAGTGTCTGCAAATTCCCCGAACTGAACCGCGCCTTGAACCGCTCGACTGTTTGCGGTGTGAGCGCAATTTCCGGCACAAGCACGATGGCGCCTTTGCCTTGCTCCAATGCATGAGCAATGGCTTGAAGGTAAACTTCCGTTTTGCCCGAGCCGGTGACGCCGTGCAAAAGAAAAGTTCCGCCCTTCGCCGCTTTGATTTTCTCCAAGGCCACCGCCTGGGCTGGATTCACGGCGAGCGGCTGCGAGGCCAGGATGGTTTCGTTCGCATAAGGGTCGCGCTCAGCAATCTCGTTCGTGATGGAAACCAAGCCGCGATCTTCGAGCTTGCGAACCGTGGCAGCAGTTGTTCCGGCTAGCGTAACGAGTTCGGACAATAAAATTTCCCGGCGTTCCTCTACCAGATTCCAAATGTCCTGCTGGCGCTTCGCCAATTTTGGAAATTCTCCGCTCAACGGCAATACCCGCACCAACAACCGCTCGCGCCAACTCGCATCTTCCTTGCGCACGGCTTCGGGTAGAACTGATTTCAAAGCCAGCTCTGGTGCGCAGCAGTAGTATTCACCGATCCACCGCGCAAGTTGCAGAACCTTGGGCGTGACGAGCGTTTGCGTGCCGATGACTTTGAGGATGGGCTTGAGATTTGCGTGGCCGGACTCCTCCGCGACGGCGGTGACAACGCCGAGAATTTTCCGCGCGCCGAACGGAACCTGCACGCGGCTGCCGACGTCAATCTGCCCCGCAAGCTCTGCCGGAATGGAATAATCAAACTCCTTCCTCAGCGCAATTTCCAAACTGACGCGTGCAATCATCGGGTGAATGAAAAATTAATAATGCAAAATGCAAAATGAATTTTTGTTCGCACGCTCAATCCTTGGTGATGGCGCGCAGTTCTGCCTCGACTTCGCCGCGTAGTATTTCACGTTGTTCGGCAGTGAGTTCGCGCGGGATTTGAAAAACTTTTCCGAGGTGGACATCGCATCGCGCAAAGGGCAGCGGGATTTGAAAGGCGTCCCAGCTCTGCATGGAAATTTTCCAGTTCAAGTGATACGACATCGGCGCGAGTGGTAGCCCGGTGAATTGTGCTAGGGTAATCGCCCCGTCGGCCAAAACGTAGCGCGGGCCGCGCGGACCGTCCGGCGTGATTGCCAAATCGTAGCCGCGCTCGGCGCAGGTCGTCAGTTCCACGAGCGCCTGCGCGCCGCGCCGGCTGCTGGAGCCGCGCACCGGCACCACGCCGAAGCAGTGGAAGAGTGCCGAGAGCAGCGCGCCGTCTTTGCTCGCGCTCACCAAACCCGCCACGCCCGCTGCCGCATGATGGGCGCGGCTGAATTTAAAATAAATTTTCACGCACAGGGCGAGCCGGTTGTGCCAAAAGCAATAAATCGTCTGCGACAAATCTTTGCGTTGAAGAAACCCGTGCGGATCGTGAATGCGATAACGAATCGTCGCGCCGATGGCGATGGTCAGCAGCCAGATCAAGCGCGCGAGCAGCCGCTGATACCAGCGTGGCGCATTGGGAATTACTACGCCGCTGCGCTTGGGGGCTTTCGGCTTTGGTGTTTGGGCTTGCGACATCAGCTCAACCTTTTTTCAGGCACGCGCGAACGAGTTGTTCCACCGAGGCAGTCGCCCCAAGCATGGTCTGTGCGGCTCGCACGGCATCGAGGGCGTCCACTTGCTTGAAGCCCAGCGCCATGAGCGCGAGAATGGCGTCGTTGGTTTTCTGGTCGTCGGGCGAGAGCGAATTTTTTGCACTCGCGGCTTCCAGTGCGCCCGCTGCACCCATCTTGTCGCGCAGTTCAACAACAATACGCTCGGCGGTTTTTTTTCCGACTCCGGAAATTTGCGAGAGCGATTTTACATCGCCATTCGCCACCGCGCCGCGAAACACCACCGCATTCATGCCGCTCAAAATGTTCAATGCGGTCTTCGGGCCGATGCCGCTGACGTGGTGGGTTAGCAGCCGAAACAAATCACGCTCGCCCGCCGTGGCGAAGCCATAGAGAATGTGCGCGTCTTCGCGGACGATGAGTTGCGTGAGCAGTTTTACCGGCTGACCGGGCGCGGGGATTTTGTCGAAAGACGACAGCGGAATCAGCACCTCGTAGCCGATGCCGTTCACGTCCACGACGACCTGCGTGGGCAGGGCCTCGATGAGTTTGCCTTGGAGAAAAGTAATCATGCTAAAATCAATTTGAATCCATCGTCAATCGCCACTACCGCCGCTGTCTCCGCCACCACCATCACTTCCACTGTGACCGCCCCCGCTGTCAGAATGATGGCTGTGAGAAGAATGGTAATTTTGACCGGAGTGATTATCACGATTATGGATTTCATTGTCGGCTCCGCCAGCAACTCCCCAGCGAGTATTTTTGCCAATTTTTTGCAAACCTTCTTCAATTTCAGACTGTTCACGAGATCTGAATATGCGATTGCCACGCCAATAGAGAATGGAGAACACGACTGCTCCAATCAAAGCCAGCAAGGTGATAATCCCCAACAAATAGTAAAACATAGGTTCTAAATCTTCTTCGGCGCGCTCAAGCCAAGCCGTGATTTTTCCTGCGCGTGGACGAGCGCGAGCGCGAGCGCGTCCGCCGCGTCGGGTTCCGGCAGCTCGGCGAGGTTCAACATCCGCTGCACCATCTTGGCGACGGCCAGTTTTTGCGCCGCCCCGTGGCCGACGATGGCCTGTTTCACCTTGCGCGTGGCGATCTCAAAAATTTCAATCCCGCTTTCCGCCACCGCCGCCATTGCCGCGCCGCGCGCTTCGCCCATGATGATGGCGGTCTGCAAATTTTGCGCGAAGAAAAGCCCCTCCACCACGCACGCGTCGGGCTGATGCTCACGCACCACGTCGCGGAGTGTCTGGGAAATTTTGGCAAGGCAACGCGAGCGCTCCCATTTGGCTGGACAGGTAATTGTGCCTTGCGTGAGCACAATGGAGTCGGCGCGTCCGGCGCGGATGACGCCGTAGCCGGTGCCGCGCAGCGACGGGTCAATTCCCAAAATTGTCTGCGTGAGGCGTGACGAGTGAGGCGTGACCGGAACAGGAACTGCAGCGGTGCGCGACGGCTTGCCGCCAAGACGCGCTTTCATCTGCTCGAATTGCTGCACGGAAATTCCCACGCGGAAACTTTGCCAGCGGGGGAGAAGCTGCAAAAGGAAAAACGCCGCCACGTTTCCGTGGCGGCGCGTGAACGGAGGAACAATTGTTCAGCGATCTTTATTTTTATCGGAGCGGCGTTCGCTGTTGCGCTCGGAACTTCTTTCGGCATTGCGGCTCGCGTTATTTTCCGAACTGCGTGGCTGGCTGACCACCGGTGCGGGCGTCGGCGCGGGAGCAACGCTACGAACGACCGGCTCGCTACGCTGTTCACGTGGTTGAATTCTTTGTTCAACACGTTGCTCAATCCGCTGTTCGACCCGCTGAACGGGCGCAGTGATCTGGCGTTGCTCCACAGGCGGCGCGGAACGCACTGCCGGCACGCTGATGACCGGCGTTTCAACGTTGCGGTTTTGCCGCGCTTCGTTTTGCCGGTTTTCATTCTGGCGATTGTTATCCGTCCGGACGGCGCGTTCGTTCAAGGTCGGCGGAATCACGCGGGGCAGTTCTCGTGGCGGCGCGATTTGTGGCGTGGCACGGACAACTGGATTTACGGACGGCGTGGCGGGTCGGATGACCGGTGATTCATCGCGCGCACCGCGAGAGCGGTTTTGAGATTCACGATTTTGGAATTCATTCCGATTGTTGTCGGCAACCCGCTGCGGGTTCTGCGTTTCTACGCGCACCGGCAGCGGCGCGGCGGGCTGAATAACCGGTGATGGAGTCGGGTGACTGACGGGGGCCGTCACGACTTGCCCGCCGTTTTCATTGCGGTGTTCGTTGTTGCGCTGATCGTTTTGCGGGCGGAGAACCGGTGCGGGCCCGTGATTGCGTTTACCTTCGCTATTGCCATTTTGCACCGCCGCTTGCTGTTCGCCATTGCGTGCCGGAATACTCGGTGTCGTCACAGGCGTGCCGGGAGCCGGCCGCGAGTTGGAACTATTGCCGCCGTTGGCGACCCCTTCGGAACCGTGCTGGCGGTTGCCATCACGATTACCTTCGCGGTTGCCGTTTTCAATGCCGGGCTGGCTGCGTCCGCCGGATGAATTGTTTCCGTTGGAATTGCTATTGGACACATTGCGCCCGTTATTATTGTTGCCACCGTCGCGGTGTTCATCGCGGCCGCCGTTTTCGCCGCGCCAGCCGTGGCGTCCGGCGTTTGGCAGCGAGCCAACTTCCACCGGGCGAATTGGATTCCGATCACCCCGGCCAACGCGATCCACGGCAATACCGTTGTTGATGATGGTCGTGTTGTGGTTGCCGTAGTTGTTGATGACGGTGGTCTGATTGAAAATTTGCGTGGCGTGATTACGGTCCGCACGGAAGTCGCGCGGGCGACGTTCGCAAAAACGATCCGCGCCGACGAAGGTGAAGCAGTCTGCATCCAAGCCAAAGCTAAATCCCACGGACACGCTCGCGCCCCGATAAAAGAATCCAGCGCCAGGCCGAAACACGGCCAACGGTGGCAGCGGCGCCCAGCCGCAGTAATCGCCACCGGAACGGAACGTTACCCACGACGGCGCCCATTCAGTGTCTGGATACCAGCACCAACCGTGACGGGCATGGTGGAACCAGCGGCCATAATGGAACGTCGCACCCCAAGAATAATCCGAGTCCCAATACCAGCCGCAATCGGTATAGACCCAGCGACCTCGATCGCAATACGGACGCCAGTC
>CAINDH010000069.1 GCA_903847285.1 uncultured Verrucomicrobia subdivision 3 bacterium | reverse complement strand
CATCGCGCAAGGCGTGGATGCGAAGAAAGCCAAGGGCAAAAAAACCGCGAAGCAAGGCGCGGGCGACCAGGGTTTGATGTTTGGTTATGCGTGCAATGAAACGCCGGAACTCATGCCCGCGCCGATCATGTTTGCGCATCGTCTTGGCAGCGAACTCACGCGCATCCGCAAAGCGGGCGGCGCGAAATGGTTGCGCCCCGATGCGAAATCGCAGGTCTCCGTCGTCTATGAAAACGACAAGCCGGTGGCGATTTCCAATGTTGTTATTTCTACGCAACACGCGGCGGATGTCGAACACGCCGAGATTGAAAAATTCTGCATTGAGAACATCATCAAGAAAGTTTTACCGAAGAATTTGCTCACGCCGAAAACGGAATTTCTCATCAACCCTACTGGCCGTTTCGTCGTCGGTGGACCGCAGGGCGACACCGGTTTGACTGGTCGCAAAATCATCGTGGATACTTATGGCGGCATGGGTCGTCACGGCGGTGGCGCGTTCTCCGGCAAAGACCCGACGAAGGTGGATCGCAGCGCGGCTTACATGGGTCGCTGGGTTGCGAAAAATATTGTGGCCGCCGGTCTCGCGACACGTTGCGAACTGCAATTTGCTTACGCCATCGGTCATCCTGACCCGGTCAGCGTCCACGTCGAGACGTTCGGCACGAACACGGTTTCCAACGACAAAATTATTCGCGCGGTCAATCGCGTGTTCAGTTTCCAACCGTCCGACATTATTGACCAACTCAACTTGCGCCGCCCGATTTACAGCAAGACGACGAACTACGGTCACTTCGGCAAGAGCGACAAGGCTCTGACGTGGGAGGCGACGGACAAAGTGGCCGCGCTGAAAAAAGCAATTTAACAATCAACGAAAGAAAATTATGGCAGCTATCAAATTAACTCCGTCCCGCCGCACCGTTCTCAAATTGAATGGCAACGGCAAAACCGCCGCCGTCGTCGCTGAAGTCAGCGAGACGTTCTCGAAATACGCCGCGCAAACTCCCGCCGGCAAAGACTACATCGTCCGCGATTTCTCGCTGGCCGAATGGGGTCGCAAAGAACTCAACGTGGCCGAGCACGAAATGCCCGGCCTGATGTCCGTGCGCAAAAAATACGCGAAGACCAAGCCGCTCAAAGGCGTGCGCATCACCGGTTCGTTGCACATGACGATCCAGACCGCTGTGCTCATCGAGACGCTCGTCGCTCTCGGCGCGAATGTGCGTTGGGCTTCGTGCAATATTTTTTCCACGCAAGATCACGCCGCCTCCGCCATCGCGGCGACCGGCACGCCGGTGTTCGCTTGGAAGGGCGAGACGCTCGAAGAATATTGGGAGCTGACGCTCAAGGCGATTTTGTTCCCCGGCGACAAAGGTCCCGAACTCGTCGTAGACGACGGCGGCGACGTGACGCTGCTCATCCACAAAGGCTACGAACTCGAAAAAGGTTCCAAGTGGGCCTACGAATCCAAGGGCGACAGCCATGAAGTATCTGTCGTGAAAGCGCTCCTGCGCCGCCTTGCGACCGAGAAGCCTGGCCTCTGGACGAAAATCGTCAAAGATTGGCGCGGCGTTTCTGAAGAGACGACCACTGGTGTGCATCGCCTCTATCAGATGAAGGACGCAGGCACGTTGCTCGTTCCCGCCATCAACGTAAATGACTCTGTCACCAAATCGAAATTCGACAATCTCTACGGCTGCCGCGAATCGCTCGCGGATGGCATCAAGCGCGCCACCGACGTCATGCTCGCCGGCAAAGTCGCTGTCGTCTGCGGCTACGGCGATGTCGGCAAAGGCAGTGCGGCTTCGCTCCGCGCCTATGGTTGCCGCGTGATCGTCACTGAAATTGATCCCATCAACGCGCTGCAAGCTGCGATGGAAGGCTACCAAGTCAACACGATCGAAAGCACGCTCGGCGTCGGCGACATCTACGTCACCACCACCGGCAACTGCGACATCATCACCGTGCAGCACATGCTCGCGATGAAAGATCAGGCGATCGTCTGCAACATCGGCCACTTTGACAATGAGATCCAAGTGGACGCATTCAAGAAAGTCAAAGGCGTGCACATCGAGAACATCAAGCCACAATACGACCGTTACTATCTGCCCGGCAACAAGAGCATCTACATGCTCGCCGAAGGCCGCCTCGTGAACCTCGGTTGCGCCACCGGCCATCCAAGTTTCGTGATGAGCAACTCGTTCACGAACCAGACGCTCGCGCAGATTGACCTCTGGGCGAACAAGGACAAATACGAGAAGTCGGTTTATCGTCTGTCCAAGAAGCTCGACGAGGAAGTGGCTCGCTTGCATTTGGAAAAAATCGGCGTGGTTCTGACCAAGCTGACCAAGGCGCAGGCTGATTACCTCAACGTGCCGGTCGAAGGCCCATACAAGCCCGAGCACTACCGCTACTAAAAATTCTCCGAAACATTTCACAGGCGCGTCAGCAATGACGCGCCTTTTTTTGTTTTTATCCCAACGGGTTTCTGCAACTAGCGGGGTAAAAAGTGGTCTGGTTTCACATTTACAGTGCGACAAAAAATATTGTTGTGAATCGTGGCCTTCGTTGAGGGTCTTAAAGTCCGGTAAAATCAAACTGCAACCCGATTTAGCGCAACTACTCCCGTGATATTTCTGGGCGATCACACCACCGTTTCTGCTGGCTGAGCCAATCCGCTTGTGGCGTGCCACGCTAGGTGGAAAAACTTCGGCGTGAAGCAGTCAAATCACCTGCACAACTGAGAGGAACATGATCGAATTTCATATTCCTTGCGCGAAGGCGTGGAAATTTTGTTTTAGAATCGATTGCTCTAATTAAACCTAAAATAATCAATATCCACATGGCCAACCGAACCATCAGTAAACTGCTTAAGACTAAAAACACCCACTTTTGCGCCAATCCATTTGCCTTTTACGGCCTGAAAATTGTGAGGAATCATCACAAATCTATCGCCCGTGGCGAAACTGAACTGACATTCGCCTCTGTTTTTAACGGTGACACGCATCTTGATAACACTGGATGAGATCGCATGGGAGAACTTTTGGATGCCATCGATGGACATAACGAGTTGGTTGTTGGCGTCATTCTTTTCAATACCCAAAGTCGCATAAGACTCGCCGGCAACTATTAACCCGGCAGCTTCTCCGACCTGTTTAGGGCTAAATTCCAGCAGGACTTCAGCAGTAAAGGAACACGCCGGGAATTTTTGCAGCAACAGGTTGGGCAGAAGCGCCAGATTTTCGAGCGCGGTAAATTGCGGATACAACCGGAGCCATCCGTTCCGCGCGTTCAAAGAATGCCAATCGTCGTCGTGGTTGGCGTGCCATTGCCATTGCAGCCCAAGCTGTGATGAATCGAATTCGTCACTGGTCTGCGGAACCGTAATCTTCGGTCGCTGGACCGAGATCGGCTTTCGATGCTGCAGAACCGGTTCGCCAACGTCGCCGCCATTGACATTGCCCATCAGCGGCCAGCCGTTCTGCCAGGTGACGGGTTGCAGGTGAACGATGCGGCCATACACGCCGGCATCTTGGAAATGGATGAACCACCAACCGTCGTCCGCTGTGTCCACCAGCGCGCCCTGATGAGGGCCATTGATGTCCGTTGATCCCTGTTTCAGAACAATTTTATCCTCGTAGGGCCCGTAGATATTTTTAGAGCGCAACACTGCCTGCCAGCCGGTCTCTACGCCGCCAGCGGGCGCAAGGATGTAATACCAGCCGTCCTTTTTCAAAAACTTTGGGCCTTCGAGCGTCGGGTGTTTTTCTGGTTCGTGGAAAACAATTTGACCTTCGCCGAGTAACCGTGAGCCGTCCGGTGCCATCGGGCAGACGCGCAAGCGATGCTTGATGCCGGCGCGCGAACCGGCGTAGGCATGGACGAGATAAGCCTGACCGTCATCGTCCCACAACGGACACGGATCAATCAGGCCCTTGCCTCCCTGAACCAGATGCGGTTCGGACCAGTTTCCGGCTGGATTTTCTGCAGTGACGACGTAAATCCCTTCGTCCGGTGTGGGGAAAAAGATCCAGAATTTTCCGGCGTGAAAGCAGATGGCCGGCGCCCAGACGCCGCAACCGGGTTGCACTTCAGCATACTGCGGATGCGGTAGGTTTTTGAGGGCGTGGCCGATGATGGTCCAGTTCACCAAGTCGCGCGAATGCAGCAGGGGCAGGCCCGGCGTGCAATTGAAGCTGGACGCCACCATGTAGAAATCATCGCCGACCCGCACGACATCCGGATCTGAATAGTCGGCATAAATGATTGGGTTCCGATATGTGCCATCGCCTTGGTCGGGCGTCCACGGAAAAGAGTCGTTCGCTGGTGCGTCAGTCCGTTTCGGCTGAATTGGGACGGTGAGTGGCATGAGAAATTTATTTTATTTTCGCTGGCTGGATGCGCGGCACGCCGAAATGGAAAATCAGCCACGCGACCACATAGGCGCTCCCGCAAATGAGCATGATGGTTTTATAGGAGCCGCTGTCCTGCAGCTGCGTGCTGACGAACCAGAAAAAACCCAACGACACCAACGACGCCAGCGTGCCGCCGAAGCCGACCACCGACGCCACGGCGCGTTTTGGAAAAATATCGGCGACGACGGAATACATCGTGGCGGACCACCCCTGATGCGCCGCGCCGGCAAAGGCGAAGAACGCCGCCGCGAGCCAGGCGCTGTTGACGTGTGGCGCAAGAATCACCGGCAACGTGCAGACCGCGCAGAGCAACGAAGCCGTTTTGCGCGAGCGGTTGACCGACCAGCCGCGCTTCAAGAACCACGCGCTCAAGCCGCCGCCACCGATACTGCCCAGCGCCGTAACCGTCGCCACAAAAGCCAGCGGCAAACCGAAGCTTTTTAGGTCGAGATGAAATTGATCGTGGAAAAACCCCGGTAGCCAGAATCCATAAAACCACCAGACCGGCCCGACCAACACGCACGTTCCGTAGTAAGCCCACGCCTCGCGATAGCCCAGCAGCTTCGTCCAGGGGATTTTCTCCTCAGCCGTGTCCGCCAGTCCCGTGCGGATGTGCGTGAGTTCGGCCACGGTGACGCGCTTGGATTTTTCCGGCGATTGATAATATATCAGCCAGAAAATCAACCAGACAAATCCTGCCGCCCCGAGCGAGATGAACGAGCCCTTCCAGCCCACGGTGAGAAACAACCACGGCACGAGCAGCGGCGCAAAGATGGAACCGACGTTGGAGCCGGCGTTGAAGATGCCGGTGGCCACGGAACGTTCCTTTGGTGGAAACCATTCCGCTACTGTCTTGATGGCCGTCGGATAATTTCCCGATTCACCCAACCCAAGCGCAACGCGCGCCGCGCCCCAGCCAAAGACCGTGGAGGCGAGCGAATGACTCATCGCAGCGAGGCTCCAGAAAACGATGGCGAAGGCGTAGGTGGATTTCGTGCCGATCCATTCAATGAGCGGGCCGAAGGCAGTCTGGCCGAAGGCGTAGGCGGACTGGAAGCAGATGTTGATGATGCCGAAATCCTTTTCCGTCCAGCCGAAGATTTTCATCAGGTCGGGCTTGAGCAGCCCGAGCACCTGCCGGTCCATGTAGTTCACCACGCACGCGAAGAAGAGCAGCGCGCAAATCACCCAGCGAAATCTTCCAACGTGATTCATTTGGCTAAATTAAGTTGCGAGTTCTTCACGCGAAAACTCTTCAGCGCCTCACCGGTTTTGTTTTCCACCCGCACGTTTTCAAACGTGATGCCGTCCGCATCCGTTACCGAAACGCCTTGCTGAGACGTCATGGAAACATCTTTCAGCGAGATGTTGTGGAGCGGCATTTCGGGAAGCCCCTGCAACACGATGGCTTTTTTTGCGCCCCGACAAATCACATTCTCGAGGTGGATGTCGCGGAATTGCGGCGTCTCCTCGGTCACGGGCGGGAAATTGGTTTCCGCATATCCCGCCGTTTCGTCTAGTGGCGATTTGCCGCCGTAATACAGATTGAAATTGATCGCATCCCCGGGAATGTCCGTCATGCGGACGTTGGAAATGAAAATATTTTCCACCACCCCGCCGCGACCACGCGTGCTCTTGAAGCGCAAGCCGATGTCCGTGCCGATGAAGGTGCAGTTGTTCACGCGCACGTTACGCACGCCACCGGACATCTCGCTGCCGATGGTGAAGCCGCCGTGCGCGTGATAGACAACGCAATCTTCGACCAACACATCTTCCGTCGGCACGCCGATGCGGCGGCCGGGGGCGTCTTTGCCCGACTTGAGACAGATGCCATCGTCGCCCACGTCAAAGGTGCAGCCGCGAATGATGGCGCGGCGGCAGGATTCAAGGTCGAGCGCATCGCTGTTCTGCGCAGTCGGCAGGTTGCGGACGGTGACGTTGAGGATGGAAACGTCTTCGCACAGCACCGGATTCAGCGTCCAGTTCGGCGGGTTTTGGAAGGTGACGCCCCCTAACAAAACTTTTTTGCAGCCGATGATCCGCAGCATTTTCGGCCGCAGAAACTGGTGTGCAGGCTCGTAGTCCGCCAGCTTGAGCGAGCCGGCTTTGCGCAATGATGCTACCAATTTTTCGCCGCTGATCACTTCGCGACTGGGATACCAGGTGTCGCCTTTTTCATTCAGCACGCCACCGGATTTGATAAGCACCTTCCAGTCGCGTTCGCCGAGTTTGTCCTGCTTCAGCGGACGCCACGCATCGCCGCCGCCATCAATGATGCCTTCGCCTGTGATGGCCACATCCTCCAGATTTTCGCCGGAGATCGGCGAGGTGGAATCCACTTCCTTTTCCCCGTTCAGGTCAATCACCGTGAGCGGATACAATGTGTGGTCGCGGGAAAATTGGATGAGCGCGCCTCTTTCAAGGTGCAGATTGATGTGGCTGCGAAGTTTGATCGGCCCGGTCAACCAGATGCCGGGCGGAACGACCAGTTCGCCGCCGCCCTTGGCCGCGAGCGTGGCAAATGCCTTTTCAAATGCGGTGGTGTTTGGCGTCATGCCGTCGCCGCTGCCTCCGCAATCGGTCAGCCGAACAACATTCTTGGGAATCACCGGCGTCGTCACGATCGGAGAAATCGGTGGCGTGGCGGCGTTGACGGTGAGGCTGCCGGTCGCCAGAACAATGAGAACAACCACGGAGCGGATGGCTTTAAAAACAATCATGGTTCAAAAAGAATATCAGCGGCCATTGGAAATTGACCTGCGATTTTCGGCATAACTCAGTGAAAAAACTGCAGGTCAATTGGTCAAGGTAGAGTTATTGCCACTTTCGCGTTGGTGCAAACAACTTGTTCTCACCTTCCGGGATGGTGATTTGGCATTCCACCAACCTGACCTTCTGCGACTCGTAAATGCCGAAGGGTTCGTCGGCAGTGATGTTGACCTTTTGCAGCAATACATTCGTGATCGCCATTTCCGGCACCCGCGGGGTTTTTTTATGGTATTTGCCACAAATCATGCGTTTCCATGGGGTTTGGTGTCTTGCGGACGAAGTTTCCGGTCTCGGAAACTTTCTTTCCGACGTGGGGAATCCTCTTTCCGACATCGGAAACTTCATTCCCTTGATTGCCGACGAGTTTTCCTTGTCAGGGAACATGATTCCTTAGCAAGGAAACGTCGCGGGATAGATTGCGGACGAAAAACGATTACAAGTGGACGAAGGAAAATAGCAATCGGGCGAGGGAAAATTGCAAGTGGACGTCGTTTACTTGCAATTGGGTGACACTTCCGATGTGTCGGATGACGCCGGACAGGTCGGAAACATCGCGGGACAGGTGTCGGCCACCGTTCCCGACGTGTCGGACGACGGGGAACACGTGTCGGGCGGTTCGGGAAACATCGGGAGCGTTGTCCGATAGCTAGGAAATATCGCGGGATAGGTAGGGAACCTTGCCGGATTGCAATCGGACGACGTCCGCAAGTCATCTTATCCCACCTGCAAACAATCTTTCGGCGTCCGCAAGGACTGGCCGTGCGCCAGCAACTACGCTGGGTGGGCGTGAAAAAACAAATCACAACCCTATGGCACCGAGAACGGCCAGTCACCCCATGGTGGCATCGAAGACGAAGACGCAGAATTGCGCTGGCTCATGAGCGGCTTCTAGCCGTGATCCAAGAAAAGCTGGGCGGGGGGTGAAGTGTTACGCCCGCGAAACTGAGCGAAAAGATTTTTGGGTAATAAAGTCCGCGACGCCCGCATTTTTAGATGTTTTCACCGGTTCTGCTTACCGGGAAACGATGCTATCCAGTTCCTTTTCGTAGTTCTCGGCATTTTGCCGGAGCGGACTGGCTTCGGCCTTGGCTTGGACGTGCGTGATGGTCCGGCTCACCGTTTGCGTCATCATGGAATGGATTTGCGAAAGGTTCGAAAGGATGAGCAACGCGATGGCCAGGCCCAAAACAACGCCAAAAACTTTGCTCACCCGATCCGTCAGCTTGCGGTGCAGTTCCGCCCGCAACTGGGCGCGGTGTTCTGCATCCCGCCGTTTATCGATTTCCTGCTGGCGTCGAGTTTCCTCTTCGCAAAACGAATGATCCATGGCTATTTGAAATCGCACGCCTCGAAAGACTGCAAACCTCATGCCAGCAGAAATTTGTGCCTGCATCCGGACAAAACTGACCGACGGCTGTTTGGGATTTGGACAACGGTGTCTTGGTAGATGACAGGTTTGTAACTGGCGGTAAGGTAGTCGCTGTTCACAACTCCAAATCCTTATCCGTCACTGCGCCTTCGCTGGCGCTGGTGACGTGGGCGGCGAATTTGGCGAGCACGCCGCGCGGGTAACGCGGGGCGGGTTTCTTCCACGCTTTCTTGCGCTTGGACAGTTCCTTCGCGGGCACGTCAAGGGTGAGCGTGCGTTTCACGGCGTCGAAGATGATCTTGTCGCCGTTCTTCACGAGGGCGATCGGGCCACCGACGTAGGATTCCGGCGTGACGTGGCCGACCACGAAGCCGTGGCTGCCGCCGCTGAAGCGTCCGTCGGTG
>CAINDH010000068.1 GCA_903847285.1 uncultured Verrucomicrobia subdivision 3 bacterium | reverse complement strand
CCCGGAGGTGTTGGTCAGCTTGGAACCGGTGAAGGTGTTGGTTCCGGTCCGGGTGACTTCCATCGTCAAGGTGGCGGCACTATCGAGTGACGTCCCGGCAACGGTCAGAGTCTGGCCGTTGAAGTCCAAGTTGGCGCTCGCGTCCACGGTCAGCGTGCCGGTGATGGTCCGCGAACCGCCCAACAAAACGCCCTTCGTGTTGCTGATCTTCAGGTGGGTGGGCAGGCTGCCGGTGGCTGGAAACTCATTGGTCGTGGTGGTTTGCTGCGCCGTGCCCGCGTATTTCAAGGTCGAGGACCCACCATAGTTCAGCGGGAATCCCCCCAAAGCGAGGCTCGCAGTGCCGGCCATCGTCAGCGTGCCGTTGAAGGTCGTGCCCGCGCTTTGGCTCAAGGTTTTGACACCTGAACCACTCAGAATCACATCTGTGTAGTTGGTGACTTCCACGGCTGATCCGTCTTGACCCGACTTCTGCAGGAAGGTCTGCACTCCGGCCAATGTGTATTCAACGGTGCCGTTTAGAACAAAGCTCGCCATGTCAATTCTGGGTTGAGTACCGCTGAGCTGCAATTTACCGCCGGCGTTGATGGTAAAGGCGCCAGCTCGTGTGCCAGTCGTCCGAGACATCACCTGATTGCCAGTTGATGCCCCAGTTTGGGCTGATTTAATGACCGCATTAGAATTAATCGTCACATCCCCAATGCCGCTTGTTCCGGTGTCCACTGAAATGCGCTGAACGCCCATATCAAGAACACCCGAGGTGACGTTGAGCGCCGAGGCTTTGAATGCCGCGACGACCGTTGCCGTCTGGCCACTGTTCATCGCAATTTCCATGGCATAAGTCGTCGTGGTGGCCGTGTTTACTGAACCCCATTCGTTCGTGGAGAGGATAGTCCGGTCATTGCCCACAAACTTGATTCTCCCGGCGCTGGCAGCGGTCATTGTGATGGGCCCGGCTGGAACTTGGTTGGTCGAGGTGCCCGGCAAACTGCCGTTCACGAGTCCAAAATAGCAGCGCAACTTGCCGTTGATGCTCAAGGTGTTCGTCCCCAGCGCCAGCAGGCCATCGCCGCCAGTGGTGCTATCGGTCGTGCCGGTGCTGATATGCAAATCTTTGCACGCCTCGGCTTGGGTCAGGGTGGCAGAATGTCCGGCCTGAATGTACACATCCTGGGCGCTGCTCGGGGTGTTGACACCCGCAGCGAGCGAATACCAATTGGTGCCGTCCGATGAGCCCTGCCAGGTGCTGGCCGAGTTCCAGCTACCACTCGTGGCGGACCGGAATTGCGTGACGATCACCAGGGTGGCCGCGCTTGAAGTGGCTGCCGGCGAGCACGTGCCGCTGACAACACAGCGGTATTTATTGTCAGAAGTCGTCGCCGCCGCAGTGGTGTAGCTAGCCGTCGCTCCGCCGCTGCCAGTGCTGACATTATCCCAAGTGCCACCGCTATTGGTGCTGACCTGCCATTGATAGGTCAGACTGTCCCCGGTGGCCACAACAGAGAAGTTCCCAGTGTTGCCGCTTAAAATGCCGGTGTCGACCGGCTGCGCGGTGATTGCCGGCGCGGTGATGGCCGTGACCGTGCTGCTGTCGGTGGATTTGGTGCTCTCGCAACCGCTGACCGACGTAAGCGCATAGACATATTGGTTGCTGCCGGAAATGGTTGTGTCCGAATAGTTGGTTCCGGTCTGGCCACTTGCCAGAATCGAGTAGGAGCCGCCGACCAGTTTCCGATAGACATTGTAACTGGTCGCATCGCCGACCGCATTCCAACTCACCAGGACGCTGCCACAACTCGCGCTCACCGATGAAATCGTTGGACGGCGGGCGGGGTGCAGATTTCACCGAATGCAAAGTCCGTTGAATTCGTCAAGCCAACGGCAGTAGCAGTGTAATTGGGGGAAGAGAAGGCGTAGGCATTGGTCACCGTGGTGTTCCCATTATACACCACCACGCGCGCAGTATTCTGACTCACCGGTGAGAAACCGGTCCCGTCCAGCGTCAGATTAGCCGTGTTGCCGCTGCTGACACTGCTGTCCACCGTCCAATCGCGGGTTGAATACAGAGAGACGCCAGTGGGCGGAGCACCGCGGAACGTGCCCGGTTCGTGCGGCGTGACCGTGAAGGTGGGCGTGCCGCTGATCGCGGTGAGGTTCAATGTCACCGGACGATAGTTGCTCAGGCCGATGGGGAAGGTCTTCGAACCGGTATTGCTGTAGCTCAGCGACAGCGGACCATTCACCATCGCCGAACTGGAGAACGATGTCGTTGCTGAAACAGCGCTGGCGGTCAACAAGTTCGCCGCCGTGGTGGTCAATTGGCCGCTCGTCAAAGTGAGCGTGCCAGTGATG
>CAINDH010000067.1 GCA_903847285.1 uncultured Verrucomicrobia subdivision 3 bacterium | reverse complement strand
GTTCCCGCTGCACGTTTGGTTGCCGGACGCGATGGAAGGCCCGACCCCCGTGTCCGCCTTGATCCACGCCGCGACGATGGTGGCCGCCGGTGTTTACATGCTTTGCCGCACGTTATTCCTTTTCAACCCGGACTCGCTGCATATCATTTCCTACATCGGCGGATTCACGGCGCTGCTCGCGGCGCTCATGGCCGTTCAGCAAAACGACATCAAGCGCATCATCGCTTACTCGACACTCTCTCAGCTTGGCTACATGGTGATGACGGTCGGTTTGAACGGTCCGACGCAGGCGATGTTCCATCTGACCACGCACGCATTTTTCAAAGCTTTGCTGTTCCTGGCGGCTGGTTCCGTCATCGTTGGCATGCACCACGAGCAGGACATTTGGCAGATGGGAAATTTGCGGAAGAAAATGCCCATCACGTTCCTGACGTTTACCATCGGAACGCTGGCCTTGTGCGGGGTTCCGCCGTTCAGCGGGTTCTACTCCAAGGACGCCATTCTCGCGCAATGCCTGGAGCAGCATAATTATCTTCTCTTCGGCGTCGGAGTTTTCGTGGCCGCGCTGACGACGTTCTACACGTTCCGCTTGTTCTTTGTCGTTTTCTTCGGCAAGGAAAAATCCGACCACGCGAAACACGCTCACGAATCGCCGCTGGTGATGACGCTGCCCTTGATTGTGCTCGCCGTGTTTTCATTCGCTGGTGGCTTCATCGGCATTGCGAACAACTACGGCTCGCAGTTATCGCATGAACACGAAGCGCTTTCCCTCTCGCAACAGTTGATGGAACCGCTCAGCAAGCCTTTCCCCATGGCCTGCGGTCTCGGTGCTGTCGCCGTCGGTTTGTTTCTCGCTTTCATGCTCTACAAAAATGCTGACAGCGACCCGTTGCCTAAGAAGCTCGGCGGCCTGGCCACAGCCATGAAGAATAAATTTTACTTCGACGAACTTTACGAAGCCACCTTTGTTCGTGCGCATGATTTCATTGCGGCGGTTTTTTCGTTCATTGACCGCTGGATTTTGGAGGGCGCAATTATCGGGGCGATACGCGGCGGCACGGATTTGACCGGCCGCGCGCTGCGTCTTGCGCAAACCGGCAACCTTCAGACCTACGCGTTCTTGTTCGTGCTGGGCGTAGCGCTGGTGCTCTATTTCGTTTTGGGAAAATAAAATGTCCATACTGACTTACATCGCAGGTTGGCCGCTGTTGGCGGCGTTGGCGCTCATCGTCGTGCCGCGCAATTACCGCGTCATCATCCGCGCCATCGCGGTGCTGGCCACGCTCATTTCGGCGGTGCTGGCGGTGAAGATGTTTGCGCAGTTCGTGCCCGGCGCGGCTGGCTACCAGTTTGAACAGCAGATTCCTTGGGTTGAATCGCTCGGTATCAGCTATCACGTTGGCGTGGACGGAATCAACGTCGGCCTGGTTTTGATGGGCGCGATCGTCGCCTTTGCCGCCGCGCTTTGTTCATGGGAAATCCAGACGCGGGAAAAAGAATTTTACATCCTGCTGTTGGTGATGACCGGCGGCATCCTCGGCGCCTTCGCGTCGCTCGACCTGTTCTTTTTTTACTTCCTGCATGAACTCGCGCTGGTGCCAACCTTCATCATGATCGGCGTCTGGGGCCGCGGTGAAAAGAAGAACTACGCGACGTTCCAGATCACACTCTACTTGAGCATCGGCGCGCTCATCGCGCTCATCGGCCTGATTGCACTTTATTTGCAATCCGGTGCGAACACGTTCGATATCCCGAAACTCATCGAACACGTTAAAACGCATCCGTTCTCGGATAACGCCCAGCATTTCATCTTCCCGCTGCTGCTATTCGGTTTCGGCATCTTGGTTTCGCTCTGGCCGTTTCACTCTTGGGCGCCGCTCGGTTACGGCGTTGCGCCTTCTCCGACCGCGATGCTGCACGCTGGCGTGTTGAAAAAATTCGGCATCTACGGTTTGATCCGCATCGCGCTGCCGATGCTACCGGATGCTGCGCAATGCTGGGCGCAGGTCATCGCGTGGCTATGTGTCGGCAATATTTTATATGTCGGCTGGGTTGCCATGCGTCAAAAAGATTTGAACCTGCTTATCGGTAATTCCAGCGTGGCGCACATGGGCTTCATTTTCCTTGGTATCGCCAGCTTGAACCTCATCGGTATCACCGGCGCAGTGTTGATCATGGTCGCCCACGGATTCCTCGCGGCCCTGACCTTCGCATTGAGCGGCTACATCTACAAGCAGACCGGCACGTTGGAGATGAGCGAACTCGGCGGACTCTGCCGCAAGCTGCCGTTCATCGGCACCGCGCTCTTGATGGCGGCAATGGCGGGCTGCGGGCTGCCTGGTTTCGCGAATTTTGTCGGTGAAGCCACGGTGTTCTTTGGCGCGTGGAAAACTTTCCCGACCGTCACCGTCATCGCGCTGTGGGGTGCGCTGGTCATCGGCGGCATTTACATGACGCGCGCCATCCGCAACATCCTGCACGGCCCGCTGCCGGAAAAATGGAACTCGGTCTATGATGCCTCGCATGTTTGGCGAAAATTGCCTTACGCCTTGCTGCTGGTTTGTCTGTTGGTTTTTGGCTTCTGGCCGAAACTGCTGACTGAGAAGATCAATCCCGACTCGGAAAAAATCGTGGCGCTGATCCCGGCTGCGAAAATCAGCCCGGCCTGCAAAGTGGTGTCTGCGGTGTCTGGTAGCAGCGGACGTGAGTCCGCTCCACTTTCTCTGGCTGAAAATCAGAGCCGACTCACGTCGGCTGCTACGAAATAAGAATGAACGCTTCCCTCAATTATATCGGTCTGGAAATTTCGGTGATCGGCATCGGCCTCGTGCTGATGCTGGCCGACTTCTTCGTGCCCGCGGAACGCCGCCGCTTCATCGGCTATGCGGGCATCGCCGCGCTTGGCGCGCTACTGCTTATGAGTTTTAGCGGGGATGGCACCTGTAGTAATTTCGGAACGGCGTTCAGCAATTGTTTTATCAACGACGGCCTCTCGCTGTTTTTCAAACGGTTCTTCCTCATCGCGGCGATTCTAGTTTTGTTCATCGCTGCGGAATTTTCCGACCGGTTTGCCTCTGGCAGCGTCGCGGAATACTATTCGCTCATCGTTTTCGCGCTGGCGGGAATGTTGTTTGCGGCATCGTCCAACGACTTCGTGATGCTCTTTGTCTCCATCGAACTCATTACCATCACCTTCTACGTCCTCGTCAGTTTCCAACGCAGCAAGCTTGCTTCGCTAGAAGCCGGCGTGAAGTATCTCATTCTCGGTGCCTTGTCCTCGTCCTTCATGGTGTTCGGCATCGCGTTGATCTGGGGAACGACCGGCAGGCTGAACTTCAACGAACTCGCCGCCGTCGCGCCACAGTTTGAAACGAGCAAAATCTTTTTGCTGGGCGTGCTGCTGGTGCTGGTCGGACTCGGCTTCAAGATCGCCGCGTTCCCGTTTCAGATTTGGGCGCCGGATGTTTATCAAGGTGCGCCGACACCGACGACCGCATTTCTCGCTGTCGGTTCCAAAGCGGCGGGATTTGTTTTGCTGCTGCGCGTGTTGTTCACCGCCGTGCCGAGCGTGACGCTGCATTGGGAAAAACTGCTCATCGTCATTTCCGCTATTACCATTCTCTACGGTAATCTCTGTGCGCTACCGCAACGCAACCTCAAGCGCCTGCTCGGCTATTCCAGCATCTCGCACGCGGGTTATCTGCTGCTCGGCATCGCGGCGCTGAACGCCAGCGGCCAGGCGGCGGTTTTATATTATCTCGCGGGTTATCTGTTCACGACGCTGGCGGGCTTCCTCGTCATTGCGCTGGTGTTGCGTCACCTCGACACCGACGACGTATCCGGCCTGCTGGGTTTGAGCCAGCGCTCGCCGCTGCTTGCTGCGACGATGACGATCTCGATGGTTTCGCTCGCGGGAATTCCCCCGCTTGCTGGCTTCTTTGGAAAATTTTTATTGCTCAAATCCGTCGTGGAAGCCGCGAAGGTTTCTGGAAATAGCGGCTACTACTGGCTCGTGGCCATCGCGCTAGTGGGCGTGGTGATTTCGCTCTACTACTACTTTAATGTCGTCCGCGCGATCTACTGGAGCAAGGATGCGAAAGACCTCTCGCCCATCCAACTCTCGGCCCCGGCCATGGTCACGGCATGGATTTGCATCGGTGGCATCCTCTGGCTTGGTTTGTTCCCGAACACGGTGTTGAACTTGGCAAATCAAGCGGTAGTCATTGCGGTGAAATAATTCATCCTAAATCATTTCAGGGAAGGACGGACAAAGTTGTCCGTCCTTTTTCTTTGTTGAGATCTGCAGAACGTCGCAGAGTGAGCTAGCTCCCGAAAGCCGCCACGCCTCACGGAAGTTGCAGCCGGAAGAAGTTTTGCGGTGAGCCGGCTGGGGCGTTGGTGGTGAAACTGAAAGCACCGTTCGCATCGAATTGATTGGTCACGATGCTCACCCAGTTCACCAAGTTGGAGGATTGCTGCACCCAATAATTTCCAAATGGAATTCCATTGCTGCCAGCGAGTGTCAGGTTGCCGCCGCTGACGCTAACGTTGCCGAACACCGGCGGCGCGGTTGGCGTGACGATGAGTTGCACTGTGCCGGGCGTGTTGGTGCTGATGGTATAATTGTAGGCTGCGGGCGCCGCGGTGAGCACGAGGTTGCCGAACGTCAGCGCCCCGCCGTAGGTGAACAGCGTATAAGTTCCCGCGCCGAACCCAGCGGCGTTCGTCACTTGCAACTGGCCGGTTAGAATTAAATTTCCATTCACCACCACGCTGTCGCTGCTAGTGCCGAGTTCGAATTTCAAAACCGCGGTGTCGTTCAACGTGAGGCTGTTCGCGAAAGTGAGTGTCCCAGTGGTATTGCCGGGCGTGAGAGTTGCACCGCCGTTGAGAATTGAATCGCTGCCGATGAAACCGCTGCCGCCGAGCGTCGCACCGGTGGCGATGATGAGATTACCCAAACCCGTGCCGCTGCCGCTGGTGTTATTGACGCGCAATGTTCCTGCGATGACGGTGGTGTCGCCCGCGTAGCTGTTGCTGCCGCTCAACGTCCAAATGCCGGAACCGATTTTCGTGATGGCCGTCGTAGAAGTCGCGGTTTGCTCGCCGATGGTTCCGGCAAACGTGGCGTCGGCATTGGCCGCGCCGATACGCCAGGTGAGGATGGAGTCGCCGGGACTGCCAAGCAGTTTCGCCGTCGCGCTGCCGGCTAATGCGCCGATGTCCAACGTGTTATCTGTGCCGGGATCAATAGTGACGTAAGCTGTGACGTTGTTGGAAAGATTCAGCCGCGTGCCGGGCAGCCCGTTCAAATTCGCGACGCGGAAATCGCCGCCCGTGCCCGTGAGCACATTGATCTGCCCGTTGAATGTTGACCAATCGCCGTAGATCGTCGTGTTGGTGGACGGTGCGAAAAAGTTAAACGTGCCGCTGCCAGTCAGGCTGCCGTAGAGGTCGCACGCGGCATCGGCGTTCAATCGTCCGATGGTTGCGACCGGCACAATCAGATTCCACGCGGACGGATTAGTTGTGCCCGAGCTGGAAAACATATTCAGCGTGCCGCCTGCTAGCGTGATTGAGCCGTTGCCGAGCCCAAATTGATTGGCGGAGTCGTTGGCGAGAAAAACATTGCCGCCATTGATTGAAGTGCCGCCGGTGAAACCATTGCTGGAGGACAGGGTCAACGAACCTGTGCCGGATTTTTGCAGCGCAGCGGTTCCCGCAATTACTCCGCCGCTAAAATTGTAAGCTAGGGCCGCGTTGCTGACGGTGATTACACTGGGTTGGACCGTGCCGCCGATGACCACGTTGCCGTTGGCCGAGGTGTCGTTGAATAAAACTGAGTCGGCGTTGAAAAATTTATCCGCCGACGTCGCATTGAGCCAGTTCGTCGTGGTGAAATCCCAGCTGTTCCCGTTCGTGCCGCGCCAGAGCAGTGTGGCAGACGTCGCGCCAGACACTTGCAACAAGACCGTGCCGCTCGTGGAGGTATCGAAAGTGAACGTCTGGCGTGTGCCGCCGACACCGCCCCAGATCAGGTTCGCCGCGCCGCCGGATGTGGCTGCACCGCCGCTGATGAGCGTGTAGCTGCCGTTGGCCAAAGTGCCATCCAGATAATTTGGAATGACCGTGGACGCTCCGTTTAAATTGAGGTTGCCGCCGTTGAGCAATATCAAATCATTCACGCCGCTGCCGGAGGTGGTGGTGTTAGCGAGATCGAAATTCAAACTTGCAGAATTCAACGTCAGGTCGCTGGCCAGTGTTAGCGTCCCGACCGCCACCCCGGGCGCGAGATTGCCGCCGCTGTTGACGGTGACCGCGCCGCCGATCTGCCCGCTGCCACCGAGCGTCGCGCCGCTCAAAACTACGGCGGGGCTGCTGTTGTTCGTGCCGTTGACGATTAGTGTACCGTTGCCGACGGTTGTCGTGCCGGTGAACGTGTTCAACCCGCCTAACGTCAGCGTGCCTGTGCCAGTCTTGGTGACGCTCACAGTGCTTCCGGCCACGGCGGTATTACTGCTGATGCTGCCGCTGAAGCTCGCACTGGAATTATCTCCACCAATTAAATATAGCGTGTCGCCGGTGCCGGCGCTGGACTGCGGGCCGGAGAGCGAGCCGGTTCCGGAGAATTGTCCGAGCAGAACTGTGTTGCCGGCATTGCGCGGTTGGAGTGTGCCGTTGATGACGAAGTCCGGATTCAACGAGCCGTAGCTATTGCCGCTGCTGTTCGCGGAGAAGCGCAAGTTCGAGCCCGATGGAATGTTGATCGTGCCGGTGAAACCATCGAACTGGGCTGCGCTGACGCCGCTGAAACTGACGCCGCCCGAAAGATTCAGTGTGCTGGTTGCGTCGTCAGATGCAATCACGCCAGAAAAGCCGTTACCCAATTGACCTGATGCCAGCGTGCCGTTTTGACCGGCAGCGACGGATACGGAGCCGCCGAAGAATATGGATGCGCTGCCGGACAACAAATTAAAAATCCCGCCGTTATTCAAGTTCACGGACGCGTTGCCCAAGCTACTGCCGGCGGTCAGAGCTAGCGTGCCGCCGTTCACAAAAACATTTCCTGAATACAGACTGTTCGTCGTGCCAATCGTCAACGTGCCGGAACCGGATTTGGTCAGCGCGCCGATGCCCGATAAAGAACCTACGCCGCTGAATGTATAGTTATTGCTGGTGGCAACGGTGAGGCTGCCGGGCGAGACGGTGGTCGTGAGATTGATGGCAGGAGAATTTGAGCCGCTGTTGTCGAACGTGACTTCATCGCCGGTGTGAAAAACAGACGGCGTGATTTCGTTTAGCCAGTTCGTAGCGGTGGCAATGTTCCAGACGTTCGCGATGCCATCGCCCCGCCACGTCAGTTCCCGCGCGGGCGCGACGCCGGTGATGGCGAGGCCGATCGTGTTGGTCATCGAAGTGCCGTCGCTGCCAGCGACTTTGAAAAAGAAACTCGCGCGGCACACAAAATTTGACGGTGGCGCATAGCGCACGGTGTGTCCGTCTGGCAACAGCGTGACGGTGCCGTTCACGACGTTGGATATGGAATAGACCGGGCTGACGTTCGTGAAACCGCTCGCGAACTGCGCGAGGTCGATGTCGAGATTCGTGTTGATGGCGGCGACCGCGTGCAAGTCGCCGAGCCAGTTCAAATAAACTTCGAGCTGCGAGTAGCCGCTCAAAGTCAGGTTCGTGGCGTCGTTGGCGTTATTGATGTTTAGGCCCACGGCAGTTTCCCAATAGTCGGGCATCGCATCGCCGTCGCTGTCCAGCGGTGCGGGGCCGCCGGTGATGGTTCCGTAGCCGTTGTTGCCGAGACCGGTTTGCGTCTGGCTCGTGTAAAGTCCACCGCTTGGCCCCGCCGTGCCTGCACCCGTGCCAGTGGGCGCGTTGCCGAGCGTCTTCACTTGGTTCACGATGAGCGTGTCCATTTCATCGCGCGGAAAAGTTCCCGCGCGCGACGTGGTCAGGCGAAATGCCGACTGCGGCGAATAGACCGGAACATTTGTCACCCACGTGGACCACGGCGCAGAAAGAATCGTGCCGCCGCCCTGATAGCCGGGCAGGGGAATCGTCGTGCTTCCATTTAGCACGCCGTCGAGACTCGTGTCGCGCAGGTTACCGGTGAAATACATGCTCTGGTTGTTATCAATCTGGAACCAGGTGTTGCCGCCGCCGGACGAGGCCGGGCCGCAGATGAAATAATTGTTCACGAGATCGTGCTTGAATGGCGTGCCGGTGTGCGTGGTGTAGGCGGCGGAGTAATTGTAATTCACGTTGTTGATGAAAACGGTGTTGGCCTTCGCCAGTGGATTACGGTTATGCGAGTTCGCAAAAATGTTGTAGAACCACGACCACGTTCCACCAACGGATTCGGAGTGACAGCCGAATTGCTGGCCGGTCGGGTCGGCGATGATACAACTTTGGAAAGTTATATTAGTGATGACGTGCGTGCTGTCGCCGACGCCGTCAATGTTATTCCAAGGCGCGAACTCGAAGGAGCAGTGGTCGAGGATGACATTCTTCGCCTGATACAAACTTAACGCGTCGTCGGTGCTGCTGGTCGTATCGCTGCCGGGGCGGATGCGAATGTAGCGGCAGATGATATTGCCCTGACCGGCGAAGGAAATTTCCCCGCCCTTGAACCCGATACCGCCGCCGGGCGCGGTCTGACCGGCGATGGTGAGATTGCCTTTCGCGCTCACGGCCGAATTCAACGAAATGTAACCACCGACATCAAAGACGATGATGCGACCGGAAGTGCCGACGGCGTCGCGGAATGAACCGGGGCCGCTGTCCGCGAGCGTGGTGACGTGATAGACCGGCTTGCCGCGTCCGCCGGTCACGATGGAACCAAAACCGAGTGCGCCGGGAAACGCGGGGACATTTGTGGCGATCACCCCGACGATCAAATTCACCTGGCCCGGCGTGGTGGTATCCAGTTCGTAAAGTTTTCCCGAAGGCGTGGTGCCGAACGTGACGGTGTTCAAAACCAAACTGCCGCCGTAAGTGAACAACGTATAAGTGCCGTTGCCAAGACCGCCGGAATCCGTGAGGTTCAACGTGCCGGACAGATTCAAATTACCACTGACGACAACTTTGTCGCTGGTCGTGCCGATGGCGAAATTCAAAACCGTGCCCGCGTTCGCCGTCAGGTTGCTGACGACGGTGAGCGTGCCGACCGTGCTGCCGGGCGACAAAATACCGCCGCTGTTCAACGTGACGCTGCCACCGATTTTCCCTTTACCACCGAGTGTGCCACCGCTGTTCACAGTGACGGCTCCGGTTCCGTTTGTGCCGTTGAGGAGCAACGTTCCCGCGCTGATGGTTGTCGCGCCGCTATAAGTGTTGGCCGCCGTGAGCGTCACCGTGCCCGCGCCGAGTAGCGCGAGCGAGCCGCTGCCGCTGATCACCGCACTCACGGTGCTGTTGGCGGAACTGTTGAAGGCGAGCGCTGAATTATTCGTCACCTTACCGTTGCCCAGCGTGCTGCCGTTGCCGATTTGCAATGTCCCCGCACTGATGAGCGTGCCGCCGCTGAACGTGTTGCTCGCCGCGAGCGTGAGCGTGGCCGCGCCCGATTGGATCAAAATACCCGTCCCGCTGATGGCGTTGCTCAACGTGCTGCTGGACGGCTGCTGCATTTTCAAAATTCCGTTGTCCTCCACCGAGCCGCTACCGAGCGTGCCGGCCGCCACGCCGTCGCCGACTTGAACGGTTCCCTGATCAATCGTCAGCACGCCGTTGTAATCATTCGTTGTCAAAAAAATCAGCGCGCCGGCATTGGTTTTCTCGATTGAGATCGCACCGGTGATTTTTCCTGAGCCAGTGAAGGTGAAATCGTTCGTGGAATTCACCGTCACGGACAGCGGATGCAGCGCGCCCACCAGCGACACGATTGGATTGATTGAACTGTCATCGAACATGGCGGAATTTCCGTTCGTGAACAAATCCGGCACGCTGGCGCGCAGCCAGTTGGTCGTCGCAAAATCCCATTGGTTCGCCACACCGTCGCCAACCCAGATGCGTTCCGCGCCGCCCGCCAGCGAGACGATGAGATCAACGCCCGTCGCCGTCACACTAATGACCGCTTGCAAACCCGCGCCCGGCGATCCGGTTAGGAGAAAATTATTTGTGTCGCCGCTGCCGACCGATCCGCATTTGAACAACGAATAAGTTCCTTCAAGCAACGAACCGGCAAGCGGATTCAATTTAATCACGTTCACGCCGCTGACATTCAACGCGCCGCCCACGATCATTTGGTCGCTGCCCGCCGCATTCGGGTCGAGCAACAGGTCAAACTGATTCGTGACGTTGCCGGTCAACGTGAGGCTGTTGGAAAAGCTCAAGGTGCCGCCGTTGCCGTTGCTGCCGGGCGAGATGGGACAATTCGCTGCCGTCACACTGCCGGTGACGACGCCGTAGCCGGAAAGGTTTTGACCGGCGGCGAGCGTGAGTCCGCTCATGCCCGTCACGTCGAGTATCGCCGCGGAGTTGCTCAGCACAATTTGCGAAGCCGTGAATGTGGAACCCGCGCCGCTCAACGCGAGCTTGCCGTTGCTGATGAAAATGTTGCCCGCGTAATTATTTTGTCCGCTCAATGTGAGATTGCCACCGAGAATCGTCAGCGCCACCGGTTTGCTGCCGCCCGCGATGATGCCACCGAAAGTGGAATTCGCCGCGCTGTTGCTGAAGGTGAGCGTGGAGGTGTTCGCCCCGCTGCTGTTGGTGATGAGTTGGCTCGCCGCCGTGCCCGCCGTGGCGAGACCGCTCACTTGCGGACTGAAGCCCGCGAGGTCCACGCTGCCCGCCGTGCCCGTGCCACCGATGGTCAACGCCGTTCCTCTCGGGAGCGCGCTGGAGTTTCCGAGCAGCAACGTTCCCGCGCTTACCGTAGTGCTGCCATTGTAGGTGTTTACGCCGAGGAGCGTGAGCGCGCCGTTGCCGGATTTGGTGACGTTCGCGCCGCCGCTGATGGGATTGGTGAGTGTGACATTATGCGCTGCGCCGCCGGCATCGGCGCATTTGAAAGTGATCGTTCCGCTTGGTGCAACCAGGTTGACGTTCGCCGCCCAGTCCGCTGTTGCGGCCAGAACGCTTTGGTCATTGAGCGCGACGGTGTAACTGCCTGCGCCGGTGTTGAGAACTTTTAATCCATTCGCGCCAAGATAAATATTTCCGCTGTTCGTCATCCGCGCCACCGCGCTCGAAACGGCGTTCGGAAAAATGCGGATGCCATCCGCGTAAAATGTCGCGCCTGAATTGAGCACGCTAAACCAGACTGTATAACTGCCTGCCACCGCCAAATCCACCGTTCCGCCGCAGCCGACCGTGCCGCCGGTCTGGTTGTAACGAATCTCGCGGCCCGCTGTCGCAGTCCCGGTTCCGAGGCGGAGATTGCCCAGGTTCGTGGTGTTGCCGCCGCTGACGACCATGTTCGCGTAGGAATTGCGGATACCCACGTCGATGCTATTCGCCGTGATCGTGCCGCTGGAAATATTCAAACCGAGTGACGAGCTTTGCGAGTGCCGCCCGACGGTGACGTTGCCGAGGTTCACAATCGCGCCGGAGTTTATTTTCAACTGCGTCGAGCCATCCACGCTGTTGTTGTTGGCGACCTGTGTGGTTGCGTTCGTCATGATACCGCCGGTGTTCACGGTCAGGTTGCCCGCGCGGCTCGCCATGTTGAGCGTGCCGTTGTTCATCACACCACCGCTGTTGATATTGACGGTTTCCACCGAGCTATCCACGAACGTTGTTGATCCGGCGACATTAAAACCGGGCGCAGTCAGATTAAGTGTGAGCGTGGACGAACCAAGCGCGAGCGACGCGATGCTCGCAGCGGCCATCGCCGAGTCATAAGTCACCGTGTAAGTGCCAGCGACGGAAATCGTGGTTGCCGTGCCCACCCCCGGCACGGTGGCAGGCGACCAACTGCCGGCGGTGTTCCAATTGCCACTGGACGCCGCCGCCCAGGACGTTTGCGCGTGGATACTGGTGGAAAATTGAATTGGTAGCAGCGCCAGCAGTGATAAGTGGAGCAGTCGCAAACGCAGTTGGCACGGGCTGGATGAGGCGGCGGGATTCATAACGACAATCTATCGAAAATACGGCAATCGTCGCCATCCACTGTGTTGGTTACAGTGCAATCCGCATTGAAAAAAGCGACCAACTGTAACGGCAGTTAGAGCGTTTCCGTTCGGTGCGCGGACAGAAAATGCAACGCTCGTAATAAAACTTTTTGCGGAAATATTTTTTCCAGCGCTGCCGCGTAAAGTTTTAACTGTGGCGCATAGGTCTGGAGCTTCTCGTCCAAATCGCTGGCTTGCAAGGCATCCGTCTTGAAATCTACCAGCCAAATTTCTGCCGGCAGCAACACGACCAAGTCAGCCACTCCTTGCACGATGACAAATTCATTCTCCATGCCCGTCGGAGAATTTTTACCGGTGATTTCCGCGATCTCGGCTGAAGTGAATCGCGCCGTGAATGGTAGTTCGCGCCGCACCGCCGCAGCGTGGCTGGAGATCTTTTTTCCGAGCGGCGAATTCCAAAATGCCGCCAGCGACGTCAAATCCAACGACGCACCCTCTTCCGGTGACAAATAATTCTCTCGCACCAGCCGCGCCGCCTCTGCCGCAAGGTCATCCGTCTTGTCCATCGCGAAGTGTTCGAGAAATTTGTGGTGAGCCGTGCCAGTTTCCGCCGCTTTTAATTTCTGATTTCTGATTCCTGATTTTAGATTGGCGAATTTTGGCCGCGAGAAAATTTGTTCCGCCTCATCACCTGATTCTTCCGCCATCCGTCGCAATTCTGTGACGGAAACCTTTGCCTTTTGTTTTGTGGCGAGTGGCTGCGGATAATTCCAGCCCAAAACAATTTGCAGTTTTTTCAGCGCCGCCGAGTCAGGCGCGGGTGTTTCCGTTTCCGGTTTCCGGTTTTCAATTTCCGCCGAGTCCACCCCAGCCAGTTCCGCGTCCGTCACTAAACGCCAGCGCAGCCAAGGCGTTTCGCCGCTGACCAGATTGCTCGCGCTGACATTTTGCGCAAACCAAAGTCCCAGCCAGTCCGCAAAACTTTTTGCGCCCGCAATTTTTTGCGGCGTCACCGATTGCGTCTGCGTCCATTTTTCCAGCCAGACTTTTTCCGTGAGCGTGGCGGATAAAACCAGCGTATCGCGAGCCCGCGTCAGGGCGACGTAGAGCAACCGCAGTTCTTCGCCGCGTAGTCCGCGCTTCTGCCGCCGCTGCGCTAGCCAGTGCGCTAAACTCGGGTAGCGTCCGCCGCGCTCAGGTGGCTTCACTTTCGGACAGAGCCCCAATACTTCGTCAAAAATTATTTCCGCGTGCAAATCTTGTTCGTTAAAACCCTTGGCAAGGTCGGGCAGGGCGACAATGGGAAATTCCAAACCCTTGCTCTGATGAATACTCATCAGCCGCACCGCATTTTCCGTCGTGCCAGCCGGAACGTCCGGTTCGGAATCCGTTGCTTTCTGCGCTGCGATGTATTTCAAAAATCGGAAGAGTCCCTGTCGCTGGAATTGGTCAAACGATTCCGCGAGGTGGACGAATTGGGCGACGTTCGCCGCCCGTTGAGCGCCGCGCGGTTGTGCTCGCAGCCAGTCCGCGTAAAGCGTTTCTCCTAGCACCGCCTCCAGACATTCCGAAAGCGAATTCATTTTTGCCAGCTGCCGCCACCGGGCAAACCGTTCGAGAAAGTTTTTAATTTCTGATTTTGGATTTTGAATTGAATTTAGTGCCGTCCAAAAATGTTTTTCCTTCGCCGCGAGCCGGATTTCCGCTAGCTCATCCAGCGACAGGCCGACGAGCGGCGACCGTAGCACCGCAATGCACGGCACGTCTTGCAACGGATTATCCAATAACTCCAGCAGGCTTCGCAGATCGAGAATTTCCGCCGCATCAAAAAAACCGCCGCGTTTTACCGACAGCGGGACACCGGCGCGCTCAAATTCTTTGGCATAAATCTCCGCCTTGCCACGCGGTGAACGTAGAAGAATGGCCATGTCGCTGAAGTGCGCCGTGCGAAAAAACTTTTTTTCGTCATCCCAGATTTCATTTTCCGGGTGTGCTGCGGATAAAGTTTTCAAACGCAGGGCGATGAGCCGCGCCTCCTTCGTCGTCTCGTCGAGGTCGGCCAACTCTCCGTCCCCGTCTTCCGAAACATCGCTGGGTTTGGTTTTGAGCCGTATGAGCAATTCCGCGCGCGGCATTGTGTTCACGGTCCTGCCGAGGGCGGCGCGTTTTGCAGGCGCGCCGAATTGTAATTTCGCTGCTGCATCGTAAACCACGCCGCCGATTTCTGCGTGCATGATAGTGCCGCATACGGAATTCACAAACTGGAGCAAGCCTTCGCGGCTGCGGAAGTTTTCGGAGAGCGAAATATATTTGCCGCTCGGGGCGCGCCAGTCCTGTGCGTAGTCACGGAAAATTTTCGGGTCAGCCAGGCGAAAGCGGTAAATGCTCTGCTTCACGTCGCCGACCAGAAAGCGGTTGGCCGTGTCGCCGTCCCGCGCGAGGGCGGCGATGATTTTATCCTGCGCGGCATTGATGTCCTGATATTCGTCCACGAAAATGAATTTCAATTTCGCCCGCCACATTTCAGCGCCCGCCGTCGGCTTATCCGCCGGAAAATCCCAAAGCAACTTCAGGGCGAACTGTTCGAGGTCGTGGAAATCCAGCACGCCGTCCGCACGTTTGCGCGCGGCAAAATTTTCAGCAAACTCGGCGGCGAGCCGCAGGATGGTGGCCATGTGTTCCCGAACCCATGACCAGTCCTCGGCCAACGGGTCGCGTCCGTCTTTCACCTCGGCGAGCGCGGCCAGGAACGCAGCTTCCTCAAAAATTTTACCCAGCGCCGGGCGAAGTTTCCCCGCCTGTCCTTTGGGATAATTGGCGGTCACGTCGGCAGCTATAATTTTAGCTAGAATTTCGGTGGCTGGTGCGCGGGTGATTGTTTTCCCAAGTTGTTGCAACAGGCCTGTCAATTCAGCGGCTTTGACGTTTTCGGTTTCGTGATTTTTCAGCGTCGTCAGCCATTCATTTTGCCAGTCGCCAATGGCGGCCAGCAGCCAGTGTTGCCAATCAGTTGCTTCAGCAGCAGAAAATTTTTTTAATTCATCGGCGAGCCAGCCGACGGCGTTGGGGCGGGCTTGCGAATAATGGTGCAGACGCAACACCAGTGCGCGGATGTTTTCATCACGTCCACCGCCGTGGAGCTGCACCACATTTTGAAAAGCGCGGGCAAATGGATCATCTCCGGCGTAGTGCGCTTGGAATTGTTCGGCTAGCGTTTCGTCCGCTAACTGGCGGGCTTCGCCTTCGTCGAGGATGGCGAGTTGCGGGTCGAGGTCGAGCTCATGAAAATGTTCGCGCACGAGGCGCAGGCAGAAACCGTGCAGCGTGCCGATGTGTGCCAGATCAAAGCGCGCGGTTTGCTCCTGCCAAAAAGTTTCGCCTGGCGATGCGGCAATTTTTTCCTCCAGACTTTTACGCAGGCGCTGACGCATTTCGGCGGCGGCGGCCTCGGTGAAGGTGACGATGAGCAATTCATCCAGCGTCGCACGGTCGCGTTCGAGGCAATCGAGACAGCGGGCAACTAGGGTTTTGGTTTTGCCGGTTCCCGCACCGGCCATGACGAGGACATTGCCGCGCGCCTCCACCGCCTGCCGTTGAGACGGCGTGAGCGAATCATTTGGATGGGGCGCAGATTCCATGCGGCGAAAACTTTAACCCTCGCTGCCGCCGGTTGCCACGCAGAAAACAAACCTTCTGGATAATTGCAGCTGCCGATACGGCCGAGCTGCACATTTTACTCGACATTTTACGCAGAATTCCCAAATGATTGTTATCCAATCGGGAGCAGAAAAGATTCGCCGTTTCTAAAAAGTCGGGCTGGTTTGTGGCGGATTTTCTGCGTTGGATGATTCACTCAACAGCATCATTCCAAAATTATGACCCTGACCAAACGCGACCTCGTGGTGCGCATCAGCGACGAAACCGGGTTGATCCAATCCCAGGTCTTTGACGTAGTGCAGAAAACCTTGGACTACATCGCCGAATCGCTCGCGAAGGGAGACAAAGTGGAGCTTAGAAACTTCGGCGTGTTCGAGGTGAAAATCCGCAAGGCGCGCGTCGGGCGCAATCCCAATAAGCCCGAAGTGGATGTGCCCATTCCTGCGCGTTCAATGGTGAAGTTCAAGGCTGGCAAAGAGATGCGCGCGGAAGTATTGAAGTTAGCGGCAAAGGCCTAAATTCAGGTAAACCGCGGGGACGCCAAAAACGCTTAGGCATGAAATACGTTTTTCAACTTGGCGCTCTGGGCGTCTTGGTGGTTAAGCTTTTAGTTTTCTTTCCTGCCTTCCTGCTTTCCTAATTAAATAATTTTTTTATCCTGTGCGGCATGGAACGACTCCCCGGTTTTCGCGATTTTTATCCCGAACCTTTACCGCACCCCGACGTGTGGAGCGCTGACGCGCGCCAATATATTTTCGACCAGTGGCGCACCGTCGCTCGCCGCTACGGCTTCCGCGAATATGATGGCCCGCCGCTCGAACCCCTGGAACTTTTCACCACCAAGAGCGGTGAGGAAATTGTTGGGCAGCTCTTCGACTTTGTGGACAAGGGCAAACGTCACATCTCCCTGCGTCCGGAGATGACACTCACGCTGGCCCGCATGGTCGCGGCGCATGAGCGCAACTACAAGAAACCCATCAAGTGGTTCGCCATTCCGCAATTGTTCCGCTACGAGAAACAGCAGAAAGGCCGGCTGCGGGAACATTTTCAATTTAATGCCGATCTCATGGGCGAAACTGATCCGTCGGCGGACGCGGAGTTGATCGCATTGTTGATTGATACGCTGCGCGCGTTTGGCCTGACGGCGGAGGATTTTGTCATCCGTTTGAGCAGCCGCAATGCGTGGCAAGAATTTTTTAATGGTGGTAATACAGCCGGCAGAAGTGCCGAAGATGCCTACGCTTTTTTTCAGGTCATAGACAAGCTAGAACGCACCGCCCCTGAAGAATCGGAGGCTAAACTTTCTGCGCTGGGCTTTTCGCTCGCGGTGGTAAACGAATTCATTGCGTCGGGCAAGCCCACGACCGAGTTGCAAAGCATCCTCGATAATCTGGCGGCGCGCGGGTTGAAGAAGTTTGTTAAAGTGGATTACCTCGTCATCCGCGGGCTCGCGTATTACACGGGCGTAGTGTTCGAGGCGTTTGATCGCAAAGGTGAATTTCGCGCCATCGCTGGCGGCGGTCGCTACAACAATCTCGTGAAACTCATCAGCGGCGGCAAAGTGGATTTGGCCGCGCTCGGTTTTGGCATGGGCGACGTGGTGTTGCTGGAATTGCTCAAAGCGCGCGGGCTCCTGCCAAAGTTTGATTCAACGATGGATGTGTTCGTTTTGATTGAGGACGAAGCGACAAGACCGATTTCGCTGAAACTCATTCAGGATTTGCGCGCCGCTGGATTTGCCGTGGATTATCCGCTCACGCCCCAGAAGCCGGATAAACAATTCAAACGCGCGACGGAATTAAAAGTGGCGCACACCGTTCGCGCGGAGAGCGATGCCTATGTCCGTATCCGCAACTTGAAGACGCGCGAGGAAGTCGTCGCAGGTTTTGCCGACGTGGCGAATCATCTGGGGTGACTTAAGCTCCATAAAAAAGCCGTTGCTGAAATCCAGCAACGGCTTTTATGTTTTCAGCAACTTACGCGAGGTGATACGGCGCGCGGTATTCGCGGGTCAATAGCTTGCTCGCCTCGGCATCGCCGATGATTTTTTCGTGTTTCACATCCCAGTTAATTTTCCGACCGGTGAGCATGGAGATTAAACCGAGGTGGCCGGGAATCGCCGAGTGATGTGCGGTCTGCGCGGGCGCGATGGTGGGCTGGCCGGAGCGGATCGAGTCGAGATGATTCCGCCAGTGGCCGGGTGACTCGATGAGTTTCACTTTACGGAGTTCTTCCGGCAGCGACTTGCCTTTTTTCCAATCGGGATTGGAGGCATCAAATCCACCGCGATCTACCCAGACCCAGCCTTCAGTGCCAATCCATTTCGTGCCGCTCTTGATGTCGCTGTGCCCGCCGGCAATGGTCATGGTGATGTTGCGCGGGTATTTGAGTTCGATGCGGTATTTCGTGCAGGTATTCCATAGCGCGTTCGGCGCGGGAAATTCACCTTGGCCCTCAATGGTAGACGGCCCACTGTTGTCAAAGCCAAGTCCCCAATGCGCGATGTCCACATGATGCCCAACCCAGTCGAGTAACTGTCCTCCGCCGGTGTTGTAGTTCCAGCGCCAGTTCATGTGGACGCGTTGCTTGATGTAAGGCTCCATCTTTGACGGCCCGATCCATGTCTCGTAATCCAATTCGGCAGGCGGCTGTTCGGATGTGGCAATCTTCCAATCATTGCCATCGGGAACGACGCGACTGAGGAAATCCACGCGCGCCCTGTCTTTCGGGTTGTTGATGTCAAAATTTTCCGGCAGATCTTGAAATTTTTTCAACAGCTCAAGTTCTGTTCCTTTGAAATCATGGTGTCCTGACGGTAAACCCACCTCAACGTGCGTAACTTCACCGATGAGTCCGTTGCGCACAATTTCCGCCGCCTTGTGAAACGGTGCTTGTGACCGTTGCCAGGAACCTGTCTGCCAAATGATGTTGTTTTTTTCGACAGCGTGAACGATGGCCTGCTGCTCGGCGATGGTTTTAGCGAGCGGCTTTTCGCCGTAGATGTGCAGGCCGCGTTTTGCCGCCGCCGTTGCTACGATGGCATGCCAGTGATCCGGCACGGCAAGCATCACCGCGTCGAGGTCGGGTCGCGCGAACAGCTCGCGGTAATCATGATAAGCGGCGCAATCCTTATTTTCGTAATTGTCATTGATGGTATCCACCGCGCGCTTCAATGCCTCCTGATCAAGGTCGCAAGCAGCAACTACGCGGCAGTCGTTCTCGAACATGAAGGACTTGGTGTTGCTCGGCCCCTGCATACCCCAGCCGACCACGCCGATATTGACCTTGTCATTAGCGCTGATTTTTTTTGTGGGGCGTCCCGTCATGCATCCAGGAAGAATAGTCGGGAGGACAATCGCCGCTCCGGCCAGCTTGAGAAAATTCCGGCGGTCAATCTGTTTCGACTTGTTTGATTTCATTATTTAGTTTTGTTGTTGGCTGGGATGATTCCGCCATCGTGATTGAAAATGCACACCGTGAAAAGCTGAATTAAAATCGCGACGCTGGATGCAACAGTGGACGTTTTATAGAGTCCGCTGGTTTCTAAAAAGTTCGGTCGCAGCGGGATGAATTAAAACTTGCCCGCCATCGGCTTTTCGCCAAGATTTCCGAACGCTAAATCAAACCAACTGCAAACCTCCAACCAAAATAAATTTATGGGACGTATCTACAACAACATCATCGAAACCATCGGCCGCACGCCGCTGGTCAAACTGAACAAAGTCACGGCGGGCGTGGATGCCAACATCCTGCTCAAATGCGAGTTTTTCAATCCGCTGGGCAGCGTCAAAGATCGTATCGGCGCGGCGATGATCGCGGATGCGGAAGCGCGCGGCGTGTTGAAACACGATACCGTCATCATTGAGCCGACCAGCGGTAACACCGGCATCGCGCTTGCGTTCGTCGCGGCGGCCAAAGGCTACAAGATCATTTTGACGATGCCGGAGACGATGTCGCTGGAACGCCGCACCTTGTTGGCGATGCTTGGCGCAAAACTCGTTTTGACCCCGGGCGCGGAAGGTATGAAGGGCGCTATCGCTCGCGCCGAAGCGCTCGCAAAGGAAACGCCTAACTCTTGGATTCCGCAACAATTCGAAAACGGCGCCAACCCGGCCATTCATACCAAGACCACAGCGGTGGAGCTTTGGGAAGATACCGATGGCAAAATTGATATTCTCGTTGCTGCCGTCGGCACAGGCGGAACTATCACGGGTTGCGTGGAGGGCATCAAACCGAAGAAGGCTTCGTTCCAAGCCATTGCGGTGGAGCCGAAGGATTCACCGGTCATTTCGCAAACGCTCGCCGGTCAGCCAGTGAAACCAGGTCCGCACAAGATTCAAGGCACGGGCGCAGGTTTCGTCCCAAAAAATTTGCACCTCAAGGACAGCACCGGCAATCCACAGATTGTCGAGTGCGTTCAAGTTTCCAACGACGACGCGTTTGCAATGGCTCGTCGCCTCGCGAAGGAGGAAGGCATCCTCGTCGGTATCTCGACCGGCGCGAACGTCATCGCTGCCATCGAAGTCGCCAAACGTCCGGAAAACAAAGGCAAAACCATCGTGACCATCGCTTGCTCAACGGGTGAACGTTATTTGAGCACGGCGCTCGCGGCGGAAGCCAGGGCAGAAGTGGGTGGTTGATTGACTTGCGGTATCTTAAAGCGCGCAAACCTCACGAGGGTTTGCGCGTTTTTGCTTTGGTGACCTAAAAAATAAGCATTGCCTTTCGCTGCCTTTCCCCGTAATTAGAAGCCCGTCGAAGGTTTTAGTCTGCGGCTTCTGGCCGGGGACATTTTCCAAAAGTTCACTTTTCCAACACATTTTTCGGAAGGGTTTCAGCCTTCGGTCACAACATTTTTATGAGCGATACGCAAGCGAACGGCGAAAAAGCCGTCAATCCCAACTACGGTTCCGGCTTTCTCGAAATTTCCGAGAAGGGCTTTGGTTTCCTGCGCACGGCGCAAAACCATTTCAATCCCAAGCCGACAGATATTTTTGTCACGCCGGACACCATCCGCCGCAGCTTCCTCCGCGAAGGCGCCCACATCGAAGGCACCACGCAGCCGCCGCATCGTGGCACGAGCCCACAGCTCAAGACGGTGGAAAAGGTGAACGATTTGCCATTTCAGGAATACGTTAAAGTCGTGCGCTTTGAAAACCTGACTTCAATTGATCCGATTGAAAAATTTAAGTTGGAGACCACGCCGGACCAGATGGAGACGCGGGTGATTGATCTCGTCACGCCCATCGGCAAAGGCACACGCGGCATTATCGTCGCCCCGCCGCGCACGGGCAAGACCACCATTCTGCGCGACATCGCCCTGGGTGCGCTGGAAAACCATCCCGAGTGCCATGTCATGGTGCTGCTGGTGGACGAGCGCCCCGAGGAAGTCAC
>CAINDH010000066.1 GCA_903847285.1 uncultured Verrucomicrobia subdivision 3 bacterium | reverse complement strand
TTTCGCGTGATACGGCCAGCAATCGTTTGCCGTCTTTTTTGTAGATGATGGTCGGCCCAGTCAGTGTCGCGCGGGCCTCTTCAACGACGCGCTTGAGCAACGCGTCGAGTTGCGGCTCGCTTTCGCGACGGTGACGGAGGTCGTCCCAATCCGCAACGGTGATGAGCAATCGCGGGTGCTGCGGACGCAGACCAGCTAAAATATCAGGTGCATCCCCAGCAAATGCCGTAAGGGTTATCAACCCCGCGCAGAGCAACGTAAGAATTTTTTTCACGAGTTATTTCAGATCAGCCCCAAGCTTTTTTTCCGCACCGCGAGCCAGAGTAAATTTTTTGGTAACGTTGCCGTAGCGGACTTTCACCGGGCCATTACCGCTGATGTTTTTGATGGTAGCTGAGACGAGCTTGCCATTTTTCCATTCGATGCCAACTTCGCAACCGCCGCGTGCGCGCAGGCCGGAAACTTTTCCATCCGGCCACACGGACGGGAGCGCGGGCAGCAGTTCAATTTCACCCGCCTGCGATTGGACGAGCATCTCCGCGATGGCCGCTGTGCCACCGAAGTTGCCGTCAATCTGGAACGGTGGATGCGCGTCAAACAAGTTCGGATAAGTGCCGCCGCCGCTGCCGCCGTAATCGGTTCCTTTGCCACCGGCAGGTTGCAGTAGATTTTGCAGGAGTTTAAAAGTGCGGTCGCCATCATGCAACCGCGCCCAGAGCGCCATGCGAAATGCGGTGGCCCAGCCGGTGCTCTTGTCGCCGCGCAGATCGAGCGACTTGCGCGCGGCTTCGGCGAGCGCGGGCGTGGCCGTCGGTGAAATTTCATCACCCGGATACAAACCCCAGAGATGCGAGACGTGGCGGTGAGTCGGCTCGGGCTCCTGATATTCCTCGAGCCATTCCATCACGCGGCCGTCGCTGCCGATGCGCGTGGGCGGCAGGCGGTCGCGTTTGGCTTTCAGGTCGGCGGAAAACGTTTTGTCCACGCCGAGAATTTCTGACGACTCGATGACTGCGCTGAACAGAAAGCGGAGCAATTGATTATCCAGCGTCGGCCCAAGACAGACGTGTGCCGTCTGGCCATTCGTCATCTTGAACGCGTTTTCCGGAGAATTCGCGGGCGACGTGACGAGCCATTGGTGCGACGGCTCCTCGATGAGCGTGCCCGCAAAAAATTCGGCCGATCCGCGCAGCACGGGATACACGCGTTTCAAAAATTCCCGGTCGCCGGTGAATTTCCAATGCTCCCAAAGGTGATGGCACAGCCACGCCGCATCGCTCGGCGTCAACCCCCACGCTGCGCTTTCACCGGGCGAGGTGAAGCCCCACGCGTTCGCAAGCACATGCGCCACCCAACCGTTGGCGTTGTAATATTTTTTTGCCGTCACCGCGCCCGGCGCTTGCAGCGACTCGATGTAGGCGAACAGCGGCTCGTTCAGTTCGGTCAAGTTGCAGACTTCCGCCGGCCAGTAAATCATCTGGATGTTCACGTTCAGGTGATAATCCGCGCTCCACGGCGGCGACGTGGTGTCAGCCCAGATGCCTTGCAAATTCGCGGGCATGTCGCCGGGGCGTGAGGATGAAATCAGCAGGTAGCGACCGAAGTTGAAATACAACACCGCCAGCGCCGGATCATTCGCCAGATCCCGGGCTGCGATGCGTTCCGGTGTGGGCTTTGTGGCGATGTCGTTGGTGGAAGCAAACGGCAGATCCAGTTTCACGCGGTTGTAAAACGACTGGTAATCTTTGGTGTGCGCGGCCAGCAACTGGGAATAATTATTCCTGGCCACAGCCTTCAAATCTTTCGCCGCTGCCGCCGCCACATCGCGGCGGCTCATCTTGGCAAAGCGTTCGTAATCCGTCGCCGCAGTGACGAGCAAGAGGACTTCATCCGCACCGCTCACGGAAATTTTTCCATCCGCCGCCAAAACTTTCCCGCCGGTGTTGAGCACTTTCAAACGCGCGGCGTATTTCACCCCTTCACCACCCGCACCATTGGTCATCGCGCCGGACATAAGAAGTTCGTCTTTGCCGACGATTTCCGTTTTGAAACGCTCCGGGCGATCCAGCGTTACCTCAAAAGTCAGTTGCCGCGCTTTATCCGCCGCGAGGCGCAGAACTACGGCTTGGTCAGGCGCGGAAACATAAATCTCACGAGTGAACTTCACGCCGCCCCGTGAAAACTCAGTGCGCGCAGTCGCGGTGGTCAAATCCAGTTCACGGCGATAATCCGTCGCTTCGTTCGTGCTGGCATATTGAAAATTTAAACGCAAGTCGCCCAAGACTTCATAGGATCCATAAGCGACGTCTTTGCCGTGGCCACGATTGGAACCCGACCCGGCACACGTGAAATTCTTGTTCACCAGCTTTTCGGCCTCGTCATTTTTTCTCTCCAGCAGCAGGCGACGAATCTCCGGCAACGTGGCGGCGGCGTTGGTGCGGTCGGCGTTCTGCACCGAGCCAGACCAGAGCGAATCTTCATTCAGCGCGATGCGTTCCTGTTCGATGCCGCCAAAGTCCATCGCGCCAAGGCGTCCGTTGCCAAGCGGAGTGGACTCCATAAAATTTTTCGCGGGCTTGGCCTGCCAGAGCGTGGTGTCCGGCAAAGCGGCGACGATGGAAGTGGTCGCTGCGAGGGCGACCATCGTAAAAAGATTTTTCATGCGGTGTTAATTACCAGTCTGCTGGACGATTTCTGCAGATTGAAGTTTCACTAAAGTTTCATTTGTGCCGAAGTCCGGGCGATTTTTCGGCTCAATGAAAATTGGCGCATCTTTCCGCAGCGGTAAAATTTCCAGCCGCAAGTCGCCAGTGAAAATTTCCATGCCGTAGCGTTTCAGGCCGAGATCAAACGGACGTCCAGCGTAAAAATTATCGGCAATCAATTTGCCGTTCAACGTCAGCCGCGCGACGTCGCCGATGTATTGGATGCGCAGCAACGGATTCTTCACGAGGTCGATCTTGGCGGGTAGGTTGACCTGCCAGACGGCGGCATTCGTGAAATCGTCATCCGTCGGCGCGGCGGCGATTTGGGATTTGCCGACGAGCGGAATTTCGCGAGCGGAACCGGCAGCGCGAAGCGACGTTGTTTCGACATTTTGCTTTGCGAACTTCAAGGGCACTTCGATGGAAACTTTGTCTGCAATTTTTTGCAATGCGAGCGAATCCGCTTCGTTCAACAAAAATATCTGAATCTGTTGCCCAGACGAACTCTTGAGGTTCGTTGGGCGTTTGCGGTCCGGTTTTAGCCCAAAAAATTCAGCGGGCGATGACTTTAGGCTTTTGGGATCGAAAACAAATTCTGCGGGCACGTTAGGGATTTCCGCGAAGAAAAACGTGTTGCCGTGGCGGCAAATCGGCTGCGCGGTGGCGTAAATTAATTTTGCGCCATTGAGAGCCATGTTGAACGGCCAGAAGAATAATGAATCCGCCGGAACGTTCACGGGCTTTTGCGGGAAGACCAGTTCACCACCCGGTAGGTTGACGTTGAACTGCACATTCATCTTGGCACCCATCGGTTGCAGGCGTTGATAATTATTCACGAACACATAACCGCTGTTGCCGTCAGAGCGAACCGACCAGCGCAGCGTGGTGAAATCATTTTTGTTCGTCACGCGCAGGTCGGGCAATGTCGCAGGCATTTGTGCGAGCGCTGCGCCGAAGTCGTGGAGAAACAGGTGGAGCCTACGCAGCCAATAGTATTGCGGATTGATCTGGCCGAACTCGCCGATGGGCGCGTTGAAGTCGTAGGATTTCACCGGCAGATCGTTCGCGTAGCCGGTGGCTGATGATTCCTGAAGCGTCGATAGTTTGCCTTCGGGATTTTGGCCACCGTGATACATGTAATAGCCCAGCAGCGAACTGCCGCTGCCGAGTTGCGTGAGCACCACGGCCTCGACATCACGCTCGTCATAATTGATGCGGCGATGATAAGACGCGGGCATGCCGCCGCCAATTTCGCAGGTGAGATGCGGATATTTTTCCGTGCCCGCCGTGTCGCCGGCTTTTTCAACTTTCAACGTATCGTTACCCACGCCGGTATCTGTGCGCGTGATTTTGAAAGTGAAATTTTCCCAATCGTTGCCGTCCATCGGCTTGATGCTTCGCGACCAGAAACCGTCGGGATAAGCGCCGAAGAGCGGCAGCAATTCACCGAGAGGCACGGGCGTCTTCATCGCGGGCCAGCCGGTCTTGATGTAGAGCGGCACATCGAGTCCGGCGTCAATCGCGAGTTTCTTGAGTGCCATCAAATAATTCGGCGAGCCGCCAAATTCATTGTCCACCTGGATGCCGATGACCGGGCCGCCGTCTTTCCACAGCTGACCGGAAAGTTGTTTGGCGATTTCACCGTAGAGAATTTTCGTCGCAGCGAGAAAGTTGGTGTCTGTGGAACGCAGCTTCCAGCCGCTCTTTTGCACCCAGTCCGGCAGTCCGCCGTTACGCACTTCGCCGTGACACCACGGACCACAGCGCACGATGACTTTCAATCCCATCTCGCCGCAGGTTTGGACAAATTCTTTCAAATCACGCTGGCCGCTCCAATCCCATTGCCCCTCGATCTCCTCGTGATGGATCCAGAAAACATAAGTCGCCACGATGTCCACGCCGCCCGCTTTCATCTTGAGTAATTCGTCGCGCCACTCCGCCGCCGGCGCGCGCGAGTAGTGCATCTCGCCCATAACGGGAAACACCGGCTGGCCATCGAAAAGGAGGCTGCGGCTGTTCACGTTGATCTCGTGACCGGCGGGATTTTTGGTGGTGCCGAGTTTGAAATAGCCGGTCTCGGTGGGCGGCGGTGTTGGGATGGTGGCCGTGACGACTTCCGCGCGAAGCGAAAAAGAAAAGGTTAGGGCCACGCCGATGGCGGTGAGCAACAGTTTTTTAAACCTGGAATTCATTCCCCGCAGATTACGCGGCATGCTCGGATTGGGAATGAAAAATCTGCAGCCAATTTTGGCGATGCTACCATCCGTTCAGATGTTTGAACGACCCTTCTTACTCCGACCCGCTCCTTTGGTGGAGGAAACGGGTGTGAAAAGTTTTAATTCCTCCGGATGCTGCCGATGGTTATTTATCCCGCTTCAACAAAAATTCCGCAAGCGCTTCCAGCGCCACGGCTTTGCCTTTGAATAAATTTAGCGCGGCAAACGCCTTGTCTGTCAGTTGCGTCGCAATCTTCCGGGATTTCTCCAAGCCCACGATGGACGGGTAGGTCGCCTTTTGCACGGCCACGTCTTTGCCCGCCGTCTTGCCGAGCTGTTCGCTGGTCTGCGTCACGTCCAGAATGTCATCAATCACCTGGAACGCGAGGCCCACGTGGTAGCCGAAATCGGTCAGGGCCTGGAGCTGCGCGGGCGTGCAGTTGGCGCTCATGCCGCCGAGCCGCACGGAACAGCAGAGCAACGCGGAGGTTTTGCGCTCGTGGATGAATTTCAGTTCGGCGATGGAAAGTTTTTTGTTCTCGCCTTCCAAATCCGCCACTTGGCCGCCGACGAGTTGCAGCGAGCCGGAAGCTTTGGCGATTTCCAGGATCAAATCTTTGTGGGAGTAACGCGGCCAGCCCTTGGCCTGCGCGGCGATCTCAAACGCCTGCGTCAACAGCGCGTCGCCCGCGAGCACGGCGATGCCTTCGCCGAAAACCTTGTGGTTGGTCGGCTTGCCCCGGCGGAAATCGTCGTTGTCCATCGCGGGTAGATCGTCGTGGATAAGAGAGTAGGTGTGGATGCACTCGACGGCGCAAGCGAGGGGCATGGCGGCAGCATCGGTGCCACCGCAGGCCTCGGCGGCGGCGAGCAGCACGGCGGGACGCATCCGTTTGCCACCGGCAAAGAGCGAGTAGCGCATGGCCTTGTGGATGGTGGCGGGCTTGGTCTTCTCGCTAGGAATAAATTTGTCGAGCGCAGCGTTGACGGCGTCGGTGCGGGTGGCGAGAAATTGGTTCAGGTTGAACGATGATTGTTTGGCAGCCATAAATTGATTTCGTAAAATGCCCGAAAGGAACACAAGTTTGAAGGGAATTTTTGTTATTGCACGGCTGCGTTGGTCAGGTATGCTCCGCAACTCGATTTTAGAACAAAATGAACGCTGACCTCTGCAAAAAAGCTTTAGAAAAAGTGGGCGCACCGAATGTGCTCATCAACATCGTTTCCCGCCGTGTGCGCCAACTGAACGCCGGGGGCGGCGGCTTGGGTCGTCCGCTCGTGGATGTGCCGGCCAGCATGGGCCTCGCTGACATCGCGCTCACGGAAATCATCGAGGATAAGATGGGCTGGGAGCTGCCGGAAGAAGTGGCTGCGGTCCGCTTGATTCCCAAGAAGCGCAAGAAGCACTAAGCCGCGCCTCCAAAAAATTTCAAAAGCCGGAAGACATTTTCTTCCGGCTTTTTTATTTCCTGAAATCTGCGTAAGCTGCGCGAAAGAATTTTCATGGCCGACATCGTCACCAACCATAAAGCACGCCGCGATTATCTCATCATCGAGACTTTCGAGGCGGGCATCGTGCTGCATGGCACGGAGGTGAAGTCGCTGCGCGCGGGCAAGGGGCAGATCGCGGATGCCTTCGCGCGCGTGGACAAGGACGAAGTGTGGCTCTACAACGCGCATATTGACGAATACTCCCACGGCAATCTCCACAACCATGAGTTGAAGGCGCCGCGCAAATTGCTACTGCACAAATCGGAGATCCGGAAATTATTTGAGCTTTCGTCGGTGAACGGCAACGCGCTATTCCCGCTGTCTTTCTATTGGAAGAACGGCAAAGTGAAAGTGGCGCTCGGCGTGGGCAAGGGCAAGCAGTCCTTCGACAAACGCGAAGACCTCAAGAAACGCGACGATGACCGCGAGATGAAGCGGGCGACGATGAAGTGGACGAAGGGGAAATAGCAGCGAGCATGGAGAATTGAAGGTGGCGGATGGTGGACGCGCTCATTTGTCGTGCCGAAGGCGGTCAAAGCAGATAGAAAACGAACTCGTATGCAAAATTCCCCGTTCAAACAAGCGCTGCTGGTCATGCTGCTGACGGCGACGGGGATTGCGCTGGTGTTGCATTTCATTAATTCGCGGCTCGCTCCATCGGTGGAAGCTGCGCCGCCCAAGCTTTCCAAGACGGGTTTTGAGTATCACTTTACGCCGCCGGCCACGAAAATTTCTCCCAAGACCAATACCGCCAAGGAGGAAGTCGAAGCCGACCCGTTGGCACAGATCAGAATTCCCCGCGACAAGGCCGAGGCTTGGCTGGCAAAACACCATCGCGATGCGGCGAGTCTGCTCGCCGTGTTCCGCGCACAGAGCGACACGAATTATCTGAATGAGGCGGTGACAAATTTTCCGAACGACCCGCGCGTGCAGCTGGCGGTGCTAGCGCACGACGCATTTCCGGCGGATCGGCAGAAATGGCTCGAGTCATTCAAGCAGTCTTCGCCGAGCAACTCGCTGGCGAATTATTTTTTGGCGCAAAATTATTTCAAGGAAGGTAAGACCGACGAGGCAGTGCAGGAATTATTGGCGGCATCGGCCAAGCCGCAGTTCGATAATTTTGCCATACAGAACCAGCTTGATGGCGAAGAGCTGTATCAGGACGCCGGCAAATCAACGCGGGAAGCAGCCGAGCTTGGGCTGGGGAACCTCGTGGAGGAATTGTCCCCGCAACTGGGGACCATCAAACAACTGGCCGTGGGCATCGGTGATTTGATGAACGAAAAAAGCGGCGCGGGTGATCTCAACTCGTCCGCTAATCTGGCGCAAATGGGGTTCACTGTTGCGAAAAGGTTTCAATCGGGTGACGGCGGGAAACTCCTCATCAATCAACTGGTCGGGCTGGCGATAAAAAACACCATGATAGCGCACCTCGATCAGAACACTGCCTATGATTTTTTGGATGGGCAGACTCCTGCACAGGCTTTAGCTGCAAATAAAGCTGAAAAGAGAGGAATGGTTTCACTGCTTACAAGCAGTCAGGCCGCCCAGCCACAGATGACGGATGCGGAAATGGCTAGCTACACGCAGCGCATGAAAATCTTCGGTGAACTTGAAGCCATGAAGTGGGCGGCGCAGCTTCATTCGCCAGCCAGTCCTTGACACCAACGAAATCGGAAAAGAAAAATGGCGTTCCTTGCGGAACGCCATTCTCAATTCTCTATCCTTGCGGAAAAATCAGGCTTTCTTCTTGGCTTCGTCGCCCTTTTTCCAAGTGCGCTTGGGGGCTTTGGTTACGAGGCCTTTTTTGAGGGCGCTGGCGGCCACGCGGATGTAGCGGACTTCGCCGCTGGGCAGAACAGCCTTCACGCGCTGCAAATTCACATGGAACTTGCGCTTGGTGATGGCGGTGACGTGCGTGCCGATGCCGCCCGTTTTCTTGGCCTTACCCGAGCGCCAGATGATGTTGCCCTTCATGGGGCGTTTACCGGTCAATTCGCAGATTCGTGACATAAATTTTCTTTTGTTAAAAGGCCGCAAAGACTAGCAGCCGATGGCTTGAAGGCAAGAAATTATTTCGGGGAAAATTGGTTCGCCAGAGGCAGAAACTGGAGCGCCGCGCCTAGCCCAGCCTGAACAGGCGGCTCATGCCGACAGCTTGCTCATGCCATTGATCAACTCGCGCGATTCTTCAAACTGTTGCTGCCAGCGTTTGAGATGGCTGGAATCAAGGTTAAGGATGGTCATCCCGGCGGCATACGTTTCGCTTTCCAAGGCCCGGCCATATTCCTGACTATGAGCGAGGGCGTTGCCAACGGCCACGCATGCAGCGTGCTTTTTGAACTCGCCCGCGCTTTCCGGCTGGTGATGATGGCGGACGCACGCCACGAGGGGCGGCGGCAGGTTCCATTTTTCCAGCAGGCACGCGCCAGCCTCGGCGTGGTTGCAATCGTAAGCCGCCAGTTCAGCGGTGAGCGCGGCGGAACTCGTAGGCAGATGAAAATTAAGTCCGCTCAGCGGCGAGCCAATCTGCGTGAGAATCTGTTTACCGATGTCGTGCATCAATCCGGCAGTGAGGAGCAGATTGCCGTCCAGCGCAACGGACTCGGCCACGAACTTGGTGCTGAACGCGGTGGCAACACTATGCTTCCACAGTTTGCCCGCATCCATACCGCCGGACGCGGAACCGGGAAACGAACTGCTGCCATTGATCATGGCCGTCAGCAGATAAACCGACTGGTAGCCGACGCGATTCACGGCTTCGTTCACGGTGGCAATGGGTTCGTCTTGGCCAAAGAACGCGCTGTTGCAGATTTGTAGGAGCTTGGCCGTGAGCGCCTGATCCATCGCGATGAGCTTCACCACCTCGTCAAAGTTCGCGTTCACATCGCCGAGATACGGCAGCAGCTTGGGCAGCAGTGACGGCGATGGTGGCAACACATCCACCTTGTTTAAAATGCTCTGAATTTTTTCCATAGTTTAAAACAACTTCAAAACAATTTCACTGTCCGTGCAATTTGTTCGTGCGTCGGACGCGAATTGACGTAAATTCTCGGCTCATTTTATGTCTACACTAAAACCGTTTGCTGCTCTCCAACCGAAACCCGAACTCGCCGCGCAAATTTGCGAGCTGCCCTACGACGTGATGTCGTCGGATGAGGCGCGCACGCTGGCCGCTGGCAACCCGTTGAGCTTCCTGCACGTCAGCAAGCCGGAGATTGATTTGCCGCCGACTACGGACATTTACTCATCGGAAGTTTATGCGAAGGGTAAAGAAAATTTTACCGCCCTAATTTCCAAGGGCGCGCTCAAGCAAGACGACAAGCCGCACTTCTATTTGTATCGGCAAATCATGGGCGGCCATGCGCAAGTCGGCCTCGTTGCCGCTGCCAGTTGCGAAGAGTATCTCAAGAACATCATCAAGAAACACGAGTTCACCCGCCCGGACAAGGAAGACGACCGCGTGCGCCACATCGAGGCGCTCAATTCGCAGACTGGTCCGGTGTTCCTGACCTACCGCGCGGTCGCGGCGTTTGATGAATTCGTCTCACGCAAAACTTCCGAGACACCCGCTGTGGATTTCACCGGCAAAGACGGTGTGCGCCACACGTCATGGGTCATTGACGGCGCCGATGACATTTCGTTTGTTGAAGGACAGTTCGCGCAGATTCCATCGCTCTACATCGCCGACGGACATCATCGCAGCGCGGCCGCGGGCAGGATTTTCCAATCACGCAACGGCGCAGGCCACAGCGGACAATTCCTGACGGTGATTTTTCCACACAACCAGATGCAGATTTTGCCCTATAACCGCGTGCTGAAAACATTGAACGGCCTTACGCCGATGGACCTGCTCAAGAAGTTGGAAGAAACTTTTAACATCGTCCGCATGGGCAGCGCCAAGCCGACGCGTAAACATGAGCTCGGTTTGTTCATGAACAAACGCTGGCACACGCTCACCTTCAAAGCGAAGCTGACAAACGTCAGCGACCCGATTGAAAAGCTCGACGTGACGTTGCTCCAAAAAAATGTCCTCGCCCCCATCTTTGGCATTGATGACCCGCGCACGAGCAAACAAATCAATTTTGTCGGCGGCATCCGCGGCACAGCGGAATTGGAAAAACTCGTGAACAGCGGCGAATACGCCTGCGCGTTCTCCATGTTCCCAACGAGCATTGAAGACCTGATGACCATCGCTGACGCCGGCGGCATCATGCCGCCCAAGAGCACGTGGTTCGAGCCAAAACTCCGCGACGCGATGTTCTGCCATATGATTTAAACCATGATTGGGTGGGACGAGGCTTCGTGGAGCCCTCATTTTCAAACCGCCGATTCTGTTGAATCGGCGGTTTCTTTTTCGCCGGTAACAAATTCCATTTGGCGCTGTCTTGCGGTTAAATGACGACACCAACCGAGATGGCCGATAGCAACCAGCAAGATCAATCCGCCGTGACTGCCGTGCGCGGCGGCGATACGGAGCGCTATCGCGAACTCGTCGAGCGCCACCAGCGCCGCGTCTTTGGCGTGGCGTGGAGCCGTCTTGGCGATGCCGCGCTCGCGGAGGAAGTCACGCAAGAAGCCTTCATCCGCGCCTACCGTCGGTTGTGGCTGCTGGGCGATGGCGCTAAATTTTCCGGTTGGGTTACCACCATTGCCCGCCGTGTCGCCATCAACTTCGGCCTACGCCATCGCCGCGAACTCAACAAACGCGAACGTTGGGCGCTGGAAAACTTCTCCGAAACGGCAACGGAAAAATCTGTGGGGGAAATCGACCTGCTCCATTCGCCCGAAACCTTGCGCCAAACGCTCGCTGAATTACCCACCGCGCACCGCGAATGTCTGGTGCTGTTTTATCTCGAAAGAAAAAGCGGAGCTGAGTCGGCGACCGCCTTGGGCATTTCCGAATCCGCCCTGCGCGTGCGCCTACACCGCGCCCGCGCCGCGCTGCGCGAACGGCTGGAAGAAAAACTCGAAAGCTCACTGGCAAAACTGCGTCCGAGCAAAATACTTGTCCCGGCAATCATGGCGAGCGTGTTGGCCTCTTCATCCGCCAAGGCTGCGACCGGCGGTGGAGTTGGAACCGCAGTTACTGGCGCACTAACGAAATTAGGATTTTTGAAATGGCTCGCGGGCGCATCCGTGAATTTTTTCTTTTTCCCAGCGTTCGTATTGAACTGGCTATTCATGCGCCTGGACTTAACAAATTTCAGGGATCGTGATGGTTTCCGCGCCAAGCTCTTCCAACAAAACACCTGGCTGATCATTTTTGTGATGGCTTGTTTCATGGCAGGCATCTGGTCTTTTCAATCCGTCTTTACAGGGCTGTTCACGCACGGCTCAACGATTCCGATTGGAACCATCTTGAGCATCATGTCAGTCGTTTTTCTGCTGGTAGGCTTGCGGATGGCGCGGCGGCTGAGAGTCATTTGGAACCGATACTTCGTCGCCATGGTCGTTGGGAATCTATTGATGGCACTGTTTCTTTTGGCCGTGAGCCAAGGCTGGATGCCGATCATGTGGATTGGATATTTCGCCCTCGTTCAAGTCATCGGACAAATGATTTTCTTCGCGGAGCGCCCACTGCGGACGGACTACAATTTGTTTCTGCGGGCAGCAGAAAAAATTTTTCCGGACGGCCAGAATTTTTCTTTCAGCCAGCCAAATAACTTTTGCCCGACTGAAACAGACTTGTTCCAATTCGCACGTTTTATGGGCGGGCGCTGGATGGCGAGTGATTTTCGCCGCACCGCCGAAGGCCTCGTGCTCCAACTCACGCCGGTAAAAGCGACCTTCCAAAGCCTGACGTGGAATCTTGCATATCTATTCTTCCGCAAAAATAATTCCAGCCTCACTTTAAGAGACGATGGAACGGCGCAGGCGACACTGTCGGAGGCGGATTTGAAAATCCTTAATCGGACATGTTCGGGCGCACGGTTGGAGAAATCCGCATTGGAAGCCCGCGTGGCTGCCGCGGTCATGTCTGCATGGCAACAATTTCGGACGGGCAATTTGGCGGCTGCCGAGCGCAGCCTTGGACAAATTCCCGATTCAGAAGTTTTTATCCGACCCGTAAAAAAAAGTTTGTCTACGCAGTTGCAGCGAGCCTTCGCGATTGGCGTGGCCGGATTCCTCGCCATCCAGATGTTCTACCTGAACGGCATGATGAAATCGTTGGGTGGCTTCACCTTGTCTTCCGGCAATTTCGGGCAACAACAATACCAGCGCGCATTGCTCGACTTAAAAAAAGCCAAGACGGCAGACCAACACTTTTACGCGCTGGACGGCGCCGCCAAAGGTAGTTTTGAAATTGGTAAAATCGAAGAGGCGCGGAATTTCGCTGAGGAATTGATGGCGCTGACACCGAAATACACGAACAACTGGAATAATGGCAACGCCGTCCAAGACGCCAATCTTGTGCTCGGCCGAATCGCGGTGCGCGATGGAAAAATTAGTGAAGCCAAAAAATATCTAACGGCTTCCGCCAAGAGCAATGGTTCACCGCAGATAAACAGCTTTGGCCCGAACATGAGTCTCGCGCTCGACTTGTTGGAAAAAGGAGAGCGCGATGCCGTGATGGAACATTTCATGCGCTGCCGGAAGTTCTGGAAAAATGATCATGGGAAACTCGACCAATGGATGCAGGAAGTTTTGGCAGGCAAAACCCCAGACTTCGGGGCGAACCTGATCTACTGATTTTTCAGGCGCAGATTAGCGGTTTGTATTTCTGGTAGTCGCGGTTAATAATTTCCGCGTGTCATCCGCCCGCCTGCAACGCAGTCTCCGCGCCACGTTCCTCGGCCTCGCCGCGAACGTGGGATTGACCGTCGCGAAATTTCTCGCGGGCATCTTCGGCCATTCGCAGGCGCTCATCGCGGATGCGGTGGAATCGCTCGCAGACATCTTCAGCTCCATCATCGTCTGGCGCGGGCTCGTCGTCGCCGAGACGCCGCCCGATGAAGACCATCCCTACGGCCACGGCAAAGCCGAACCGATTGCGGGCGCGATCGTATCCGTCATGCTCTTGCTCGCCTCCGCGTGGATTGCTTTCAACGCGCTCCACGCCCTCAACGAACCTCGCGTGGCGCCATCGCCCTGGACGTTGATCGTTCTGGTGGGCGTTATTGTCATCAAGGAATCATTATTTCGTTTCGTGTTGCGTGAATCAGAGACGGTTGAAAGTTCCGCCGTTGAGACGGACGCGTGGCATCATCGCAGCGACGCCATCACGTCTGCGGCGGCATTTCTTGGCATCAGTATTTCGCTCCTTGGCGGCAAAGGCTACGAGGCAGCGGACAACTGGGCAGCGGTTGCTGCCGCCTCGGTCATCGCCTTCAACGGCTGGCGATTGCTGCTGCCGGCGGTGAATGAATTAATGGATCGTTCACCCGACCGCGAACTCATCGAAAAAATCCGCGCGGTCGCCGGAACTATTCCCGGCGTGGATGGCGTGGAAAAATGTTTCGTGCGCAAGATGGGCTACCAGTTTTTTGTGGACATGCACGTGGAGGTCAATCCGCAGATGACGGTGGAAAATTCCCACCGCATCGGCCATGAAGTGAAAGACAAAGTCCGCGCCGAAATCCCTTCGGTTCGCGATGTGCTGATCCATATTGAACCGCGTAAGCCGGAGACAAAGCCCGTATCGTGAAAGCTGAAACGCATTTCAAAGGCTGGGCTAAACCGGGGCCGGTTCCGCCGGGACTTGCTTCGGGTGTGACGGTTGAAGCACACGAGACGCTCGACGCCATCAGCGGCCATTTTCGTTTGTTCCAACTGCGCGATGGCCACCGCTTTTCCACCGATGACATTTTGACGGCGTGGTATGGCACGACTTGGTGTCCAACGGCGCGCAGCGCTTTGGATCTCGGGAGCGGCATCGGAACCGTGGGGATGATCTGCGCGTGGCGTTTGCCCGGCGCAAAGTTCGTGACCGTCGAGGCGCAAAATGACAGCGTGGCGCTGGCAAAAAAATCTGCGCGTTACAACGGACTAGCCGACCGCTACGAAATCCGCGAAGGTGATTTTCGCTCGCCGAATATTTTGAGCGCAGATGAAAAGTTCGATCTCATCACCGGCAGCCCGCCGTATTTTCCCTTGGGAGACGGCGTGGAAAGCGAGCATCCGCAAAAGCTCGCCTGCCGCTTTGAACTGCGCGGAACGGTAAAGGATTATTGCGCCACCGCTGCCAAGCGTCTTGCATCCGGAGGTTTTTTTGCGTGCGTGTTCCCGCATGAACCCGCGCAACTTACCCGCGTAGAAGCCGGCGCGCGTGAGGCTGGACTCGTCATCGTCCGCAAACGTCCCGTAGTTTTTCGCGAAGGCGATCCTGCTCTGGTTGCGTTGTTCGGTCTGATGCGCGCAGAAGATTTGCCGGAATGGTTTCGTGGTCAGACGTGGACGGAGCCCGACCTCGTCATCCGCACACGCGACGGAAAAATTCACCCCGAATACTCGGCGGTAAAACTCGCCATTGGCTTCCCGCCTTGACGTTCTGTAAGACGAAACGGCGGCTGTCGTGATGACAGCCGCCGTTCGTGTTTTCAGAATGGATTACATGTGAGCGATGATATTGTCGCCGAACTCGCTGCACTTGATCTCGGTGGCACCGGTCATCTGGCGCGCAAAGTCATAAGTCACGCGTTTGCTGCCAATAGCGCCGTTGAGCCCTTTGAGAATCAAATCCGCCGCTTCGTTCCAGCCGAGGTAGCGGAACATCATTTCGCCAGAAAGGATCACCGAGCCGGGATTCACGACGTCTTTGCCGGCATACTTGGGCGCAGTGCCGTGTGTAGCTTCGAAAATCGCGTGTCCGGAAACGTTGTTGATGTTGCCGCCGGGCGCGATGCCGATGCCGCCGACCTGCGCGGCGAGAGCGTCGGAGAGATAATCGCCATTCAGGTTCAGCGTAGCGATGACTTCAAATTCATTCGGGCGCGTGAGCACCTGTTGGAGCGTGATGTCAGCGATGCTGTCTTTGAACGTGATGCCCGCCCCGCGCTTGCCTTCGGGAATCTTGCACCACGGGCCGCCGTCGATGAGTTCCGCACCGTATTCTTCGCGCGCAAGTTGATATCCCCACTGCATGAACGCGCCTTCGGTGTATTTCATGATGTTGCCCTTGTGGACGAACGTCACAGACTTCTTTTTCTGCTCGATGGCGTATTCGATGGCTGAGCGCACGAGGCGCTGCGTGCCGGTCTTGGACACGGGCTTGATGCCGATGCCGACGACGTCGGGCGTTTCGCCGAAACGGATCTTTTTGAATTCCTTGGGGAAATTCGTCTTGAGGAACTCAATGGTCTTGAGCGCCATTTCCTTGCCGGCTTCGAAATCAATGCCCGCGTAGATGTCCTCGGTGTTCTCGCGGAAGATGACCATGTTGACTTTCTCAGGGTGTTTCACGGGTGAAGGCACACCGGTGAACCACTGCACGGGGCGCAGGCAGACGTAGAGATCGAGCATCTGGCGGAGCGCGACGTTGAGCGAGCGGATACCGCCGCCGGTGGGCGTGGTAAGCGGGCCTTTGATGCCCACGAGAAATTCTTTGAAAGCCTCAACGGTATCATCGGGCAACCAATTATTGTGCTGCTTGAACGAGGCTTCGCCGGCGGATACTTCCATCCACGCGATTTTCTTTTTGCCGCCGTAAGCTTTGGCCACGGCGGAATCCATGACGCGCACGCTGGCGGCCCAGATGTCCGGCCCCGTGCCGTCGCCCCGAATGAACGGGATGATGGGATTTTCCGGCACGTTGAGTTTGCCGTTTTGGATGGAAATTTTCCCGCCAGCGGGAACAGTGCAAGTGGTATAGGCCATAGTCTTTATTTATTTTTCCGAAAGGCTACGCAAACTTAAAAAATCCTGCGAGCAGGAAATCAAGGTAAGTTTTGATGTGGTGCGGCGGGACTTGCCGCCTTTTACCACACTGCTAATCTTCCGCCGCCATGCCTCGCGAAACTACCGCTGCCAAAAAAGAGCGCGCGCAAACAATCTGCGCCGCGCTCACGCAGACGTATCCGACGGCGCATTGCGAATTGAATTTTGCCAATCCGCTGCAGTTGCTCATCGCCACCATTCTTTCCGCGCAATGCACCGATAAGCGCGTGAACATCGTCACGGCGGAGCTGTTCAAAAAATTTCGCAGCGCCAAAGATTTTGCCAACGCCCCGCTGGCGGCTATTGAGGAAGCGGTCAAGACAACTGGATTTTTCCGCAACAAGGCCAAGAATATCCAAGCCTGTTGCGCCGCGCTCGTGGAGAAGTTTGGCGGTGAAGTGCCACGCACGATGGATGAACTCCACGCCCTCGCCGGCGTCGGACGCAAAACGGCGAATGTTGTCTTGGGAAATGCTTTCGGCATCAACGTCGGCGTGGTCGTGGACACGCATGTCACGCGGCTGGCGAACCGGCTTGGCTTGGCGAGAGGCACGGACGCCGTGAAACTGGAGCAGGCATTGATGCCGTTGGTGCCACAGAAAGATTGGACGCTGTTCAGCCACTGGCTCATCTGGCACGGCCGCCGTCGCTGCGCCGCGCGCACGCCAGACTGCGTGAATTGCGAAATCAAAAAACTCTGCCCGCAAATCGGGGTGAAAGACTAATTATCACCACTGAGGCACGGAGGCACAGAGTTTGAATTTTCTCCGTGTCTCTGGGTCTCTGTGTTTAAATAATGTTTCGATGGATTGGTTTCTCCTCAACTCTGGCCAGTGCGATGCGGCGTTCAACATGGCGCTGGATGAGGCTTTGCTTGAGGCAATGCCACGTCTGCAAATGCCAGTGCTGCGTTTCTACAGTTGGACGGAACCGGCGGCGACGTTTGGCTATTTCCAGAAATTTTCCGAGGTGGCGCAGACAACCCATCTGCGTCCGCTCATCCGGCGTCCGACCGGCGGCGGCATTGTGCCGCACGAGGCGGACTGGACTTACAGCGCGGTTTTTCCCGCCGGCCACGAATGGCATTCGCTCAAGGCGGAAGAAAGTTACCGCCGCATCCACGACTGGCTGCGGCTGGCGTTCTCAGAGCTTGGCGTGGAAACCGAACTCGCTCCATGTTGCAAAAAAACGTTGCCCGGCCAATGTTTTGTTGGCCACGAGAAATCCGACTTGCTGTGGCGTGACACAAAAATCGCAGGCGCAGCACAGCGCAGGAACAAGTTAGGCCTGCTCATCCAAGGTTCGGTGCAGCCGCCGCCATTGAATTTGAACCGCGATAAGTTTGAAAGCGCCCTGTGCCAAGTGGCGGAAAAAGGTTCCGGCGGGGCCTGGCAAATTTTTCCCATAGATGACGCGGTGCATAAAGATGCGGCTAGTTCGGTTTCGGAAAAGTTTTCGCAGGTGTGCTATAATCAAAAGCGTTAATTGAAACAAAGCTGATCGATGAAACGATTTTTATACGCCTTGCTGGCGATGATGATTTGCGCTGGAGGCTTATCTGGCAAAACTCTCCGCATCGTATCCTACAACATAGATTGCTTTGACCAGAGCAGCATCAATAACCTCACCAACGTCACGCACAGCCTGCCAACCGTCGTGCAAGCCATCGGCCTGCACCATCTCGGCACCAATGCCCAGCCGGTGGATGTGATGAGCTGTGAAGAATTGACTTCGACCACGCTCACGAACTTTGTCATTCAACTGAATGCCATCTACGGAGCCGGCACTTACACCTACGACGCGACCGCTGGTCTGACCACTGGCGGCGGGACGGACGGGCTGATTTACCGGACGAATTCGGTGGTGGTCATTTCGGCGCGGTCATTGCCGACCGGCCAAAATGTGTTGTTGCTGTCCAACCTCGCCTACACTGCCGCCTACAACGTTGGCGGCGGCGTGAACGGTATCTCACGCGGGCCGATGGTTTATCAGCTTCGACCCGTTGGCATGGGGACAAACAACGATTTTTATTTTTACGTAAGCCACGCGCGCAGCGGCACGGATAACTCCGTGGGCGACGCGCGCTATGCCGAGGCGCAAGCGGTCCGCAGCGATGCCAAATATAAATTGCCCGCCGGAGCGCACATCCTTTACGGCGGCGACTGGAATCTTTTCAACGGCAGCGACGAAAACGCTTACAAGTGCCTTACCGGACAGACGACTTCCGATGGCATTGACTGGAGCGACCGTAGTGTCATCTGGGGTAACACCAATCAAACTCAAGGCTACGATCCCATGTCCAAGACGGTGCCGCCCACCACGGTCACCTGGGGCAACCTGGTTGCCGACCATGCCAACTATCTCTATGGCGATTCCACCGCCTCGTTGACCTCCCGCATCGACATTCAGTTGCCGAACGCGCTCATGTTCGCCATCTATAACACTCGCGGCGGCGTGCAGCTCGCGCCTGACACCGCCGATCCCTACGATGTTTCCAACTTTCCCGCGTCGCAATATCCCTACGCTTGCGAGACATTTGGCAACAACGGTTCCACGCCCCGCAGCGGTCAGCCCACCAACGCCGCCAATAACTCGTTGAACGATCTTGCCAGCACCACGCCCAATGCCGCCACGGTTTATGCCGATCTGCTCCTGACTGGCAGCGGCGCTACCTCCACCGGCAGCGATCATTATCCGATCTTCGGCGATTACAACATTGTCGTGAGCCCGCCCGTGCTGGGTCAGCCCGTTATGCTGAACAATAAAATTCAATTCACCATCAGCAGCGGTTCGGGCGGCAGCTACGTCATCCAAGTCAGCACCAATCTCACAGGCACGAACTGGACCACACTCCTGACCACTAACCCAACCAGCCTGTCGTTCACCTTTACCGACACCAACAAACTTCCGTCCCGTTTCTACCGCGTGCAGAATCCCTGAATCCGTAGCCTTCACTACGCTGGCTGCAGCGCAAAAGATTTTAGCTGGCTAGATTGGTCCAGTTGGTGAACATTTTGGCCGATCAGGCTACATTCTGACGTGTCGGTTAACACAAGGTTGATTGATGAAAGGAATTTTCTACACGGCGATAGCGATCGCAATGTTTCTGGCCAGCCGCACATCCGCGCAAGTGCTGGTAAGCGCGGGAACGTATTCCCAGAATTTTGATTCACTCACCGTCAGCGGTGCGGCGAATTGGACGAATAACCTAACCCTCCCCGGCTGGTATGCCTCGAAAGCCAGCGCCGATGCCACAAATTTCACGATCGGATCGGGCAGCAGCACTGGTGGCGGCATCTACAGTTTTTCGACCAATGGCATCAACCCGACCAGTGACCGCGCGCTCGGTTCAATTGGCGCGAATGCCACGACCTACGCTTACGGCGTGCGCTTCACCAACAACACGGCGGCGATGCTGACCAATCTCACCGTGTCCTACACCGGCGAACAATGGCGCAGCGGCAGCACGGCCACGCCGCAGACCCTTGCCTTTGCCTATCAAATCTCCAATACCCCGATCACGAACACTTACTCCGCCACCGGTTGGACGAATTTTTCCGCGCTGAACTTTATCACGCCAAACCTCTTTGGGTTTGCTTCGGCATTGGACGGCAACGCGTCCACTAACCGCACCGTGTTTTCCAACATTGTTTTGGCCGGCGTAACCGTCGCTCCGGGGCAGGAAATTTTTCTGCGCTGGCTGGATGTGGACGACACGGGCTTTGACAACGCGGTGGCGATTGACGATTTGATCGTCAGCTTCGGCACCAACACCACAACCGCAAGCCCGCCGCCGGTTTTTACCACGCTGCCCACAAGCCAAACCGTGAACACCGGCGACTCGGCGACATTCAGCGTCGTCGTGAGCGGCACCGCGCCATTTAGCTACCAATGGCGGTCAAATAACGTCGCGATTCCCGGCGCGACCAGTGACACGTTCACGCTCCTCAACGTCACGACGAATATTTCTGGCAGCACTTATTTTGTGACCGTGACCAACGCGGCGGGCGCGACCAATAGTTCGCCCGCTACGCTCACTGTAAATCCGCCAACCACGGTGACACCCTCAGCCAACACCAACAGCACACTTACCTTGATGACTTATAATTTGGCCGGCAATGGCGCGACCAACTGGAGCACCAACGCGGTGCAAGTTCAAGCCATCGGCCGCCAATTGCTCTACCTCCAGCCCGACGTCATCACCTTCAACGAAATTCCGCACAACTACACGTTTGAAATGACCAATTGGGTGAAGGCGTTTATGCCGGGCTATAATTTAGTCGTCAGTTCCGGCACGGATGGATTTATCCATAGCGGCATCGCGACGCGTTTCCCGATCGCCCGTTCGCAGAAATGGTTGGATGGTGCTGACCTCAATCCGTTTGGCTACACTAATGCGAATTTCACACGCGACTTGTTTGAGGCGGAAGTCAACGTGCCAAACTGGCCGCTGCCGCTGCACGTCTTCACCACGCATCTCAAATCCAGCAGTGGCGGCTACACCGACGCCGCCGCGCGCCGCGCCGCTGAAGCCGCGGCGATTACAAATTTCTTTGCGACTAACTTTTTTGTCCTCTATCCAACGCATCCGTTCACCCTCTCGGGGGACATGAACGAGAACGATACCAACACGCTTGCCATTCAACGACTGATCAGTGCGGCTACCACACTACGGCTAACACGACCAACCAATCCATTCACTGGCAGTATCAACACCTACACCATCCGCGGCAGTGTTTCGGAGCGGATTGATTATATTTTCCCCTGCACACTGCTCGCCTCCAACGTAACGGGCGGCCAGGTTTTTCGCACCGACTTACTGACGAGTTTTCCGGCCAATCTCTTTGCCAGCGACGATCAGGATGCCTCCGATCATCTACCCGTGCTGCTGACGATTGCGAATCCGTATAACACCCCATTCAAACTCGTAGCCGTGGCGCGCACCAATCAGAGCCTGACGTTGAGTTGGGAATCGCAGAAGAACCGCACCTTCCGCATTGATGCTTCGACAAACCTGGTGGCTTGGACCGCGCTCACGACGAACCTGACGACGACCACCACGAATTCGCCCTACGTTTTCACTACGAACAACGTGCCAGATAAAATAAAATTCTTCCGCGTTTATCGCGTGCCGTAGGTTTATTAGCGGGCGGCTTATTGATTTACCGGCGGGGAATGTTCCTGCTCGTATTTGGCGAAATCATTTTCATCACCGTAAATGGTGTGAACACTCCCGTCCGCAAGGCCATAGACGCGTTCCCACGGATGATTCTTATCAACACGCCGGGCAGTGCGCTCGCGAAAAGTAAGGACGTTGGGCATCGCATCGTTGACCAAGCCCACATTCATGAATTCAAAACTATCAATGCCAATGCTGCCTCCGAAATTTGTCCCGCTGTTGCTGAAATAACTCTTCAACTGGGCAAAGTTCGTCGCACACCGATTATCGCCAGTGTCGGCGGCAAACATTCTCATCGCCAGCGAGACCTGTTTCAGCGCGCCTTCCGTGTGCCACGTCTGCAAGTGCATTTGTTCGGCGGGGGTTAATTCAACTGTTTGGTTTTGCCCGGCGGAAACGCTGGCCTGTAACCGCTGGTTCTCCGCGCGAATTTTCCCAAGTTGCCCAGCTTGGTTGCGCAGCACGCCGACTTCCCCGCGCAACTTGAGCAGCTCACTAGATTGCTCCTGACTCATGGCCGCCGAGCGATTCGCCTGCGCGACAAGGTTGGAAAGATTTTGGCTGGTGGTGTTCAATGAATTATTCTGCTCGGTGAGCGCGGCAATTTCCGCCCGCAATTTTTCCTGTGACTGGTTTTGCATCCAAAACATCACGGCGACAGCGGCAACTACCAGCAGGACGGCGATCATCTTGAGGGCTTTCATGCGCCAGCTGTAAATTTCGACGCTGGGGATGACAAGAAAATTCGCGGATGCAGGCGGGATGGAGAACGCAGCGGATTGTCACAAATTCAAATTTGACAGCGCCGCCCGATTGAGCCAGAGTAACGCCGTTGACTGCGAGATTCCCCTTGTCGGTTTGAGACCAAAATCCTGAACCGGTCGGTAAATTCAAATTGAACTTTTCCTGACGCAGACCGTCCAATGCGCGATGTTTTATCCGATTGCATTGCCGGTTGCTCGTGAAATCCCCAGCCAGCCAAACTAAACAAACATTTTTATGCCACCAAAAGTTTCCGTTAAAAAAGATAAGGTTGAAAAGCCGGAGAAGACTCCACGCAAACCAGCGAAGATCGCGCCCCCCGCCGTCGTCGCCGCGGAAACACCGGTTGCACCGGTCGAATCCGCTGCGCCCGCTGTCAGCGCGCCACCCAAGCCCGAGCCGATGTTTGAAGCGCCCAAGCCCGCACCCATCGAGCCGGATTACGTCCTCGAACGCACCGTGGACAGCGTCAATGCTTCCGCCAAGGAAGATGCCCGCCGCGATGCCACGAATTTTCCCCGACCAGATTCTTCCACCAAGCTACGTCCTCCGTCCGCGCCGATGGAGCCGACCGGCGACGAAGCGCGCGAAGAAAATCGCGAGGAAACCCGCTTCCCCGACCGGCGCCTTGGCGGTCATCAGCGCGACAAAATAGCGGCGTCGTTGAACATCGCCAAACTGCAAGCCATGCAGATGAACGAGTTGAACACGATGGCGAAAGACTACGGCGTGGAAAATTTCGGCACGATGCGCAAGCACGAGGTCATTTTCCACATCCTCGAAAAAAATGCCGCGCGCTCCGGCGTGCTGTTCTCCGAGGGTGTCATCGAGGTGCTGCCGGAAGGCTTCGGCTTTCTCCGCTCACAGAGTTTCAATTATCTCCCCTGCCCCGAGGATATTTACGTTTCGCCATCGCAGATCCGCCGTTTCGATTTGCAGACCGGTAATTTGATCACCGGACAAATCCGTCCGCCGAAAGAAAAGGAAAAATTTTTCGCGCTGCTCAAAGTTGAAGCCGTGGACGGTGAAGAACCGGACAAGGCGAAAGACAAAACGCATTTTGAAAATCTCACACCGCTGTTCCCGAACAAACGTTTCATCCTTGAAACGGCAGCGGATGAATTAAGCACGCGCGTTCTGGATTTGGTTTGCCCGATTGGCAAAGGCACGCGCGGCCTCATCGTTGCGCCGCCGCGCACGGGCAAAACCGTTTTGATGCAGAAAATCGCCAACGCGGTCCTGAAAAATAATCCCGAGACGTATCTGTTCATCCTGTTGATTGATGAGCGCCCCGAAGAGGTCACGGACATGGAGCGCTCCTGCAAAGGCGCGGAAGTGATTTCCTCCACGTTCGATGAACCGCCGGAACGCCATGTGCAAGTGGCCGAAATGGTCATCGAAAAAGCCCGCCGCATGGTGGAGCAGAAACGTGATGTCATCATCCTGTTGGATTCCATCACGCGCCTCGCCCGCGCTTACAACACCGTGCAGCCGCACTCCGGCAAGATTCTTTCCGGCGGCGTGGATGCAAATGCGTTGCACAAACCGAAGCGCTTTTTCGGCGCGGCGCGCAACATCGAAGAAGGCGGCTCGCTCACCATCATGGCCACCGCGCTCGTCGACACCGGCTCACGCATGGATGAAGTCATCTTTGAAGAGTTCAAGGGCACCGGCAACATGGAGGTGCATTTGGATCGCGCGCTCGTTGACCGCCGCATTTTCCCGTCCATCAACATCGAACGCTCCGGCACGCGCAAAGAAGAATTGCTTTACCATCCCGACGAGGCCAGTCGCGTCGTCATCCTACGCCGCGCGCTCACAGGCGTGCCGCCGGTCGAAGCGATGGACTTGATGCTCGGCAAGCTGAAGAAAACTAAGAGCAACATCGAGTTCCTGCTGAACATGGCGGTGAGTTAAAGAGCCAGTTGAGTATTCGCTGCGGGCGGGCGGCGTGACAATCCAGAGCCGTTTGCGAACGACCATTGATTTCACAATGCTAGCGCCCTGTTTTCTTGGCGTTAAAGGCAGACTGGATTCCAAGTCAATTTAGACTTCAAGTCGCCGACCGTTGCCGCCAAAAATTAATTCTCAACCGCCGGCTGGCGTTGCGCGAGAACGCGGCGGGAAGGCACGAACGTGGCGATGAATTCCCGGTAATACTCCGCAAAAGTCCCGGCGGCAAGATGCGCGCGGGCGTCGGCCATGGTCTTGAGATACATGTGCGTGTTGTGGACGCTCAACATGCGCAGGCCGAGAATCTCGTTCACGTTCAGCAGATGCCGGAGATAGGCGCGGGTGAAATTCTTGCAGGCATAGCAGGTGCAATCTTCTTCGATGGGCTTGAAGTCCGCCTTGAACTGTCCGCCTTTGATGCCAATCGCGCCGCGTTTGGTGTAAGCCGTGCCGTTGCGGGCGACACGCGTGGGCAACACGCAGTCGAACATGTCTACGCCGCGCGCGACGAGTTCGAGCATCTGCGCAGGCGTGCCGAGGCCCATGGCGTAACGTGCTTTGTTGGTCGGCAGATGCGGCACGGTCATCTCAATCGCCTGCATCATCTCCGGTTCCGGTTCCCCCACGCTCACGCCGCCGATGGCATAGCCGTCGAAATCCATCGGAACAATCGCCTTCGCACATTCCTCGCGCAGCAGGGGATTATTTCCGCCCTGCACGATTCCGAAAACTTTTTGCCCTTCCGCGCGCGGTTGCTCACGACATTCGCGCGCCCAGCGAATGGTGCGTTCAACGGCGTTGCGCTGATCCTTGGCCGGCGCGTCGTGCGGCGGACATTCGTCAAAACACATCGCGATGTCCGAACCAAGCGTGCGTTGGATGCGCATGGATTCTTTCGGACCGATGAAGAGCATCGAGCCATCGAGGTGCGAACGGAATTCCACGCCGTGCTCTTTCACCTTCCGGATTTTCGCGAGGCTGAAAACTTGGAAGCCGCCGCTGTCCGTGAGGATGGGCAACTGCCAGTTCATGAAATTGTGCAGACCGCCGGCAGCCGTGATGATTTCCAAACCGGGTCGGATGTTCAGGTGGTAGGTGTTGCCGAGAATAATCTGCGTGCCGCACTCGAGGAGTTCGCGCGGGTCCATAGCCTTCACGCTAGCCTGCGTGCCGACGGGCATATACACGGGCGTCTCCACAACGCCATGCGCGGTGGTGAGTTTTCCGAGACGCGCTTTCGTGGCCGTGTCGGTTTTGAGGAGTTCAAACATCGGGCGAAGGATAAATCAAAACAGGCACGATTGAAGATGAATTTTTGAAATGGTTTCAATCATAAGCAACGTGATTACGGGAAGACCGGGACTGATTCCTTTAAACTGCAAAACTCAAACACGACCGCAGCGCGGAACCATACTGCGCCAATAAAATTATTTTCAGCTTCATGCTCTCTTAAGGTTGCCGCGTTTAACTTGACGACATGAAAATCCGCGTGCGCTCCCTCAGCCGACGCGGTGTCGGTATTCAACCCGCCCGCCCAGCCGTCCGCATCGCCGCGAGAAGGCGCCGGACAGATCAAGAATTGGTTCCCTCGGTAAACACAACAAAAACGAAAGGCATCGTATGAAAACAAAATGCAGTCTGTTTAAAACTCAAACCATCCAGACCCCGCAATGGCCGCACGTTGACTTGCAACACTTGATCCAACGCGTTTCCCGACGGTTGCCGAGGTCCGCTTCGACCAACGCCACGACTCGCTGGCTGGGCGGACGGTTCTCACTGATTGCCGCTGCGATTGCCCTGCTCTTCGGACTGGGCGCAACGGTCGTTCACGCCCAGCAAGCTCCGCCACTAAGCCGACCGCTCTGGCGTGAACTACAACGCGGCGATCAGTCACGACCTTCCGGCAGACTCGCCCCACTACCGCCGCCAATGTATCGTAGCTACGACGGACAAGGGAATAATCCGCTGAACCAGCAGTGGGGCGCGGCGCAAACGGACTATCTCCGCGACGTCAGCGGCGCGCACTATTCCGACGGCATCGCCACGCCCGCCGGAGCGAATCGTCCCAGCGCCCGGCTCATATCGAACATGCTTGCCGCGCAAGGCGACGTTTCCACGAAAGACGAACAAGGTCTCTCGACCGCCATCTATGAATTCGGCCAATTCCTTGACCACGACATCGGCTTGGCCAAAGGTGGCAGTTCTGAATCCTTCGACATTCTCGTGCCGACGGGCGACCCGTATTTTGATCCGATGAGCAGTGGCACAGCTCTGATTTATATGGACCGGTCGTCCTATGATTCCAACACCGGCGTCACCAAACCACGCGAACAGATCAACACCGTCACTGCGTTCATTGACGCCTCGCATATCTACGGCTCGGATGCCACCCGCGCGGCGTGGCTACGGACCTTTTCGGGCGGTCAGCTCAAGGAACGCGTGACTGCTGCCGGACGGTTGCTGCCGCTGAATGACGGCACGCTCGCCAACGACAATCCACTCCGCCTCCCCGCCACCTCGCTGTCGGCGGCGGGCGACGTGCGGGCGAATGAGCAACCCGGCCTGACCACGCTGCACATCGCGTTCCTGCGCGAACATAATTATCACGCTGGCCGGCTCGCGGCACTGCATCCGGACTGGAACGATGAACGGCTTTATCAAGAGGCCCGGCGCATCGTCGGCGCAGAAATGCAACGCATCACGGTCAACGAATTTTTACCCGCGCTGCTCGGCCACGGTTTGCCGCCGTATCGCGGCTACAATAGCCGCGTCAACCCCGGCATCGGCAACACCTTTGCCACTGCCGCCTACCGCTTCGGCCATTCCCAAGTCGGCCCAGATATCGGCGTGATCAATCCGGCGTTCGTGGAAATCGCGAGCCTTGATTTGGCCGACATCTTTTTTAATCCTGACGTCATCCCGACGATTGGCGGCATTGATCCCATCGTGCGTTATATGGCCATCGATAATGCGCAGCGGATTGACAACCTCGTGGTGGATCCGCTGCGCAATTTTCTTTTCGGACCTCCGGGCGCGGGCGGCTTTGACCTGGCCGCCCTGAACATCCAACGCGGACGCGACCACGGCCTGGGCAGCTACAACGATGTTCGTGCGGATTTCCGACTCCCACGCGTCACTGCCTTCAACCAAATCACCACGAACGCACAAGTGGCGACGTCGCTGGAACTGGTTTATGGCGACGTGAACGGCATTGATGCGTGGGTGGGAATCCTCGCCGAAGATCATCTCCCGGGGAGCAGCGTCGGGCCGACCGCCGATGCCGTGATCACCGACCAGTTCCGGCGGCTGCGCGACGGCGACCGGTTCTGGTATCAGAACGACCGGTTCGATCCGCGCGAGCGGGCGGCGATTGAATCCACCACGCTCGGGCAAATCCTGCGCCGCAACACCGGCATCGCGGGACTCCAAGACGCGATCTTTTTTGCTCCTTGATCCAGTCCAGTCTTGGGTAAAAGAACGGTTAGAAACAAAACCCGCACCTCAGTCGAGGTGCGGGTTTTGCTTGGTCGGGTAGATATTTGGTTTTGAACTTCAACTTTTCAGAAAAGCGTGGTTTCAGGTTCTAGTTTCGAGAACCAGCTGGCGATATTGGGTTGAAATGTTTTATGTGTCATTTTTTGGGCCATTAAAATATCGGGCGGAGGATCAATCATAGAAATCGTGATTGAAGATGACATTTCAAATTGGCGACCGGCTCAAGAATTTCCCTTCAAGTCCAGCAAGTGTCGGGCTTCAAACACAACTGTCCACCACCAGACCAGGAGCACGCCGCCGCGCAGATAAATTGCCACCGCCAAAAATCCCAGGGTGATGCGCGCCGTCAGCAACGCCGCCAATAGCCAGTCGGGCAATGGCGCGGAGATTGTTTGGAGTTTCATCGTCAGCACGAAGGCGCCGAAGGCAGCGGTCAGGCACATCGCTACCAGACGATGTTTCAGCAACCGCATGAGCCACGCGAACGGTGCGAAGGTTTGAAATAATTGATTCACCGCCAGCGCAAACAGCACGAACGCGAACCAGTGTTGCCAATCCACCGGATAATCTTTTGGCAGGAGCGTTCGTAGTTTGGGGTCAAGCCACAGGTGAAAGATCGTGGACGCGAATAGAGCAAGCAGCGTCACTGCGACAAATGGTTTGGTCTCCACCTTGCGCAGGAAAACTTGGCGTCCAGAAAATTTTGTGTGCCATGCGAAGACAAAACCCCAAAGGATCAGGCTGCACAGAAAAATCATCACTTCCAAATACCAGACCGGGGTGGGACGATTTTCCCAGAGTGCGAACCGGGGGAAACACGCGAGCGCCGTCAGCGCGGCGGCGAGGCTGGCCAAGGAGAGGACGCGTGGTTGGAGCAGCAGGCGCATTTATTTTTGTGGCGCCTTAACTAGGTTGCTTTTCCAACCAGCCTACGCCTTGCTGGTAATTTTCCGCCAGTCAACTCCTTGAGTGCCGGCGTAAATCGCGAAGGCTTTTTCATTCTGAATGAGCGCAGCGCGCACGATGCTGGAATCATCCGCACGGCCCAGATTCAACGCGCCGTCGGGAATGATGCCGGTTTTCTTATGCGCGTAGATGAGCGCAAACACCGCCTGCGCCACGGCCACATAAGGTAAATCTTTGTAAGCGCCCTCGACCGCGTCCTCGACGGCATCGGCTAGGAACTCGAGCTGGTTCACGAGGTGTGGAAATTTGGGTGCGTTGATCTGGGTGAACTCCAGCTTCCACTGCGGCAGGTGGCGCAAAACTTTTTGCGCGATGGCGGGAGTGATGTCCGCCGCACCGTGGTTTACGAAATTAACAATTTCTGACATGGCGGCAATCTAGTGAAAGGCGCGCCTGCGTCCAAGTGAAATTGTCGGAGCTTAAAGGACATTAGACTTTTGCTCGTGGTGTTCTGTGCTACAATTTCTGTCCTATGTATCGGACGCAGGATTTACACGTCAAAGAAATTGTCCCGCTGCAATCGCCGCGCGCCATCAAGGCCATCGCGCCGGTCAGCGAGGCGGTCAACGCCACCGTCGCGCGCAGCCGCGAACGTATCATCCGCATTTTGCGGCAGGAAGACCCGCGCCTGCTCGTGGTCATCGGCCCCTGCTCCATCCACGATGAAAAGTCTGCGGTGGAATATGCGACGAAGCTCAACGCTCTGCGCAATGAATTTGCCGACCGCATGGAAATCGTGATGCGCGTCTATTTTGAAAAGCCGCGCACGACCATCGGCTGGAAGGGCCTCATCAATGACCCGCACCTCGACGGTTCGCAGGATGTGGAAATGGGGTTGAAACGCGCACGGAAATTATTGCTCGAAATCACGGGCATGGGCTTACCGACGGCGACGGAATTTCTCGACCCCATCGTGCCGCAATACATCGCAGACCTCATCACTTGGGCGGCCATCGGCGCACGAACCACGGAATCGCAGACGCACCGCGAGATGGCAAGCGGGCTCTCGATGCCAGTGGGCTTGAAAAATTCTACTGACGGCAGTTTGCAAGTGGCGATTGATGCGATGGGCGCGACGCGCAACTCCCACAGCTTTCTCGGCGTGAACGAGGATGGCGTGACGAGCATCGTCCGCACCAACGGCAATCCAAACGCGCACGTTGTGCTGCGCGGCGGTCGCGCGATGACGAATTACGACGCAGCAAGCATCAAGGCAGCGGAGGCCAAGCTGGCTTCGGAAAAATTGCCGCCGGTGCTGATGGTGGATTGCAGCCATGCGAACTCGGAAAAGAAATTCGCCAAGCAGGAAGATGTCTGGCACAGCGTGATCGAGCAGCGCGTCAGTGGCACGCAATCGCTCATCGGCCTGATGGTGGAAAGCCATCTGACCGAGGGCAACCAGCCGATTCCGAAAAACATTTCCGAGCTGCGCTACGGCGTGAGCATCACGGATTCTTGCGTGGGCTGGGAGGCGACGGAGCGGATGCTGCGCTGGGGCTACGAGTCGCTGGAGAAAATCATTCCCGGAAAAGCGGTCGCGGCTTGAATTGATTTTTACCGCAGATGGACGCCGATTAACGCAGATTTTTCCAAGACGCGCTTCACTTCAACGTGGAGCGCGTTTTTTATCTACACTCATCGGCGTTGAAATTTCTTCACGGCCACGTCCACTGCCATGGGAACTTCACGCGATAGAAGCGGATTGAATTCGTGGGAATAACAAACGTCGTCTGCGTCTGGTTGGACACGTTGAAAATGGAGTTCGTCTGCCAGTTGGTCTGCGTAATGTCGTTGACGAATTGCACAATGCCATTCATCCCCACCGGAGCGTTTGCAAGTTGGAGTTGGTTGCTGGTGTTGACGGGCGTGAGGCTGGCGAGATTCACCGGCGAGAGCAGTTGCTGCGCAGTGTCGGCGATGACCTCATGAAAACGCGCGGACGGGCTGTTGGGTCCCCACCAGACGTAATTAGTGCCGGGGCCGTTTAACGCCCACGAGCCAGGCGGCAGATTTTCCAGCACGGAAATGGAGTTGGTATAAAAATCCACGACATTAGTGAGGCCATACTTGGACGCGCTGACGACGATGTCCTCGAATAAAGAAAAAATATCTACGGTCACAATGTTCAGGCCGGGATTCGCGGCTTCGACTTGGGTCAGCCGGTTTGAATAGGCGTTGTTGAAATCAATAATACGCTGGCGGATAAAGGTTCGGTTGGCGGCATTGGCGTAGGAACTGTATTGCGGAACCTTGAGTAAATCTACGGCATTGGGAGCGACGAGTGTTCTCATGCCCTTGGCGTAAAGGTTGGTGATGGCGCGGACATGGTTGGTAAGATGCTGGTTCATGCTGTTGGTCCAAGCCACGAGATTGCCGGGGGCGCCGCCAGAGAGATTGGCGAGGTCGTCGGCAAAATCGGCATTGCAGACCCAGACGGCAAAGAGTGCGTTAGTGGCGCCGGCCGGCGGGTTGAAATTATTTACGCTGGCAACCAGCACAGCACTGTTCTCACCAAAACCAGACCGGTTGTTCGTAGAAAAATTCCAGTTCGTGCTCGTCAACGAGTTAGCACCGAGTCCCTGCCGTTCGGCCAGAACCTCTACCCAACAACGGCCATTGGAATTGCGCTTGCCATAATAATTAGGAGCCGTATTGCTGGTGGTGGTGGAAGTGCTGTCGCCGAAAATATAAATCGATGAAAAGCCGGCATGCGCCGAGACAGCCAGCAGCAAGAACAGCGAAATCATTCCCGAGAACAAATAGAAACGACGCATCCGGCCAAACTGCCCCACCGCGCTATAAAGTAAAGTGATTTTTCCTCGGATACGCCGAAAGACGTAGCCAGTAGTCTTCGCCACCAAACCAAACAAACTTGAATGGTTCTGCCGGCAAGCTTCCGACCGCACGTTATTTTATTTTCTGGCGCGATTGGAGTTGCCCGCTAATCTCCGGTCGCGGCTAAAACGTTTGCCATGAAAAAAATTTCCTTCCAACTTCCGGCGGCGCTCTTGCTGGCAGTAACGGCCACAGAATCCTTTGCGAACGGCTTCCGCGTGGTGAGCCATGATGCGTTTGCGGCAGCGCGCGGCGAGGCGTTCACAGCCACGGCGGATAATCCCTCGGCGATTTACTACAACCCAGCGGGCATTACGCAGCTAGAAGGCACACAGATACGCGGCGGACTTTACAGCATCTATTTGAATCCCGAATTCTCACCGCCCAGCGGACGGGTGAACAGCGGACAGACTTACGAGAACGACAAGCAATACGCCTTCGCGCCAGACTCGTTCGTCACGCATCAATTCAAAACTGTTCCCATCACGATTGGCCTCGGTAGCTACGCGCCATATGGCGGTTCGCTAGAATGGCCGGACTCGACCGGGTTCCGCGCGGTCTCCGAGCGCAGCCAGCTTTCCTATCTCCGCATCAATCCGGTAGTCGCCTGGAAAGTTTGCGACTCACTCTCGCTCGCCGTCGGTGGCAGTCTGGATTACGCAAAGTTGAATTTGGAGCAGGGAATTTTGCGCCGCGCGAACCCGCCAAATTTTTTCCGCTTCACCGGCGATGGTTTTAGCGCCAGCTACAACGCAGGCATCTTGTGGTCGCCGCATGAAAAAATTTCCTTCGGCGCGACGGTGCGGAGCTCAACGACGTTTGTGTTTGATGGCAAAACCGGGTTCGCCGAGGAAGGCGCTTTTCCGACAGGCACGCGCGATGCCAAGATGGGACTGACGTTTCCGCTGACGGCGACATTTGCTGTTTCCTATCGCCCAACACCGAAGTGGAATTTTGAATTTGATGCAGATTACGCCGACTGGAGCAGCGTGGGCAACACGACTATCAAACAGAATCCCGCGCCGCCCTCGGGCATTCAGCAGGACATCCCGGTTCGGCTGCAATGGCAGGCGAGTTGGATGTATTCCGCCGGGGTCACGCGCTATTTCGACAACGGCTGGCACGTCAGCGCGGGCTATCTGTTCAACGAGAATTCCGTGCCGGATGCTTTTTACGCGCCAGGCGTGGCGGATTTGGATCGGCACTTCCTCACGGTGGGCATTGGGCGCAAGGGCAAGAGCATAGACTTCGATGTGACCTACCAGTTTGGATACGGACCAGAGCGCACGGTGAGCGGAAGTCAGCCGTCTTCCTCCCCTGCCCTGTTTGCCGGACAAAATGCGGATGGCACTTACAAATTCATCAGCCATGCCATCCTGATTTCCGCCGGCCTGCGGTTCTGAATTTTTAGAACGCCCGCCGGTTAGCCCGGACGGCACGGACGTTTTTCCAGCAGCCGCTGATAGACCGCGTATTGGTCGGCCACCATTTTTTCGACGGAGAAATTTTCTTTCACAAAGGCCGAGCCGGCCCGGCCAAATTTTTGGCGCAGTTCAGCGCTGCGAGCCAGCAATAATAATTTTTCAGCAGCGGCAGAAGTGTCGCCGGTGCGAACGATGAAACCGGTTTCGTTTTCGCGGCAGACTTCATCCGCGCCATCAAAATCGTAGGCCACAACGGGCTTGCCCGCCGCGAGCGCCTGCGGCAGTGCGCGCGACAACGCCTCGCGATACGAGAGATGCGCGAGACAATCCATGATGCCGACGTAGCGGGCGACTTCACCGGGCGGCACGAGGCCGGTGAAAATCACCTTGTCCACCACGCCTAGATTGCGCGCCAGATTTTCCATTTCACCACGCAACGAACCGTCGCCGACGAACAGCAGCCGGGCGTGCGGAACCTGCGGGAGAATTTTGGTGAAGGCTTGCAGCAAATCCGCGTGGCCTTTCAGCCTGAAGATGCGGGCGATCTTGCCGATGACGAAATGTGTTTCATCCAAGCCAAGTTTTTTGCGGAGCGCGAGGTCGTTGGTCGCGTTGAGAAACGGCTCCAAGTTGAAGCCGCTGAAGATGCGCGTGAAGTTTTCCGGTTTTCCAATTCCAGCCGCCAGATAACGTTTCGTCATCGCGCTGGCGGAGCAGAAGAAATGATCGGTGACGCGCGCCGCGCGGCGTTCGGCGGTGGTGAAAATAAAATTAGCGAGCGCGCCTTGGAAATTTCCGAACGACGGGCCGTGGATGTGGTGAATGATGACCGGCACGCCTGCACGTTTCGCGGCCAACCGACCAAGGATGCCGGCCTTGCCGCTGTGGGTGTGAACGAGGTCAGGCTTTTGCTGGCGGAGGATTATTTCAAGTCTCCGCAGTGCAAGAAAATCTTTCAGCGGGTGAACGGGGCGGATCAGTTCGGGGACGATAGTGAAAGCCGTACTCTCAGCCAGACTCCCTTCTCCAATGGGGGGAAGGGTGAAGATTTCGCGGGCGTTATTTTCTAAAGAACCTTCGGGGCCGACGGTTGGTCCCGAGATTAAATTAATTTCAACACCGTTTTTTATGCGCAGGCCGCGAATGGTGGCGAGGGTGTTCTCCTGCGCGCCGCCAAGAACTAGCCGGGTGATTAGGTGGGTGACGCGCATGGGCGTCGGTCATTTGCCGCCAAGCTGCCGGATGCGCTCGCGGACGGTGGAAAATTCCGGCGTGTTGGTCGGGGCGTTGGCGAGGTAAATCTGGTAATTGCGCAGCGATTCGGCGTTTTCTTTTTTGCGCCACGCGATTTCTGCGAGGCCATAGGCGACGGGATAGGCGTTCGTGTAGGTGAGTTGCAACTGGCGATAGTCGGCACGGGCGGCATCGAGCTGGTCGCTTTGCAGGTAGGCCAGCGCGCGGTTGAAGCGGGCGCTTTCATTGTTGGTAGCGATTTGCAGAACACGGGTCATGGCCTTGATGGACTCTTCGTAAGCGCCCATCTGGATGCAGGCGTAGCCACGTCCGAAGAGCCAGTCATGGTCATCCGGCGTGCGCGCGAGTTTGCTGTCAATCACGCGCAAGGCGTTGGTGTAAAGCCCGTGGTTGAAAAATGCTTGCGTGGTGGCGGTGAGCAGGTCGTTGTCATCCGGATGGCGGGCAACTTCAGTTTCGAGCAAGCGTATACCGGTGGCCACGTCGTCTTTTTGAAAATATCCCGCCGCCGCAAGAATGCTGAGGCCAGTGGAATTATTTTCGTTCAAGCCATACTGCGCGGGTTGGGTAAGTGGTTCATGGATGGAATCCAATGCCCGTTCCGGCAACCGGTTCAGCAAATAGATTTGCGCTAACTGGAGGCGGGCCACGAGATTTTTTGGATCCAACTGGCGGACGCGTTCAAACGCGTAGGCGGACTGGCGGAAGTGTCCGTTCTGCGCCAATTGGAAGCCGGCTTCGAAACAAAAGCTCAGGTCATCAAACGGCCCGTTGGCGGTCACGAGGGTATTCCAGTTGCGATATTTGCCGTAGTTGTCGGCGGTGACGCGGCCAAGGTCAATGTTAAGCGGCTTGCCTGCGCGCAAGGTTTCGTTAAAGGCAAGGTTGATGTCGGCCACGATGTTGTCGGGGCTGAACCGCTTGGCTTCCCGGAAGCGTTGCGCGGCTTTTTCGAGTTCGCCAGCGCGCTGCAGTTGAACGCCCCACGCATTCAAACTGCGCGAGCAGAACATCCCGACTATGATAGCATTTTGGTTGAACACCGGTAGCGCGTGCAGATGCATCAACAGCCAACTGGGCAGGTTATTGCCGTCGTATTGTTGAATCAGAGATTGGGCAAGCGCCTTGTCCACCGATGGACCAAGCGTGGCAACGAGTTCGGTCCAAAAAATTTCGTTTTCGGCGATGAGATTTTTATCCAACGCCGGTGGCAACAGAGTTTTTTCCGGCAAGAGCTTCATGGAGTAACTCAATCCATGCGGTTCCTGATAAAATCTTTCAAAATAATAGCCGTAACTGGGATGTAGATAACTGACGGAGTTTGATTTTACGAGCGAGTCAATCATCCCGAAGATTTCAATCGGCGCCACACCGCCCATGTCCGTCGGCTTCACGATGAGCGGAATTTTATCCGGATGCTGACGGTGGATGCTTTTGTGATATGGCGACCAGTTCAACGCCGCCGTGTCCAAAATGGGGAAATCTGAGGCGCGACCAAACTTGGCCGCCGCCGCCCGCAGCAATGTGGCGCGCAATGGTTGATCCTGCCCCGGCGCGTCGCTGTCGCACAATAAAACTGCGCCGGACTTGGGGAGATTCGCCAACGAGAGTTGCGAAAATTTGAGCAGCACATCGTTGTTCACCTCCGCTATAATCGGCTTATTTTTATAGATGAGCGCACCGACGGACAGGACCACGGATGCAAAGGTTCCCGCAACAATGACCGGAGCTAACCACATCAACGGCTTTGGAAAAATGGGCAGCGGGTTGGGATTGCGGCGCGTCGGTGCCGGCGCGCGGCCGAATACTAACAGGAAATATCCCCACGCGTAGCCGATGCTTAACGCAGAAAGAAAAGTCAGCGGTAGCGCGCTAGAGCCGAGCAACTGCTGCGCCGAAAACGGCGAGTCGAACATTACCCAAACGCACACGGTGAATACCGCCGCCTGCACGAAGTGAAACATGTTTGAGGCAAGCACCGTGCCCATGCGGCTGTTGTCGCCGAAGCTCGCACTCCAACGCAGGGACATCAGCAATACTGGCAGCACTGTGGAGAGCGAGGATTGAATCAGTGCGGTCCGCACTGCGCCAATCTTGATCGACTTGACCGCCGCCCAGTCGCCTCGAATGTTCATGCGCATCGTCTCCCAGATGCCCACCTTAAAATCCGCCGCGCACTTTGCCACCAGCGGCAACAGGAAGAAAAACAGCAGCCCCGCTAGTCCGCATAAAACAATCCGAAGCAGGAAACGCACGCTGAAAAAATCCAACTTCTTCAGCCAGATGAGCGCCGCCAGAAAAACCGGCGCGAAGCCGACGAACGCCCAGTCTTCTGTGATGCCCGCGCCCAGCGCCAGCGCCGCCGCCGACAAGCGCCATTCACTTTCGTCCAAGCGGTATTCCAACAGCAGCCAGACGATGAAGGCAAACAGCAGCAAGGCCACCATCGAACCAGTGAAATTTGTTGCGTGCTGCCAGAACGTCAGTTGCAGTCCCAGCATCAGCACTGCGAACACCGGCGGAAACCACGCCTGCCAACCGGTCAGAAAGGCATAGTCGCTCTTCTCCCGTTCGCGTTGCGGCTCCGAACGATCCTGCGGCAAAATTGCCACGCACCGCGCCAGCAGAACCAGCGTTAACGCAGCGCATAGCGCGGCCACCAGATTCAACGCCACCGGCACGCTAGCCGGCGAGAGCAGATGGAGTGGCAACGTGACCAGATACGTCAGCGGCGCATAAATCTGGGGCTGCCACATGAAGCCCGACGTCTTGGACACCGCGTCCAAGTTCAGTAGCGTCACCCAATGATTGAGCGTGAAATAATACACCGCGAACATCCCCGCGCCCAGCAGCCAGGGCAGGATGGAGGGCACAAACCTTTTTAGCGGGTCGATCTGATTGTCTTTAGGCATCGGGTTTCGTTCAGTTGAATCCAAGAACTGCGCGTTGGCAAGTTCAGTTTCGGCGACGCAAATCCGCCACGCACTCGACATGCTGCGTTTGCGGAAACATATCCAGCGGCTGCACGCGTGCCAGTTCAAAGACACCATCCGCGCACAAAATGTTCAAATCTCGCGCCATCGTCGCCGGATGGCAGGATACGTAAATAACTTGCGCCGGGCGCGTTGTCCGCAGCAATTCCAATAACGACGGCCAGCAACCTTTACGCGGCGGGTCAAGGATGACCGAGGTGTTATCCGCGGGAAAATTTTTCAGCAACTCCGGCAACGCCTCCTCCGACTTGGCAGACACAAACTCGCCATTGTTAATGTTGCGTGACGCCGCGTTTTGCCGCGCCGCCTTGATCGCCAGCGCGTCGTATTCCACGCCCACGAACGAATCCACCGCACCTGCTACCTCGATGCCGAAGAAACCCACGCCGCAATACAGATCAATCAGGTGCTTCGCACCGCTGTCCTGGAGAAAACCTTTCACCGTCTCCACCAGCTTGGGCAGCAGGAAGAAATTATTCTGGAAGAACGAATCCTTCGGCACTTCCCAGCCTTCCGCTTGCACGCGCAGCACGAACTTCAAGCCACCGCGCGGCGGCGGATTGGCGCGCACCTGCTTGATCTGCTCGTTCAACGACGGCTCCGCGATTTTACATTCATCCAAATCCTGCACCCAGTTGTTGTCTGCGCGGATGAAGCCGATTTCCAGTTTCTTCGCCGGGCCGTTCCACTGGCTGCGGATCATGATGCGGTTGCGGTAGCCGTAAGGTTGCGGGCAGCCGATGACCGGCGCGACCCGCTCCGGCGAAATCTTCCCCACGCGCTCGAATAAATCGGAAATCTGCTTGTGCTTGAACCGCAGCTGCGCCGCGTAATCAATGTGCTGATACTGGCAGCCGCCGCATTGGGTGAAGTAACGGCACTCCGGCGCGACGCGTTCCGGCGACGCCGTAATGACGCGCAGTAACATCGCCCGCGCGAAATTCTTTTTGACCTCGATGATTTCCGCCTCCACCGTTTCGCCAGTGATGACGAAGGGGACGAACACCACGAATTCGTCCAGCCGCCCCACGCCCTCGCCGCCGAACGCGAGGTCGTGGATGGTCAGGGTAATTTGGTCGCCAATTTTGAGAGACACGCGCGCAGTTTAGAAAAGAAAATGCCCGCGAAAAGTTTATTCGTTGCCACGGCCAAGTGTCGTGTGCGTTTCTCAACATGCTGGGCAAAACGCCACCCAAACGATTCTTGATTAAAAGGAAGGCCGGAAATATAGTCGCCCACCTAAAAGTTTAGCTTCAATGCACACTGATGAAGAATTACCACATAATATTGCTAATTATCTGTTGCACGTTCACCGGTTGTGACCGTCGCAGTGATAGTTCGATTGTTCCCGCTTCTGACTCTACTACCACGCAGGTGCAGAAGGATTATGATGGTCAACTGAAACGACAACAGGCACAGCTGGACGCCTACGATGAGCAGTGCAAACGGGCCAGTGCACAGCTTCAGGCACAAGACGCCATGCACAAGCGTGCAGATGCCTTGATGGCTACACAGGAGCAATTGTTGAAAAGACAGCAGGATGATTTCGTTAGATTTGAGAAGATTCTCGACACTTGGGAACTTCAGCAGAAGCAATATCAGAAGTATCTGGATTCCCTCCCAAAATGATGATGCCTGATCAGGGCTAACCGCCGTTAGCTCTGTCGTCTAGGCCACGACTCGTTGATGGCTTAGCCTTGGTCGCTAGGCCTTACCAGCCGTCCCCAAAATAAAAAATTGGAACGCCGCCCGTTTGGGTCCAAGCTGCGGGCATGTCATTTCAGCATCTTCTCCGCGTTGCCGCGTGGCTGATCCTGCCGTTGGTCAGCTCCCTCGGCGCTCAGGAACCACCGGAACGGCTGCAAAATCTTTCCCGGGTATTCCTCACGAACCACCTCGAACGTCCACTGCGCTACACGCCGATCGGCAAGGATTTTGTCATCACGAACGGCGCGGAATTTTTTAACCGTCCGCTTTACGGTCCGAATAATTCCTTTCGCGTGGATGCCGGGGATAAGCCGGAGTGCTCGCTCTACCTGTCCGGTCGCGGCGGCAACTTGCGGCTCGGCCTCAAGACGCCGCTCGGCGTGAAGTGGCTGAATGACGCGGACAAAATCGTGGCGCGTTATCGTGCCGGCGCGATGGTCTATGACATCAAGGATGCGGTGCTGATGGACAATCGGGAATTGCGGCTGACGCTGCTGCCATTGAGCACCGACCGTGGCGTCATCGTCCGCGCCGAAGTGAATTCCGCGTGGATGCCCATCGAACTCATCTGGGCCTACGGCGGAGCGAATGGGATGAAGGGGCAGCGCAGCGGGGACATCGGCTGCGAGCGCGAGCCAGTTGGGAAATTTTTCCAGCTCGCGCCGGAACAATGCACCGGGAGTGAAATCTCCCTGCGGACAAATGCCTTTACGCTACGCGGCAAAGGCGGATTGATTGCTGGCGTGGCATCCGCCGGAACGCAACTCGCCGTGGGCAACGCCACCTTGTGGTCGCAGCCCGAAAAACTTTTTGCCGCGTCAGCGAGCCAGTCGGACACGCCGCTCGTCACTGGCCGCATTGCGATGCCGCCCACGGAGCCGGTTTATCTTACGTTGCAACACGTCACCGATGACACGAAACCCATCGCCGCCGAAAATTTGCCGGAGCTGTTCACGCAAGCCGAGGAACAGCGGCGCGCAATCGCTGAACGCGTTGTGGTCGAAACGCCGGATCCGTTCGTGAACGCCGCCGCTGCCGCGCTGAACGTCGCGGCGAACGCCGTTTGGGATGTGCAGCAGCAAAGTTTTATGCATGGGGCGGTCGCGTGGCGAATGCGCTTGCTCGGCTGGCGCGGGCCTTACTCGGGCGATGAACTCGGCTGGCACGAACGCACGGCAGCACAATTCGCCGGTTATGCGCGCGGACAAAATTCCAACGCCATCCCCGAAATCATTCCGTCACCGGAGGAAATTTCCAATCTCGCGCGCAACGAAACAGCGCTGCACTCCAACGGCGACCTGACGAAAACGCATTACGACATGAATCTCGTGGCCGTGGACGCGTTCTTCCGCCATCTGTTGTGGACTGGCGATTTGGATTACGCTCGGCAAATGTGGCCAATAATCGAGCGCCATCTCGCATGGGAACAGCGTTTGTTCCGACGCGAATTCGGCGCAGACAGACTACCGCTCTACGAAGCGTATTGCTGTATCTGGGCCAGCGATGATCTGGCCTACAACGGTGGCGGCGCGACGCATTCCTCGGCTTACAATCTTTACCACAACCGCCTAGCGGCACGCGTGGCGAAGTTGCTCGGCAAAGATGCTTCGCCCTACGAACACGAGGCAGAGTTGATCGCGCAAGGAATGGAAAAAAATCTTTGGCTCGCGGATCGTGGCTGGTTCGCGGAGTGGAAAGATTTGCTCGGCTTGCAACTCGTGCATCCGAACGCCGCCGCGTGGACGTTTTATCACACAGTGGATTCCGAGGCCGCGTCGCCACTAGAAGCGTGGCAGATGACGCGTTTCGTGGACACCCAGATTGCGCGCTTTCCGCTGGTCGGCGAAAACGTTCCGTCCGGAAATTACACGATGCCGACGACAAGTTGGATGCCTTACACTTGGTCGCTCAATAACGTGGTGTTCGCAGAGACGATGCACACGGCGCTGGGCTATTGGCAGGCGAGGCGCCCGGACGGCGCGTTCCCGCTGTTCAAGGGCGCACTGCTCGACTCGATGTTTCTCGGCCTCTGCCCCGGCAACGTCGGGATGTGCACTTACTTCGACTCCGTGCGCCGCGAATCGCAGCGCGATTTCGGCGACGGCAGCGGTGCAATGTCCCGCGCGCTGGTTGAAGGTTTGTTTGGTGTGCAACCCGACTTGCTCGCCGGTAAAATAAAAATCCGCCCCGGCTTTCCAGCGGCTTGGAACGATGCCCGCATCACGCATCCTGATTTTAGTTTCGCCTTTCACCGTGATGGTTTGCGGGAAAATTATTCATTTGAAAACAAATTTTCTGCGCCGCAAAAACTTTCCCTACAGATTCCTGCGCTGCGTGATGAAGTGGCGAGCGTGACGGTGAATGGCCAGCCGACAACGTGGCGGCTCGTGGAAGATTCTGTCGGCACGCCGCGCATTGAGATCACAGTGGCGGCGGCGGTAAAACAGGATGTCATCATCCAGTGGCGCGGAAAAACTCCGGCGATGGCGGGCGTGGAAATGACCACTTCACCGAACGCAGCGTTGCAGACCGACGTTGGTTCAAAAATTCTGGGGCTGGCCGATCCGCAACGCGCATTGAGCCACGCGACGTTCAATGGCAGTTTGCTACGCGGAACGGCCACAGGAACGCCGGGGCACCGCACGGTTTTCGCCCAGGTGCTACAAGGCGAATTACGTTGGTGGCAACCAGTGGCGTTTGAAATTCTAGCCGCGCCGGTGTCCGGCATGGCGCTGGATTGGACCGCACCGATCAGCGCAAAGTTTGACGCGGTGAATCTTACCACGAACTTCAACGACCGCGTCACGCAGATTTTCCGCAACGAGTATCTTGCACCGCGTTCGTCCTACGCATCACTGGCGACGCCGAAGCAAGGCATCGGCAGTTGGTGCCATCCCAAAGATAATTTTATTGTGGATGACTCCGGGCTGCGCGCGGCGGCGGGAAAATCTGGCGGGGAAATTATTTTGCCCAACGGCGTTCCGCTCGTCACGCCAACCCAGGCGGAGGCACGGAACATCGCGTTCGTTTCGCAGTGGGAAAATTATCCACGCGAAATCTCTGTGCCGCTGAACGGCAAGTCGGCCCACGCGTTTCTGCTCATGGCGGGCTCGACCTCGGCGATGCAATCGCGCTTCGACAACGGCGAAGTCATCGCGACCTACACCGACGGCTCGACTTCGCGGCTCGCACTACACAATCCCACGACGTGGTGGCCGATTGATCAGGATTACTACATTGATGACTTCGCATTCGCCCGTCCCGAACCATTGCCGGTGCGCGTGGATTTGGCGACGGGAAAAATTCGCGTTTTGGAAATGAATTCCTTCAAAGGCAAAGGTCGAACCGTGAGAGGCGGCGCGGCCACGGTTTTGGATTTGCCGCTGGATGCCACCAAAGAACTAAAGTCCCTGACCGTGCGCGCCTTGGCCAACGAAGTGGTGATCGGCTTGATGAGTGTCACCTTGCAGCGGTGATGAGAATGTTCGCCCGGATTTCAGCTTTGCCAATTAGCGAGAAGTTTTTTGTTCCACTTCCTCCAACAACTGCAACTGACGACGGATGTTGATGGAATAATCGCGGAGAATGAGCAGCCGCTGGTTATCAATCGCCACGATGCTATTGGGCAGACCGGCAAGCGGCGCGAGCAAGGGCACAACTTGCGAGGGCTTCAGCGTTTTCAGATGCACGGTGCGGGTCATAATGGATTTTGATTCCGGCAACAAACGCCACGGCAGATTGATCTCCGGCGGGTTTTCGGAATTGACCTTTTCGACGAAGACGGCCCGAACAATATTCTCTCCGGTCGGCAGCATCGCCACGCCAGCCTCAGCGAGCAAGGTGTCGAAAATCTGGAGAATTTGAATCTTTGTCAGCGGTTTCTCACTGTGGAATTGGACTCTCCCTTCCGGCAAACTTCCCCGCACCACGGTTCGCCCGGAAACTTTTTGGTAAATCTCCAGCACCTGATTCACACCCACGCCTGAAAAACTCATTGTTCCTGGCGGTATATTACCCGGCGGACTGTTTTTCGGCGATGCGTTTCCCGGCGGATGTTCCGACGGTAAATCGAAGCTCGACCAAGTTTCTTTGACCGGCTTGGTCGCCGTCAGCGAGGCGCAGCCGGTCCAAATGAAAATGCCAAGGCAGAGCGCCGGAAGAATTATTTTCATAGGCGGACTTTGAACCGACTATCCAGAAGTGTCAAAACGAAACCAGCCGGAGAAAATAATTTCTCCGGCTGGTGTGTGAATGATTTCGCTTACGAGCAACCGAGGCTTTCGCCGCAGTTCAGGCACTTGTAGCACGCGCCGTTGCGAACGACGACGTTACCGCAGTTCGGGCACGTCGGCGCGTCCTGCTGGTTCGTGATCATCGAGGTGAGCGTCTGCGAGCGGCGGACGCTGGTCTTTTTCAAGTCAATGATGTCGGTATCATCGGACATCGGCAATTCGGGCACCGGACGGTTGATCTGCTTTTTCATTTCCTCGATCAAGCCTGGCATGACGAGCTCGGGCTGGTTGCGCGGACCGGCAACGCTTTCGCGATAACCGGGGATGAACTGGAATGCCAGCCAGCGGAAAACGTAGTCGGTGATGGACGCAGCGTTGCGGATGTCGGGATTCTTCGTGAAGCCGCTCGGCTCGAAACGCTGGTGCGCGAACTTGCGGACGAGCGCTTCCAGCGGCACGCCGTATTGCAGCGCCATGCTGGTGAGCGTGCCGATGCTGTCCATCAGGCCGCCAATGGTGGAACCTTCCTTGGCCATCGTGATGAACAATTCGCCGGGCGTCTCGTCTTCGAACAGGCCCACGGTGAGATAACCTTCGTGGCCGGCGATGTCGAACTTGTGCGTGACGGCTTTGCGCGTCTCGCTGAGTTTGCGGCGGAGCGGCTCTCGGGTGGCCTGGCGACCACCACCGCCCTGACTCACTTCGACATCGGGTGCGTTTGCAGGCAGTCTTTCGGACGGGG